>JAYVUD010000313.1:0-69580 GCA_043788335.1 Chloracidobacterium sp. | reverse complement strand
ACACTAACAACGAATTAGAGCTCCCGATCTCTCTTTCCTATGTTCCCTATGTGCCTATGTAGTAGATTTCCTGTTCGTCCGACTTTTCAGACACCCTCGTTTATTTGATCAAACGGCGGTTATTTCGACGGCCGCGGGGCAAAGACGTTATCGGCGATCGGCACATTGTGCTTGACCGATCGCACGAGCGTCACAACGTTGCCATTGCCGGCGTTGTAGTTCTCCGACCTAAACGGCAGTTTGATGCCGTCGACATCGCGGTAGTCGGAAAATGTGATGGTGAACGGGATCTGCTGCTGGCTCGTGCTCGATGTAAATTCGCCCTCGCGTTTGAGCAGCAAAAAGGTCTTGGTCGAGTAATACTCCTTGAACGCCGAACCTTTTTCGGGCACGAACGAGACAACGTACGCATCTTCGTCACCGACCTTGGCGGTTCCGGCCATCTCGAGCTTCTTATAATTGATCTTCCAATCGAGCGGCGCGTAAAAGTCGGCGCCGAGACGAACGTCTTCGAGCCGTTTGCCCGAATATTTCTCGACCGGTGCGAACGAATAGCTCTGCTGTCCGTTTATTCCGTCAAAAAATTCCCATCCCGTCCCGATAGTTTTGCCGAGGGCGATCAGCGTCGTTTCGGACGCCGACCTGTTTGGGGCTTTCGAATATTCTTTTACCTTGCCCTGAACACCTTGATTTTCGAGATCGATATCGGCTTCGGTCACGCGCGAGCTTATCTTCCGCCAGTTGGCCTCGCCGCCGACGGCGTCGATCGACTTTTTCATAAGCTCGTCGACCGTCATTTTCGGCTTCGGCGAAACGGGCCCGTCAACGCGCTTGAATTCGAAATCGCCCTCAGGCTGCGACGTAACGACGCCGATCAATTTGCCGGCGGCATCGCGTTTTGCCTTGACCGAGTATGCGTCCGGGAGCGGCGACATCGCGTACGTGTCTTTGGCCTTTTCGATCAACGTATAGGGCTGCTGGCCGGCGATGTTAAACGTCACCGTACCGCCCGTCTCGGTGATCTCGATTGTCCCGCCGCCGCTCGGCATCGCGTATACGCCAACGAGTTCTTTTGCGCCGGCGGTCACATTTCCAGTCGGGGCTGGCGGTTTTTGTGAAACCGCGCCGTCCGCATTTATCCGCGGCAAAGTGTAATTTCCCTGCGGCTGCTGCAGATACAACTCGGTCGCGTCGCCCTGCTCGGGGTTAAATTTGACGGCAAAACCGTCCGGTGCACCGAGCATCTTAAAATGGCGAGGAGCCGTTTGCTCAAGCGTGTATGGGGGTTGGCCCGGAACGACCATTACCAGCTTGTCGCCGTCGATCTTGACTTCGAAATCCATCATGGCGGCATCGAACCTGTACTTGCCGGCCAGTTTCTGCATCGCCTCGGCGGTCAGTTTGTTTTTACCGTCCGTTTTCGGCAGCTCGATCAGGTTTTCCCAGACGGACGACATTAGTTCGTTGCCAAGCGGCGAGGCAGAGACGTTGGTCAGCATCACGAACCCGATCTTTTTTTCCGGGATCATGGCGACCATTGAGTTAAAACCGTCGATATTGCCGCCGTGTTGGACGACCTTGAGGCCGTTCCAGGTTTGCAGAAACCAGCCAAATCCATAGCTGACGGTGCCCGCGACCTTCATTTGGGGTTTGAGCCATTCGTCAAAGCCCTTTTCGGAAACGAGCCGTTTGCCATTGACCGTTCCGCCGTTAAGGACGAACCGCAGCCACTCGGCCATATCGCGGGCACTGGAATTGATCGACCCGGCCGGTGCACTCGACGTGATCTCGCGGAAAGGCGTCCGTTCGGTCACCTTGGTGTCAAAATTGTAGCTGTAGCCAAACGAATAATCCCTCTGCTTGACCATTTCGGCGATCGACATCGTCGAGTTTTTCATGCCGAGTGGTTTGAAGATGCGGTTCGGAACAAACTTTTCCCAAGGCATTTTCTGGACGTTAGCGACGATCTCGCCGGCCGCCGCGAACATGATGTTTTGATACTGAAATTTTTCGCCAAGTTTGGCGGTCGGTTTGGCTTGAGCGGCGACCTGGATCAGTTCGGCCCGGTTGAGTTTGCCGGTTATCATCGCGAGATCGGTGCGGTTGAGGCCCGAGCGGTGGCTCAGCAGGTCGCGGATCGTGATGTTTTTATCCGTTTCCGGATCGTACATCTTGAAATACGGCAGTGCCTTTTTCGGCGAATCGTCGAGCGAGAGTTTGCCCTCGTCCATCGACATCAGCACCGATAGAGCCGTAAATGCCTTGGTCGCCGAACCGATCGCAAACTCGGTATCGGGCGTCACAGCGATCTGCTTTTCATAGTCCTTGTAGCCGAGGCCTTTGAGGTAAATGATACGGTCATCTTTGACGATGACGAGCGACATTCCCGGAATGCCGAGTTCTTTGCGGCGGGCTTCCGTCTTGTCTTCGATCGCCTGTAATTGTTTAGAATAGTCGGTCGCGGCCGTCGCCGTCGCGGCAGCAGTTTGGGCAAAGGCGGCCGTCGGCAGCGAGGTTAAAAAGAACGAGAAGATTAGTAAAAAGGCAGCTGTGATCTTAGTATTTGGTCGATTCATGAAGAGATCTCCGGTTAGGACGTTCGAGATTGGATACGCAAATTTTCATCAGAAAGTTCGGTGGTCGTCACGCCCATGCCCATCATCAGGTAAAAAATCATCGCGACTTCGCCGTCGCCGAGATTGTTGTGCACCATTCCGCTCGTCACAAATCCGATCGCGCCGCCGAGACATCCGAGCAAAATGCCGGCCGTTCGCCAGTCGAGCTCTTTTGCGGAACGCAACGCCCGCCACAGCATCCGGGCGTAAACGGCGAGGAGCAGCATCCACAGCAACAGGGCGGGCAGGCCGCGTTCGACGGCGATCTGAACCGGCGTTGAGTGAAAATGTCCGATCGGCTGCAGGCCGTTTTCGAACATTCCCCAATCGCGCCAGTGCTCTTTCACCGAGTCCATTCCGATGCCGAAAATGAAATTTCGCGGCCTGTCGGTCATCAACCGGTAGCCGTCGCGCCACATCATCTGCCGATAGGCCTCGTCGCCGGTCGGCCGCGACTGTTTGAGCAAAACAAAGCCGACGAGAGCAACGGGTACGGCAACGATGACGGCTGCTATCAGCAGTTTTCGGCTGGCAGATAGTGATACGATAACGAGCCCCGATATGAGCAGTGAGACCTCGGACGCACGCGTAACGGTCATCAGCATCGCGATGCAAATGCCCGCAAAGCAAACTGCCATAAACGGCCGCGACGAAACAAACCGTGTGAACGACGCGACAATGCCGCTCTCCGGCTGATCGCGATCCTCGGTTCCCTTTCTGTAAAACAGCGATGCCACGAGCAAACCGAAAACCATCGACCCGATAAGTTGCAGAGCTTCGGAATAGGTAGTCCAATGATTAAAAAAACCCATCGCCCGCCAGTAATGGTCCGGGCCCCAACCCGATATCCCGAGTTGTTCATTGACGGTCAAACCCGGCAGCAGATCGGCTCGCTTGATCTCACGCGTCTCGTAAAGTTCCGGCCCGGGGCGGTACATCGATATCTTAACGACGTCAGCCGAACCGAGTTCAGCGGCCAAAACGGCGGGATCGGTGACCTTTTTGCCGCTGACCTTCAATATCGCGTCACCGTCGGCCAGCAGTGCTTTTCCCAGTGGTCCGTCGGGGCGAACGCCGCTGATCTCGACGCCGCGGCCGACGATCCGCTCGATCGGTGTTTTGACGACGTTGACCATGCAGGAAAAGAACAGTGCAAAAGCCAGGAAATACGCGGCACGCAGGTTTCGGACGTTCGCGCCCGCCAGAAAGTAGACCAGAAACAAGCCGACATTACGCAGCATATCGAGAGAGATAGCCGGCGAATACGAAACAGCGGCCGAGACCACCGACCAACCAAAAAACGCCCAGATCGCGATATCGAGCGGGCGAAATTTGAATTTTCGCCGCGGCCCGACCACATACCTTGCGATCGTTGCCACGAGAGCGATGACCCATGACGTCTCCGACGCAGCGATCGAATGCGGGCACGTCACGACCATGAGCGTTACGAATATAAATGCCGTCCGGTCGAGCCAGCGGGCCATGCCCGTCTCGTCGTGGGCACCAGCCAAACGGTCGATCGGTTCGAAAAATCTCGTCATAAATGCCAATATTGTAACAGTTATTAGATCAGATGCTGCGGCACGATCGCCTCAATCTATGGTGCAAAACGAAACACGGACCGATCTCACGCTGAAAGCCGAGATCAACCTTTACTACGACCTGTTAGTGCCCGCGGCGGCGGCCACGCCGGCGCCGCTCTTGATAGCCGTGCACGGCTATGGCGCGCACAAAAACTATATGATGCGCGAGGCGAAACTCGTTGCACCTAAGGACTGGGTGATCGCGTCGGTTCAGGCTCCGCACCAGCATTATCGTCAGACGAAAGATGGGTACCGCATCGGCTACGGATGGCTGACCGACATTCGGCCCGAGGAGTACGTGATGCTCCACCACAAGTTTTTGCTGGACGTCATCGGAAAACTCGGCGGCGACGGCACCATCGATCCGGCACGTGTTTACCTGTATGGTTTTTCGCAGGCGTGTGCCCTCAATTTCCGGTTCGCTCTGACGTACCCGGACGCAGTTTGCGGCATCGTCGGCGTCTGCGGCGGCGTCCCCGGCGATCTGGAAACGAGCGAGCTGTACAAGCCATTGAGTGCCGATACGCTGTATCTGTACGGTGATGATGACGAATTTTACACGCAGGAAAAGTTTGCCGAGTACGACCGTCAGCTCGCCGCCCGCCTGCCAAATTACACGTCAAAACAATACGTTGCCAAACATGAGATATCGCAGGATATGCGGACCGATATCAAACGGTTTCTGGCCGGGCGCGGTCTAGCGATGTGATCTGCTAACCGGCAAGCTTGATGCGTTTGACCTCGACGGTTTCCTGCAGATCGGCGGGCAAGGCCGCGTGCGGGATGTCCTGGCCGCCGTCCGTTTTGAGCATTTCCACCTTGATCGTCTCCGGCCGGATCGTGTCGAGGACTGATTTCGGGCCGTAGAGCGTCAAAACCGCTTTTTTGCCCGCGGCACCGGCGACGGGCACCGTCAGCGTTTTTTCCACCCGATCTTCGCCGATCCGTACCGACACGCTGACAACTGTGTCGGATGCCATTACATCGGCGGGAAACTTAACCCGGACCTGACGTTCGGTAAAATCGGCCTTTCGACCATCCAGAACGATGGGATCGGTCGTGAGCGATTCGATCGATCTCAGGCTGCTGACCGGGCCGCGAACCCGTATCCGCTGCGGTGTGATGACCGATTCGCCGTAAACCTCGAATCCTGCCGCCGGCTTTCCCTGCAGATCGGCGACGACCGTCAGATCGACCTCCTCCACGAGCTCGATGCGGACGGCGATGCGGCGGGTCGGCACCTCGTCGAGTTTGATACCCTCGGGGAGGCCCGAGACGTAGACATTCTCCGGCGAAAGCGAAACGATCCGATCGCCGGGCGGCACGTCTGAAAGATCGAGTGACGCAACCAGGTTGGCACCGGACATCTGTTTGATCTTGCGTTCGTCACCGCTGACGACGATGTCGATCTCGGCATCGGGAGTATTGGTGATCTTGACGTTATTTGCGACGTTGGTAACGAGCTGGACGGTCAGGCGTTTCGTCGATCTTGTCGTAAGGCCGGTCACGCCGAGCCAGAGCCCGAGCGTGATCGCGAGAGCGAGCAACTTGAGCAGCCAGTCGTCGAGAAATATCTTGCGAAGGATATTCTTAATGAACCGCCGCTGTCGGGGCTCCTTCGAACTGATCTTTCCGGCACTTATCGACATAAACTAACCTGCTTAACTGATCGTGACCTCCGTGTCCGACTCTTTGCGAGCTCTGGTGGCATTGCTCAGCGATTCGACAAACGGCACCTCCATCGCATCGAGCAGCAGACGGCGGAGAGCGGTCGTGTCGAGATTTCGCCGGACCTCGCCCGCCTCGACGTAGGTGATCAAGCCGGTTTCCTCGGAGACGACGAGCGAAATGGCATCGCTGCCCTCGGTAATGCCGATCGCGGCACGGTGTCGCGTGCCGAGTTCGCGTGAGATCTCGGGGTTTTTGGTCAGCGGCAGAAACACGGACGCGGCCGCGAGCTTTTCGTTCTGGATGATTACGGCCCCGTCGTGCAGCGGTGTCGTCGGGTTGAATATGGTCACGAGCAGATCGTAGCTCAGGCGTGCGTCGAGTTGGACGCCGGCGTCGATGAAATTTCTGAGGCCGATATTTCGCTCGATGACGATCAGGGCTCCGGTCTTTTCAGACGCCAGCGTCGTCACGGCGAGCACGATCTCGTCATACACGCTGCCGCCAAACTGCCCACGCTGCCGCTTTAACATCGGGAACCGCAACCGATTGGCAAAGTAGATGAGCGCCTGCCGGATCTCGGATTGGAAAAGCACGATGATCGCGATACCGATATAGACGACCGCATAGCGGAGCACAAATTCGAGCGTCGTCAACCCCTCGGTCGACGCGGCCCAGTAGAGCAATCCGAGCAGCACCATTCCGACCACCGTCGGTACTGCACGCGTCCCGCGGAGCAGCTTTAGCACGACGTACACGATGACAAAGACGAGAGCGATGTCAATGACATTTCGCAGGCCGTTAATTGTCGGAATGTACTCGCTAAACTGCATCTGCCAAAATGGTTTACGGTCGAATTACGCTGGCTTTTACGCCAATAAGAATAACATACATCGGCGATCCGACATTAATAACAGTTTCGGCGGGCGGGCTCGTTCGAAACGACACTGATGGCGAAGATATACCCAGGATACCGAACAAATGCCCGATGAACTCGCCCGTTGACGCGTGTGGCGGGCGACCTTCGACGCTGGCGGGGCCGAGTCTTAGATCTCGAACGGGACTTCGGCGTTTTGGAGGACGCTGAGTTCGTTGCGGGCGACGCGTTCGAGGAGTTTTGGGTCTTCGAACATCCGGACGAGGCCGTTAACGGTGGCGTATCGGGGTTCGTCGGCAATGGTCACAGGCAAATTGATGAACGCCCGGAGATACTGGTCGATACCCTCGAGCAGAGCCCCGCCGCCGGTCAGGATGACGCCGCGATCGTAGATGTCGGCAGCGACCTCGGGGCGAAGCTCTGATAGTGTATCTTTGATGCGGAGTGCGATGCGGCGAACGATAGCCTCGACGATCGCGTACATCTCACCCGATGTGACCTCGACCGCCGCCGGGCTGCCCGTCTGGACGTCGCGGCCGCGAACCTCCATCGCAATGGAGATATCCTCGGGCAGATAGGTCGATGAAAACTTGGTCTTGAGCAGCTCGGTTGTCTCGTCGCCGACCTGTAGGCCGCGGTGTCGCCTGAGATGGGTCGCGAGCGCCTCATTGATATTGTTGCTGCCGTACCTATCAGAGGTCGAATGGACGATCGCCCCCTTGGCGATGATTGCGATATTGGTCGTGCCTGAGCCGATATCGACGAGCGCCGATGCACGCTTATCTGTCGGCAAAACGCCCGCACCGAACGCGGCCGCGAGGCCCTCTTCCATCATAAAGACCTTGCCGATACCGGCGTCATCCGCGGCATTTAGCAGAGCACGCTGTTCGACGTGCGTCACGTCGGAGACGAGACTCATTACGGCCTGGATAGAAATATTAGAACCGCCGGTTTTCGCCTTTTTGACAAAATGGGCGAGCATCTTTTTGGTTCGTTCAAAATCGGCGACCACGCCGCCGATGAGCGGTGCTTTGACGACGACATCGCGGCCCTCGCGGCCCGACATATCGGCTGCCTCCTGGCCAAAGGCGACGATCTCCTCGGTCATCTCGTTGATCGCAACGAGCGACGGTTCATCGAGCACGACACCGCGGCCCTTGACGGCGATGATGGTATTGGCGGTGCCGAGATCGATCGCCATCGAGTCGGTAACCAGTTTTTTGAGGGATGATATCTTTAGCATTTTTGATCTCTTCTGGTTTCGCTGGTCAAAATTATAATCCTCTTTGCTTCACTCTACCAACTGAAATTACGCCCAATTCAACTCAAACAAATTGATCACCTGGAGCCGGTTCTTGACCGGTATCGGCTCAAGCTGCGTCATCGGAAAGATGCCGCCTGCAGCCTTGGCGGTTGCCTCGGTTATCAAAACCTGTCCGCCGCGTGCCGAACTCTCGAGCCTCGATGCAACGTTGACCGTGTCCCCGATCGCCGTATACTCGGAACGCTGCTCGGACCCGATGTAGCCGATCGTCGCCTCACCCGTATGAAGGCCGATGCCGACGCTGATCGATGAATAGCCCGCAATACGGAGTTCGTCGTTCAGCGAGATCAGCCTCCTTTGCATGGCGACGGCCGCCTTGACGGCATTGGCCGGGTCATTCGGCGTCGCCGTCGGTGCCCCAAACAGAGCCATCAGCCCATCGCCGATATACTTGTCAAGCGTTCCGCCGTGGGCGAAAATGATCTCCGACATCGCCGTAAAATAGCGGTTGAGCAGCCCGACCACCTTTTCGGGCTTTTCGTGCTCGGACATCGACGTAAACCCGCGAATATCCGCAAACAGAACGGTGATCACCTGGTTTGCCCCGCCGAGTCGGAACGAGTCCGGATTTTCAAGCAGCTGCTTAACCACATACTCGGGCATAAAGCGGCTGTAATTTGCCCTCGCAACCTCCTCGCGAGCGAGGCGTTTATGTGCCTTGACCGCCTCGACCGTGACGGCCGTCTGAGCGGCGACCGCACTGATCAACGCCAGATCGTCCGACGAAAACGCCGCAAACGGGTCGAGGCGGTCGGCGTAGACGACGCCGTGAACATTTGATTCCGTCACCAGAGGTGCACAAATGGTCGATCGCACGCCCTGCGAGACGATCGACTCGGCACCCGAAAACGCCGCGTCCGTCCTCGCATCCTGAGACAGCAGAGCCACCTTTTCACGCATAACTTTTTGCGTGATGGTCCGGCTGACTGTCATCGAATCGGTCAATTTTTCAATGTTGGCATCCCGTGTTCGAGCCCCAATCTGAAACAGGCTATAGTCGATGATCTTGCCATCGACGGTCTCATCCGCGAGCAACGCGATGACACGATCGGCCGGCGTACCGCGAAAGATCAGATCGGTCGCCTTTTCAAATATTTCTTTTAAGTCAAAAACCGTGCCAAGCGTTTTGCTCATCTCATAGAGCAGTTCGAGCATACGTGCCTTTCGCCTAAGGTCCTTGATCTCCTCGGGCGTTGCGATCGCGGATTCGATCGACACACCCGAATGCTGACCGATGATCTCGTGCGCCGAAATTTGGACCATCGTCTGCCCGAGCGGTGCATCGTCGTACCTGATGTCCATCGGCGTTGCGGACGGTGTGGACTTTGGAGCGTATTGCTCGGTCGGGCTCGCGTGAATATTACCGCTGCCGGACGGAGCGGCGACAGGCGGCGGCAACAACCTGAACGATATCGTGCTCTCGCCGATCAAGATAGAGTCGCCGGTTTCGAGCACCTTTTCGAACTGCGGGCGGGCGTTAACGAAAACACGATTCACGCTGCGGACGATCTCGCCGTTTTCGCGGATGCCGTCGACGAGGATAAACTGGCCGTTTGCCGATTCGATAAACGCGTGTTTGCGGGAAACGCGGCGGTCGTTGAGTACGATGTGATTGTCATTTGCCCGGCCGATAGTGTAGGTCTCGCCGTCGTTGACACCCATCTCCCACGATCTGCCGGTCGGGTCGGTAATGCTGAGTATTGCTTTCACGTTAAGGAACATTGTAATTCGTCCGCGCGAAATTGTGAATACGAGTTTGACATAATCAGCGTGAACGTAACAATTTACAAAGATGATCTACTTTGACAACAACGCCACGACACGGATCGCACCCGAGGTGATCGCTGCAATGCTGCCGTATCTTGAGGGTGAATACGGCAACCCGTCGTCCGCCCACTCGGCCGGGCGGCGTGCCAAATTTGCGGTTGACGAGGCACGCTTGGACGTCGCCGCTCTCGTCGGGGCGGCACGTGCCGACGAGATAATTTTTACCGCCACCGGCAGCGAGTCTGACAACTGGGCGATACTCGGGGCGGCGGGAGATCCGGCCGAAGGGCCGCACTTGATCACGTCGACGATCGAACACGGCGCGGTCAGCAAGGTGTTCGGCCTGCTCGAGGGCCGCGGCTGCCGGGTGACGCGGGTCGAGGTGGACGAGAGCGGCGCGCTCGACATCGAAACGCTCAAAACGTCGCTCAACGAGCGGACGCGCGTCGTTTCGCTGATGCTCGCTAACAACGAGACCGGTATTATTTTTCCGGTCGCCGAGATCGCCGAGATCATCAAACAACGGTCGAATGCACTGTTTCACGTCGATGGCGTGAACGCCGTCGGCAAGATCCCGATCGACCTGAAAAATACCCGTATCGACCTATTCTCGCTCGCGGGTCATAAATTTTACGGACCGAAGGGCATCGGGGCACTATATATTCGCGACGGGGTCAATCTCCCGCCGGTAGTTGTCGGCGGCGGGCAGGAACGAGGAAGGCGTTCGGGCACCGAGGCCGTGCATCAAATAGTCGGGCTCGGGGCAGCGGCGAGACTCGCCGCGGATCTGGTCCCGATGAAACGCGTCGGGGCGTTGCGCGACCATCTCGAATACGAAATTTTGAACAAGATTCCAAATTCTCATCTAAATGGAACCGCCGACCCCGCAAGACGGCTGCCGAACACGTCGTCTATATCGTTCGCCGGCGTCAACGGCGAGATGCTGATGGACCGCCTCGACGCCGCGGGCATATGCGTTTCGACCGGTTCGGCGTGTCATACGCAAGCGGCGTCCCGCTCGGGCGTTCTACAATCAATGAACGTACCGTTCGAACGCGCAATGGGTGCGATACGGTTCTCGCTCGGCAGGTATAACACGGACGCGGAAGTCGATCGCCTTGTCGACGAACTGCCCGCGATAGTGGCAGATCTCAGAACTTTGACCGGTGCATGAAAGCCGGCATAAACTAAAAATAAAAATGAAAAAACAGATACGTATTTCTCTTTTACTAGTCACCGTCGTTTTCGGCATTTCGGCCGCCGCGTCAGGCGTTAGGGCCCAACAGATCACCGGCGGATACGGTGACGCGTCGGTCACGGACAATGAGGTGAAGAAAGCAGCGGCGTTCGCGATCCGCACGCAATCGCAGAAAACCGGCAGATTGGTCAAGCTGGTCAAGATCGAAAAAGCCGAGGTTCAGGTCGTCGCCGGGCTGAATTACCGCGTCTGTATGTCCGTCCGCGAGGGCGTCAAAAAACCGCATACCGTGACCGTGGTGGTCTATAAGGACCTCAAGCGAAAACGTTCGCTCTCGCGTTGGTATGACGAGGGATGCAAAGAGATCTGATAACTCTCGCGGTTATTTTGTGACCCGTTCGAGCAGTTCGGGAAAGACCAGCTTGTAATTGCCCTGCTTGTCTTTTTCCCAGACGAACTTGCTCGACACCCACATATGGATCGGCCCGCCGTATTCGGGCCTGATGCCGGCTGTCACGACCCAAGCATTGCTGGTAGCATTTAGCTTAACTTAGTCAATCTTGCCGCCGCCGCCGCCGAGTACCATGGTGAGAAGAATACCCGTGATAGCGAGCAGGACTGGGATCGATCGTGTCATAGCGGTTTGACGGCCGGCGTCCGGGCCGAATATGCGTTTGAGATGATCGAAAATGTGACGTGTCGGCCGGTATTTGCCGCACTCTCTGCGTGAAATACCGGCCGACACGTCGTTTCTACAGCCTATTGACCAAGCGGTGCAGCCGCCGGGATGTCGCCCGTCTGGCCAAAGTGGAACGTCCTGAGGGCACCGTCGGTGCTCTGCAGTATGTACCAGTTGCCGTCCGACGGACGCCAAACGGCGATGTCCGCTTTGCCGTCGCCATCATAACTGCCCGGGACGGGAACGTCGGTTGCTAGCCCAAACGCGGCCGAGCGGAAATTGCCGGTCCGACTCTCGAGTATGTACCAAACACCTGCCCGATAGACGGCGAGATCGGTTTTGCCGTCGCTGTCATAGTCGGCGGCGACCGGTTTGTCGCCCGCCTGGCCAAAGTGTGCCGAGCGAAACTGTCCGTTGGTGCTCTGCAGCCAGTACCAGTTGCCGTCGGACGGACGAAAAACCGCGGTGTCCACCCTGCCGTCGCCGTCGAGATCAGCCGACACCGGAATGTCGCCATTTGTCCCGAACGGTACATATTGGACTTGTCCGTCCGAACTTCGCCGGATATACCACGTGCCGGTCGCCGGGCGATAGACCGCAATATCTGCCTTGCCGTCGCCGTCATAGTCGCCGGGCATCGGAATGTCGGAGGCAATACCGAAGGGCGTGATAGTCGCATTGAAATTAGCAGTGTCTATGGTATACCACGTGCCGGTCGCCGGGCGATAGACCGTGTAATCTGCCCGCCGATCGCCTGAGAAATCCGCCGAAATTATCTTGTCGCCGCCCGCTCCCCACGGGATCGCTCCGGCGGTGTACTGCAGCGAATTCGGGATCATGTACCAGAACCCTGAGGTCGGCCGAAACACGACAAAATCGGTCGTGCCATCGCCGTCATAATCGGAGATCGCCATCGGTGCGACCGTCAGTTGTGTCCGGAAAATATCGACGTCGGCGTTAGTGTCCGGATTCGTCGTTAGATTTGACGCGAGGGACGCTGCGTAGATCGCCTTGCCATTTCGCGAAATTATCGGTGCAAAATCCGAATTATTGGCAAATGTCGGCCCCGAGATGTTGGAACCGATCGTAAACGTATTGGACAGACGCATATCTCGTACGTACGCGTGGGCGTTATTGTCAAAGGCATAGTTCTCCGTCAGTAGTGAGGACGCGTTACTCACAAATGTGATAAATCTGCCGTCGTTACTGATCGCCCCGCCCTTGGCTCCTTGAAAAGAGCCGCTGTTTCCGGGGCTAGTTCCGGCAGGTGTGACGGAGACCATCTCTGTCACGCCGTTTGCGAGATCGCGTCGAAATACGTCGGACTGTGTAGCTGTGTCGGTCACAGCCGCGTCGAGATCGGACGCTCTGCTCTCGAACACAACATAACGGCCGTCCGCGGTGATACTGCCAATGGCGCTCTCTAAATTTCCGCCGCCGGAATCCGCGTTTCCACCCGCCGTGCCCGCACTATTGATACTGACGAGAAAATTTGAATTCAGCCCAATGTCGTAGACAAATATATCGCGTCCCGCGGTGGTGTCCGGCAATGCTATGTCCACCGAGAAACTCGAATAGACGATACGCGTACCCGCACGGTTCATAACGGGGCCAAAGCCGCCGTCATTTGCCGTGTATCCGGGAAACAACGGGTTTCGGCTCATAGTGACACATCGCGTCCGATTGGTCTGCAGATTTTTGACAAAAATGTCATAGCGCAGGTTGCCGTCCGTCACACCGGATACCAGATTGTCGCCGGCGCTCTGAAACGAAAGATACTTGCCGTCGCCGCTCAAGTTTACATCCACACTGTTTAATTGGACGCCGATCGGGTTTGACGTTGCGGCGGTGCCGGCGGCGTTTGTCGAGATCAGGCCGGTGACCCCGAGTTGCATGTCGCGGACAAAGATGTCGGACGCGTTATTTGTGTCCGGCAGGAACGTCAGATTGGTCGCAAGGCTGATAAATGCCACATAGCGCCCGTCGTCGCTGATGTCGAACGGTTTGTATTGGCCAAAATTGACTCCCGAATTGCCGTTGCCGCCATTCCCGCCGACCTGGCTGACCATCACGATCTGATTAGTCAGCGTATCGTATCGAAAAACATCTTCAAACCCATTTGTATCGCCCGCGACCAGGTTTGTCGCCGCACTGCGAAACACGACCCAGCGTCCGTCCGGCGAAATTACCGGATAAAATGAAAATCCGTCTCCGGTCGATGTACCGGCGATGTTTTTGCTAAGGCAGCGGATCGAGTCGGTGCTCGAGTCGTAGAGGAAAACGTCGAATGCGCTATTGGTGTCGGCAAGGCCGGCGACGAGGTCACTCGCCTTGCTGTCGAATGCGGCGAAGCGGCCGTCGGCGCTGACAGCTATGTTTGACGCACCAGCGTTCCCCGCCGCTCCGGCCGCGTTTCGGCTAACGAGCCGCGGGTACATAACCCCGGCAAATGCCTGAATACTTAATGCGATGACAAACGCGGCGATCGCGAATATCGAAAATGTGCTCGGTCGTAGATCAGATCTGGTTTTCATTATTGACTCCTCGGTATTTTTTACAGTTGATGACAGGGTTGCCGGACGCTATTTCGTCTTAAAAAGGTCCTTGTTTTCGGTTTCGATCTTTTTGGCTTTTTCGGCGACATCATCGGCCTCTTTTACTTTTTTCTCGAATTTGTCGTTATTCTCGTCAAATTTCTGGGTCATCGTCCGCGGCGAATCGATCTCGATGAACGCCTGGGCGTTGCCCTTACGCAGTAGTGCGGCCTCGGCACGTTTTGCAAACTCGTCAGATTTGAGCTTGACGTACTCCTTATATTTGTCGCTAACGTTAAGACGCGACGCGTCGTCAAATTTTTTCGATACGTCCTTGAGCATTTCGCCGGCTTTTTCGTAATTGTCGACGACCTGTTTTGCTGTGCTACGCATCCGGTCTTTGTAGGCGACGAGTTGCGGCACGGTCTGGATATTCGCTCCAAAGAGCACCTGATTTTGCGCCTCGGTCGATTTGATCAGGGCAGTTGCCTCGTCGATTTTTTTGTTCGCCTCGTCGACGATCTTGTTGGCCTCGGCCTGTTGGTCGCCGCCGCTGCAGGCGATAACCATAGCGAGCGAAGCGATGATGATGAAAATTGTGTTGAGTCTGTTTTGGCTGTTCATTTTGTTTGCTCTCCTTTTCTAGTTAATGGTTGATCTCAGTGCCCCAATGGCGGCGGCCGATGCGGACGCCCGTGTGGCAAATAGTTTTGCGTTTCGGTTAAATTCGCGGCGTTTGGCCGTCTCGAGGCATCCGGCCTCGGCGTAGCGTGCGGCGGCGCGTTCGTAGCTCGATGCGGCATTGGTGTAATGCCAGATCGCGATCTCCAAGAGATTCATTCGGCTGGCGGGGCTCGCGGCATTTGCCAGCGACAGGCCGGCGGCGGATGCGATTTCAAATTGCTGGTCGGCCTCGGCCGCGTGGCGTGCAGCTTCGCGTTTTAGCAGCACCGCGAGTTTCAAAACGCCCTTTGACGGACGACGCGGCGTCAGGCTCCGCATCAGGAAAATAAGATATATAGAGTTCATTGTGTCGGTCATTATTAGTTCTCCTCTGTTTCCGGGCCGCCGCTGTCCGCGGAAACCTCGATCGCCGATTGCACCGTCGGGGCGAGCACTCGCATTGGCGTGTGACATACCGGACAGGTCACTTCGGCTGCGTCGTCCGGATGGTTCTCGACGGTATCCGGACTCGGATGTGCGATCTGTATCTCTCTTGTCCGGGTTGTGATCGTCACCCGCCGTATTCTTCTGATCATTCAAATTTCCCCTTCCGGATCGCCGTATCTTTCGCCGATGTTTGGAGTCTCGCCGATGCCCGGGTGAATGTCGTTGCCAATCGGTGAAAATTTCGGTAACTTAACAGTGAAATCAATTTTCAATTGCGGTGAAAAACGGTGAATTTACGGTGAAGTCGTTGTAAGTAAACAGCTTAGATGCAAGGCGCAACAAGATTTTTTGAGTTTGGCGAGTTTCGGCTCGACGCCAGAAGACGTCAATTATTAAAAAATGGCGTGCCGGCCCAGATATCTCCGCGCGTTTTCGACCTGCTGCTGGTGCTGGTTCAGAACGAGGGCGACGTGCTCAGCCACGATGATCTGCTCGATAAGGTGTGGGACGGCACATTTGTCGAACAATCAAACCTGAAAAAAGGTATCTCAGCTCTCCGCCAGATCCTCGGCGAAAACCCCGATGAGAGCCTGTACATCCGGACGATCCCGCGGCGCGGATACAGCTTTGTCGCGGCGGTCCGCGAGGTCGCGGACGACCGAGCGCCGGTGGTGCTCAGGGAAACGTCGACCGAGGTGGTTTTAGAGGAGATCGTCGAACAGGACGATCAAGTCTCAACGAGCCCCGCGGCCGGCGAACTGATATCAAGCCCACCGGCGGCCGCACCGAGCGGTTGGCTGCGCCGTCATAAGTTCGCTCTCGCGACTTCGGCGGTGGCTCTGATGGCGGCGACGGCTCTCGGCGTGATGTACCGGCAGGCGGGACGCAGCGGCAGTTTTGCGTTTGACAACGTCAAGATCACCAAGCTGACAACGCTCGGCAACGCCGACGGAGCGACCATCTCTCCCGATGGCAAGTACATGATCTACGTGAGCTCCGAGGCAGACGGAGCGGCGATAACGCTCCAACAGATATCGACCGGCAGTTCGAGACTGCTCACGCCGCGCATGTCGGCCAGTTTTTACTTTTACGGCTTTACGGCGGACAGCGAATACGTCGAATATTCGGTCGACAATTCGCCGGTCGAGTCGCAAAACGGCTATTTTCGCGTCGCGTTGCTCGGCGGCCCGGCAGCACACATTGTGTCGCTGCCGCGCGTCATTTCGCCAGACGGCCGATACGGCCTATCCAAAAGCGAAGAAACCGGCGGCACGCAGATCATCGTCAAAAAGCTGGACGGCAGCGATGAACGCCCCCTGGCCAAACTAAACGGCGACTATCGCATTTGGTCGATGAAATGGTCGCCCGACAGCACAAGCGTCTTGCTCGCTGTCCGCAGGTACGTACCCGGCAAGATCCTGCATTATGTCGTCGAGTATCCGATCGCGGGCGGCAAGGAGACCGTCGTCGTTCCCGAAATGGATAAGCAGATCACGAGCGCGGTCTGGATGCCGGACAAGGCCTCTCTGCTACTGTGCCTGCGTGAGGTTAATTCGGAAATAAGGCAGATCTGGCGGTACACACCGTCGACCGCGCAATTTGAACGCGTGACCAACGACAACTCGTCATATATGTTCCTGTCGGTCTCGAATGACGGAAAGACGGCCGTGACCACGTCGCAGGATTGGTTTTCGAACGTCTCGATCGCGGTCGCGTCGAAGCTGGAGTTTAAGCCGCTGCGGATCGGCGCGACAAACTTTGACAACGTTCAGTGGACCGCAGACGGGCGTCTGGTCTTCGACTCGATCGTAAATAAGGTCGAATCGATCTTTATCGTCGACGCCGACGGCACAAATAAACGGCAGATCACGCGCGGGGACGATGGACTCTGGATGGTGCCGAAGGTATCGGCCGATGGCAGATCAGTGCTCTTTGCGTCGTCGAGAACCGGACGCAAGCAGCTCTGGCGTGTCGATCTCGAAGGGCGAAACCTCGCCTATATGACCAACTTCGAAGATCGTCAGGCGTATCGCGGCAAGCTTTTGTCGGACAACCGCTCGGTCGTGTTTCAGTCCGACGGCGTCGGCAATAATGGCTCGCTGTCCTTCCTTCGCCCGGACGGTACCGTCAGTAGCATCGTTGCCCAAAGCGTCGATTACTGGGACGTATCGCCCGACAATAGCCGGGTCGCCTATTATGCGGATGACCCGTCGACACGTGTCAAGCGGCTATTTATCGCGAAACTCGACACCGGCGAGATCCTGCAGACGGTCGACGCGTCGATCAACCGTACGCTCGAATGGACGCGCGACGGTTCGGCCATCACCTATTCGACGATCAATGCGGACCAAAGCGAGATCTATACTCAGCCATTGTCCGGGGGTCCGCCAAAATTGCTGGGAAGATTTCCGGGTGAACGTATCTTCTCGTTCGATTGGTCGGCCGACGGCAGCATGATCGCGGTCGTGCACGGCAAGATAATTACCGACGCGGTGATGATACGGAGCGAATCGGGCGGAAACCGCTGATGGCGGCCTACGACGCCTTGGCGATACCGTAACGTGTGAGCTTGAGGTAAAGGCCGCGGCGCGTCAACCCGAGTTCGTTGGCGACCCGCGAGATGTTCCAATTGTGTTTGGTCAGCGAGGCACGGATGATCTGCATTTCGAGGTCGGAAACCGCCTCTTCGAGCGTGCCGCCGGTTGAGATATTAGTAAATGGCGAAAAGACGCCGTCGTACGAGGCGATGGGTTTGACATTGTCACCGCCGCCAAATGTCGTCAACGGTTGAGCGCTTCGCTTTAGTTCCGGCGAGAGATGGTCGGGCGTGATCACCTCGTTATCGACAGCCCGGGCGATGACGCGCTGCACCTCGTTGCAGAGTTGGCGGACATTGCCCTCCCAGTTACATACCATCAGCAGGTCGATCGTCTGCGGTGTAAATGTGACGTTATGCTTGCTGAATCGCGCCGAATAGTGATTGATGTAATAGTTTACGATCGGCGGGATCTCGGATCGGCGTTCGCGGAGCGGCGGCACACGTAAACGGATCACATTTAGCCGATAATATAGGTCCTCGCGAAACGAACCCTCGGCCACCTTTGCCTCGAGCGGCATGTTGGTCGCGGCGATGATGCGAACGTCGACTTTCATCGGGCGTTTTTCACCGAGCGGTTGGATCTCGCCTTCCTGCAAAAACCGCAGCAATTTTGGCTGAACATCGAGCGGCAGATCGCCGACCTCATCGAGAAACAACGTCCCGCCGTCAGCCGTTCTGATCACACCCGGCGAGTCCTGTACAGCACCGGTAAACGCACCTTTTTTGTATCCGAACAGATGGCCCTCGGCCAGTTCCTTGGGGATCGCCGTGCAGTTGAACGGGACAAAGATCTTGTCCTTGCGGTTCGACAGTGTATGGATCGCCCTCGAAACGAGCTCCTTACCGGTTCCCGAGTCGCCCGTGACCAACACGGTCACGTCGGACGAGCGGATCTTATAGACCTCCTCGACCAGTGCCGTCATCGCCGGCGACGAATGAATAAAGCCCGGCATCAGACTGTTTGACGTGTACGGGCTCGCGTCAGTTTCGGTCGGCTGCGATTTATCCTTTTCGCGCAGAGCGACAACGTCCATCCCCAGTTCGACCACCCGCAACAGCGGATTTAGCGAACTCTCGTCCGACAGGACGGCACCGGAGTGCGGATTTAGGAGTAAATACGCCGGTGCTCCGGCCGTGCTTCGGAGCGGAATTACCGCGACATTCTTGGTTCGCGAAAACGTCTTTACATCGTCCTTTTGCTGAGCGGCATTAAGCTTGGCGACGAGATCATTACTCTCCTGCGGCGAGTAGCCGTGCGTGATAAATGGATAAAGCTGTTTCTGATCGTTCGGCTGGGCGACGATGATCCGTTTGGCATTGCTCTCCTGCTGCAGCACCGCCACCAGTTCGCGAAACAGTAATTCGCGCGATGCGGTCGCCTCGGCTAGCCGGACCGTGAGCAGTTGCGAGACGACCGAATTGGTCCGTCGGCCGCGGTCGCCGCTCGGCCTCTCGGGCGACGAATCGCGTTGTGAGCGTTTGATGTGGACCAATTCGACCGACTGCTTCAAATTCAGCTTTTTGAAGATGTCCTCGGCCGACGTCAGGTGATTAGCCGCTCTTGCAGCGTGGCGTTCGTCGAGATGCTCACCCAACAAAAAGTGGATCTGAGCGGTATGAAAAAGGTCCTCGGCGGCCTCAAATATCGTCAGTGCCCGGTTGAAATGGTGAACAGCAAGTTCCGTATCATTGTCGGCGAGGGCGGCGAGCCCGCGGATCCGCTGAATATTGCCGAGAACGTAAAAATCCGACGAGGCGTCAGTGTCCTCGATGATCCGCAGGGCGTTTTCACATTCCTCGACGCCGCCCTGGAGCAGGCAGCTCTCTGCCAGCACGAGGCCGGCCATATTGGCATAGTGTTTATCGCCGATCTCGCTCGACAGTTTGATGGTTTCGCGAGCCTTGTCGACCGCGTTCTTGAGCCTGCCCTGAGCGAGGAAACAGCGGGCGAGATTACGCATCGACTGGAGTTTGTACCATTGATGCTTGCGCTCCTCGGCAAATGCGACGGCCCGCAACAGCATCTGCTCGGCGTCGGCAAGTTGTCCGCGAAATATCATTAATTCGCCGAGCGAATCGTAGATGCCGGCAACGTGTACGTGATTTTCCTTTTCGCCGATCTCGAGTGCCCGCATGATCATCTGCTCGGCCCGCGCCCATTCGCCGATCAGCATGAGGTTGATCCCGAGATTGTTGTAAGCGATGACCGAATTGAGCGCATGTTCGGTCCGGTCAAAGAATTCGATCGACTTTTCGAGACACGCAATACCGTCCTGCGGCCGGCGTAAAAACCAATAGGCACCTGACATGTCGGTGTACAACTTGCCAAGCATAAACGGCGCGGAATTACTGCCGATGATCTTGATCCCCAGATCAAAATACACAAGCGCCTTTTCGCTATTGCTTTCCTGATGATGACTGATGGCGATCTCGCGATAGGCTTCGGCCATCCCGAGCCAATCACCGTTCTCGCGAAAATGCGCGAGCGACCGCTCGCCATAATCGCGGCAGATCGGATACTCGTTCAGCTTGCGGTACACACGTGCCAGCGCGATATCTATCGAACCTGACAAGCGCTGAAGATTATTTTCATTTGCCTTTTGGAGGTTTTCCTTCAACAGCGTGATCGCCTTGGGCTGTTCGGTAAGGTTGTTGTAGGCGATCGCAAGCTGGGTGGAAACGCGGATCTGAGTCTCGAGATCGAGTTGCCGCAGATTCTCCTCGTCCTCGAAAGGTTTCAACATCTGGAGCGACTCTTTGTACCGGCCGATCGTCTCCAGCGTAAACGATAGCAGTCGCTTGAGGTTGGCAAAATCATCGGGTGAGTGGCTATGGTCCTCGATCGTCGCTGTCAGTATTCGTTCTGCCTCGCCCGACAGCCCCTCGCGCAGTTTTTGTCCGACGCTCGAAAAGACGGATTCCAGCTTTTCCTTCGACAGTTGGCTGGCTGGGTGATGTTGGCCGCCGGCCATGACATCGCGGAGATTGCCGGAACCGCTTGCAGACTTAGATGATCTCGAAGTGCTTTTCATTTTTCGGTACTACCTTAAAACGCCCGAAGAGCTAAGTATTCCAGTTCCTTTCCCGA
Source organism: Chloracidobacterium sp. (assembly GCA_043788335.1). Taxonomy (GTDB): domain Bacteria; phylum Acidobacteriota; class Blastocatellia; order Pyrinomonadales; family Pyrinomonadaceae; genus OLB17. The sequence continues at coordinate 48,538 of JAYVUD010000313.1, read as the reverse complement.
ATTAACCCTCAAATTGTGTACTAAGTAGTCAGCTTGCTTGAAATTTAGCAGAATTCTACAACTACGTCTAGAGTTTTCACATACATTCCCAAAATAGTTGGGCTTATTTGTGAACCGTGGGAATCGAAGTGGCATCAAATACCGTTTGTTCCCACATGTAGTTGGCGGAATTGCTGAAAGTTTGTCAGACTAGCTGTCAGCGTCTAAATTAGTATCGATCGAGTTGGATTACGCGACCGGCGTCGTCGGAAATGGAAAACAAAGAAGCAGAAGAAGTAGAACAAAAGATCATCGAGCTGTCGAAACCGGTGTTTTTGGACACGAAAGGGCGACGGCGGCATTACGTATCCTATACCAGCATTGTCGCGGCACTGGTCGTCACCATAATGCTGACGTTTTTTATTGTCAGCGTGCTTATCAATCCGTTTCTCCCGCAGATCAAACTAAAGCCGATTGCGGTGCTGCCCCAGCAACCGGACACCAACTTTCACCCGCCCGAGAAGCCGGAGACAAAGACGGAATCGATCGCCAAGCTTGCCGGCGACAAAGCCAAGCTCGAACAAAAAAAGCGTGAAGATGCCAAACTTCAGCGTGCAGCCGAGGCCGAGCTCATAAAAGCCGGTTCAAATGGTCCGACCGAGCGGGCGACCAATGACGGCCGGCCGCTGGCGATCGGTTTTTTCGTCAATTGGGACGATTCCAGTTTGGCTTCCCTCCGGCAAAACGTTAAAAAGCTCGACTGGCTCGTACCGGAATGGATACGGCTGTCAGGCGACGCCGCAAACCCACTCGTATTGGACGTCGACGAAATTGCGCTCAATTTCATCCAGGCCAACAAGCCGGAGATGCCGGTCTTGCCGTTACTGCAAAACTACAAGAACGAACAGTGGAACTCGGACATTCTCGTCAGATCGATCGATACCGAGGATCATCGTCGAATGCTGATCAACGCACTGTTGAGTTCGATCGAAAAATATAAATTCGGCGGTATAACCATCGATATTGAAGAAGTGCCCGAGTCGTCTCAGACCGATCTGTTCATTTTCATGAAGGAACTGCGGGCCGAGTTTCAGCCCCGCGGCCTGATCCTCTCGCAGGCGGTCCCGTTTGACAATCCGGACTGGAACTACACCGCCTACGCCAGCGTCACCGACTATCTGATGCTGATGGCGTACGACCAGCATTGGTCCACCGGTTCGGCCGGCCCGGTCGCCGGGCAGGATTGGTACGATTCGATCCTTAAGAAAAGAATGGCCGAGCTGTCGCCTGCCAAAACGATAATCTGTTTTGGCAACTACGGCTATAACTGGACCAACGACAAAAAAGAGGGCGAGACCGTCTCATTTCAGGAAGCATTGCTCACCGGGAAAGAGTCGCTAGACTCGCCGGCGGACATCCTGTTTGATCCGGTCTCGAAAAACCCCCATTATTCGTACACCGAGGACGACGGTATCGAGCACGAAGTTTGGTTCCTGGACGCGACAACAGCTTTTAATCAACTTAAGAGTGCCGAGACGTACAAGGTCGGGGGCTTTGCCCTTTGGCGAATGGGCAGCGAAGACCCGTCCCTGTGGAAGGTATTCGGTGCCCAAAACGGCCAGGCGACGGTCGGCGATCTGAAGACGATAAAGTACGGATATGACGTTGATTTTCAGGGTACGGGCGAAATACTTCAGGTTGTCGCCCAACCGCAGGACGGGAAACGCGAATTGCAGCTTGGCCCGTCGGGCGATATCGTCGGCCAGGTTTATCAGCAGATCCCGTCGTCCTATGTCATTCAACGAACGGGCGATAAACCGGGCAAGATCGTGCTCACCTTTGACGACGGGCCCGACCCGGTATGGACGCCAAAAATACTCGACATTCTCAAAAAGGAAAACGTTCCGGCCGCATTTTTCATCGTCGGCCAAAACGGCCAGAGTTATCCTGAGATAATCAGACGGATCGTCGCGGACGGCCACGAGGTCGGCAACCACTCGTTCACGCATCCTAACTTAGGCGAGGTTCCGCGACAGGTCACCGAACTCGAACTAAACGCGACCCAACGTCTGATCGAATCGCTGACGGGACGGTCAACCCGCCTCTTCCGGGCACCATATTTCGGCGATGCCGAACCGCGGACACCTGACGAGATCGATCCGACCGTACAGGCCCAAAATCTCGGCTACATCTCGGTCGGACTCCACCTCGACCCTGACGACTGGAAATTAAAGAACGAGGACGGTTCGCCGCACACGGCCGACGAGATGGTTGCCGAGGTAATGAGGCAGGTCGCGATAACCACGCCTGAAGAGCGGGGCAACATCATTCTGCTCCACGACAGCGGCGGCGACCGCTCGGCGACAGTCGAAACCCTGACCAAGTTGATCCCTCTCCTGCGAAGTCAGGGAAAGGAATTTACAACCATCGCGGACCTTGCAAATATGACCCGCGAAGACGCAATGCCGATCATACCGCAGAACAAGTCGCTGTATTCGCGGGCGGACGCCTATGTGTTTTACGCGATCTCGGTCGGCGGGTGGTTGATGAAATGGCTTTTTCTCATCGGTATCGTCCTTGGCCTCGGTCGCATGGTGTTCATCGGCATCCTAGCCTTCGCCCAGTTTGTTCGTTCGCGACAGCGGGAATCTGAACATTTCGGCGAGAAATATCAACCGCTCGTATCGGTCATCGTTCCGGCTTTTAACGAGCACAAAGTGATCCTAAGGACGCTCGAAAGCCTGCTCGCGTCCGATTATCCGAGTTTTGAGATAATCGTCGTCGACGACGGTTCGACCGACGAGACATTTGAACTCGTGAACAGCGTTTATGGCTCCGATCCCCGTGTGGCGGCATTTAGAAAAGAGAACGGCGGCAAGGCAGAAACACTAAATTTCGGTTGGCGAAAGGCTATTGGCGAGATAATTATCGCTCTCGACGCCGACACTCTGTTCACAAAACACACGATCGCGGCCCTCGCACACCGTTTCGCAGACCAAACGATCGGGGCCGTTGCCGGCAACGCTAAGGTCGGAAATCGGATCAACGTCGTCACAAAATGGCAGGCGCTCGAATATGTAACATCGCAAAATTTTGACCGCCGTGCATTTTCGTCGCTCAATTGCATCACGGTCGTCCCCGGATCGGTCGGCGCATGGCGAAGATCCGTGCTCGAGGAGACCGGCGGCTTTTCCTCCGATACTCTCGCCGAGGACCAGGATCTGACCATCCTCGTCCGTAAAATGGGTTATCGGATCGGCTACGAAGAAGCGGCGATCGGCCTGACCGAAGCTCCGGACAGTCTCAGAAATCTCGCCAAGCAGCGTTTTCGATGGTCGTACGGAACATTGCAGTGTATGTGGAAACACAAAAATGCCCTGCTCAATCCGAAATATGGCACGCTCGGATTTATCGCGATGCCGAACGTTTGGATATTTCAGGTGTTCTTTCCGCTGATCTCGCCCTTTATGGATCTGATGTTCGTCTGGACGATGTTGGGGGCGTTGATCGGTTATCTGGAGCACCAACAGGAATATGCGCATACGCCGGCAAACCTAAATCAGGTCGTTTTTTATTACGCCCTCTTTCTCGCCGTCGATTGTCTCGGGGCGACGGTCGCATTCATGATGGAAAAAGCCGAGCAGAAAACGCTATTGGTGTGGCTGCTGATCCAGCGGTTTGGATATCGCCAGGTGATGTACTGGGTGATGGTCAAATCCGTCTTGACCGCGATCCGCGGAGCCGTCGTCGGATGGGGCAAACTCGAACGCAAAGCAACCGTCGAGGCGAGGGTATAGGCGGAACCGATCGGGTATTGAGTGGGGTAATTATCATATGAAAGCAGTTGCGGTAACACCATTGGCAGCAAACTCCGTCCGTCTGATCGAGATGGACAAACCAGCGGTAACCGAGGTGCCGGGCGGTCGCGGCGTCCTCGTCGAGGTGCTTCGCGTCGGAGCGTGCGGAACCGACCGCGAGATCAACAGCGGTCAATATGGGGTTGCGCCCGATGGCTGCGATTACCTGGTGCTGGGCCACGAAAATTTCGGACGTGTCGTTGAGGTCGGAGAGAACGTTAGCGAATTCGCCGTCGGCGATTTTGTCGTTGCGACCGTCCGGCGCCCTCGAGGCACCAGTTTCTACGACGAGATCGGCGAACAGGACTTCACGACCGATAATAAGTATTTCGAACGCGGCATTTCACGTTTGCACGGCTACATGGCCGAGTTTTATGCCGAGAGTGCCGATTTTCTCGTCAAGGTCCCGCCCGCGATAACCGAGATCGCCGTGTTGCTCGAACCGCTCTCGATCATCGAAAAGGGCCTAAAACAAGCGAGCGACATCCAGGAACGTCTGAAGATATGGCGGCCGAAAACCGCCGCCGTTCTCGGCACGGGCAATGTTGGACTGCTCACGATAATGGCCCTGCGGATGCGCGGATACGAGGTGCACGGGTTTGGCCGGAATGCACGCGACGGCTACCTCAACGCCGACCTTATCGAAGCGATCGGGGCGACGTATGATTCGACGGTTGACCTGTCGCTCGTCGAGTCGGTCAAGAAATATGACGAGTACGACCTGATATTTGAATGCACCGGGTACTCGCCGATCATTTTCGACGCGATGCGGTCGCTGAACGAGAACGGCGTGCTGATCCTCGCGTCAGTCACCGGCGGCGACCGCAAGACCGATCAGGTACCGTCGGACGAGATAAACCAGCGTTTCGTGCTCGGCAACCGCGTGATGGTCGGGACGGTGAACGCTAATCGGGAACATTTCGAACTCGGCGTCAGAGACCTTGCTCTCTGCGAAGCAATGCACGCCGGTTGGCTCTTGCGAATGCTGACGCACAAGGTCGAGGGGCTCGAGAATTTTGCCGAGGCATTTGATATTCTCAATAACGCGGAAAAGTACAAGGCGATCAAGACCTATTTTGAGGTCGCCAAGATTTGAGCATATGGCGGATTTCCCTGACATCGACGGCGGCAGCGACGTACTGACCGAAAAAAAGACAAAGCTCGAAAAGCCGAAACTCTACAAGGTAATCCTCCACAACGACGATTTTACGACGATGGATTTTGTCGTATTTGTGCTCCAATACATCTTTAACCGCTCCGAGCCCGAGGCCATCACCATCATGCTCAAGGTTCACAACGACGGCCTCGGCATCGCTGGCGTCTACCCTTTCGAGATCGCCAACATGAAGTCGGAAAAGGCCATCAACATCGCCAAGGCCCGCGAGTTTCCACTGCTGTGTACCGTTGAGGAAGAATAACCCGTGTTGCTCAAATTAATGGAAACTTCTTCCGCGATCGAAATACACTGTGTTAAAGTCAGTGTGTGAGTCCAACGATCTTTCGCGATGGTTCGTTTCGGTTTTACTTTTTCTCACGCGAGGAGACGCGTGTTCACGTCCATGTTTGTGCTCCGAGCGGAGAAGCCAAATTTTGGATAGAACCTAAGATAGAGTTGGCGGAGAACCACGGGCTAAATTCGCGGCAGATAAGTTCGGCAAAACGACTTGTAGAGGGACACTGTGAAGAAATCAGAGAAGCGTGGAGAACGCACTTTAATTGCTGAGGTTACAAATGTCTCCGGGCACGGTTTCTGGTTAATGTTGGGAACGGAGGAGAAATTTGTCTCGTTCGAGAGCTTTCCTTGGTTTCGTGATGCTTCAATCCGGCAGATCACAAACGTTGAACGCCAGAGTGACCAACATCTTTACTGGCCGACACTCGATATCGATATCTGGGTCGAATCGCTGGACCATCCTGAGAGGTTTCCGCTCGTCAGCAGGGTTGCGAATTACCCGGACTCAGCGATTCCACCACGGATCGAGTTGGATAGATTGGTAAAGGTTTAATGAGATTTAACTGTCTAGCGTGCGGCGTTCCTTTTGATAGTTTCGGTCTTTCGAAATCGTCGGTTGAATGTCCTAATTGCGATCATGTGTTTGAGCCCGATCCGTCGAGGTCACCCCCACGATTGCGGATCGTTGAGATCCGAAATTGTCAGATCATGGAACGCAACTTAAGATCCCAGTCGGACGAAGGTGTAAAATACGTGGTGGTCGAAGCAGACTTGAGTGCTTTGGGAACATTGAGTATCGATATTGCAAATTCCGGCGATGGCAGCCGACTGATCATAAACGTTCGCACCCCGAAGTTCGCTGCGAATATTGTGATGGACGCAGATTCAGGCGAGATCCTAAAAGAAATAGTCCGTTAAGTCGCAAAAGATAATTGGAACTTTGTAAAAGCCCTCCGCCGAAAGATCAGGCCCGGGGCTTTTTCAATTGTCGAACGCCGGGTGCCTAATGCGGAAATCGTCGTACAGATGATAAAATCTATCTTTCAACCGTGTCGCGCGGTCAGCTTACTGATAACTGACCTCCGCCCACTGACTACTGCCATATGACCGAACCCCTGGACTTGAAAAAAACTGTTAACCTTCCCAAGACCGATTTCGCTCAAAAGGCGAATCTCGGCCAGAGTGAACCTGCCCGTTTGAAAAAGTGGGCCGACATCGGACTTTACGATCAGATCGCAGACGCCCGCCATGGCCGCGAAAAGTTCATCCTGCACGACGGCCCGCCGTACGCTAATGCGGACATCCATATCGGAACCGCGTTGAACAAAATACTCAAGGATTTCGTCGTCAAAACGCGTTCGATGATGGGCTTTGACGCGCCGTACGTACCCGGTTACGATTGCCATGGCCTGCCTATCGAGACGCACGTCGAAAAAAAACTCGCCGAAAAGGGCAAGAATAAGGCCGATCTGCCGGTCGCCACGTTTCGCCGCATCTGCCGCGAGCACGCTGCCAATGCGATGGACGGCCAAACGCGCGATTTTTCGCGGCTCGGCATCCTCGGCGAATGGAAGACGCCGTATCTCACGATGTCGGCCGAGTACGAATCGTCGACAGCTCGCCTATTCGGCAAGTTTCTCGAACGCGGTTACGTCTACAAGGGCTTGCGGCCCGTCTACTGGTGCATCCACGACCAGACGGCGCTCGCCGAGGCTGAGGTCGAGTACAGACAGCACACGTCGCCGTCCGTCTACGTCAAATTTCCGCTCAGATCCGACCCCGCACTGATCGACGGCGCACTTACAGGCAAAAACGTTTCGTTCGTCATCTGGACGACGACGCCGTGGACCCTGCCAGCGAATCTCGGCATCACGGTTCATCCTGATTTCGATTATTCCGCGGTCCAATCGGGCGACAGTGTCTACATCGTCGCATCCGAACTCGCGGCCGCCTTCGCCGAGACGTGCCGCCTCGATGAAACACGGGAACTCGCCCGATTCAAGGGCTCGAAACTTGACCGTCTCGAGGCCCAGCACGCCTGGCTCGACCGCGTTTCGCTGATAATGAACGGCGACCACGTCACGCTCGGCGAGGCCGATGCCGAGGTCGAACTCGACGCCCGCTACGAGAGTAAATCGTCAAAAAAATCGGGCACGGGCTGTGTCCACACGGCACCGGGCCACGGTGCAGACGATTTCGCGGTCGGCAAAAGATACGGCCTCGATGTTTACGCGCCGGTCGACGCGTCGGGCAATTTCACCGCCGACGTCGAGCATTTTGGCGGCGAAAATATCTTTAAGGAAAACTCGAAGATAGTCGAGTTTCTGAAAGAACGCGGAGCCCTGCTCAATGTCGAGCAGTACGAGCACCGTTATCCGCATTGCTGGCGATGCAAAAAACCGGTGATATTCCGGGCGACACCGCAATGGTTCATCTCGATGGATGCCGCTGCGACCGGCGAATCCGACGGCCTGCGTTCGAAGGCCCTCGCCGAGATCGACAAGGTCACGTGGTACCCGGCGTGGGGCTCGGACCGGATGCGTAATATGTTCAAGGGCCGTCCCGACTGGTGCGTCTCACGCCAGCGTTCGTGGGGCGTGCCGATACCCGTATTTTACTGCCAGGCGTGCGACGAGGCGGTCGCCGACCCGAAGATCGTCGATCACGTCGCCGACATATTTGCGAAAGAGACGGCCGACGCCTGGTACAACCGCCCCGAGCACGAACTGCTGCCTGAACATTTCAAATGCCCCAAGTGCAACGGCGGCGATTTTCGCAAGGAAACCGACATTCTCGACGTCTGGTTCGACTCGGGTTCGAGCTGTATCGCTGTTTTGGAAACTCGCGGCGACACGCTGCGGTTCCCTGCTGACGTCTATCTCGAGGGCGGCGACCAGTATCGCGGCTGGTTCAACTCGAGCTTGATGTGCGGCCTTGCGGCTCACGATTCGGCCCCGTACAAACGGGTCGTCACGCACGGCTGGGTCGTCGACGGCGAGGGCAAGCAGATGCACAAATCCGCCGGCAACGCGATCTCGCCCAACGAGGTGGTCACCAAGAGCGGCGCCGAGATCGTTCGCCTATGGGCCGCGGCGGTCGACTATACGCAGGACATGCGTTGCTCGGACGAGATCCTCGCACGCATCGTCGATGCCTATCGTAAATTTCGCAATACGCTGCGATACGCTCTCGGCAACCTCGATAAATTTGACCCGGCGACGGACGCTGTTCCCGCCGATCAAATGCTCGAGATCGACCGCTGGGCACTCGCCGGACTCGATGAGGTCACCGCCAAGGTGCTCGCCGGCTATCAATCATACGATTTTCAATCGTCTTATAACGCGATCTACAATTTCTGCACGGTGACGCTGTCAGCCCGGTATTTCGACATTATCAAGGATCGTCTCTACATCCTTGCACCCCGATCAGTCGAACGGCGGTCGGCGCAGACGGCGTTGTACGCGATCGTCGACACCCTCAGCCGTCTGCTCGCTCCGATACTGGTGTTTACAGCCGATGAGGCGTGGGAAAATCTGCCGGGGCAGAAATTGGCTTCGGTCCATCTTGCAGAGTTTCCGGCGGTCAACACGGCCGACGATTCGGCAATGATGGCAAATTGGGAACGCATCTTCGCCATCCGCGATGATGTGATGAAGGCTCTCGAGGAGGCACGAAACGAAAAGCGTATCGGTTCGCCGCTTGAGGCTAGGGTCGTCGCGACCGCGGACGCGGAAACGACCAGATTTTTGCTCGGCTATTTCGAGCAGCTGCGATACATCTTTATCGTGTCGCAGGTCGAGGTGCACGAGGGCGAAGCGTTCGGGGTTTCGATCGAACGTGCCGCCGGCATCAAATGTGAACGCTGTTGGAATTATTCGACACGCGTTGGAGAATTTAGTGAATATCCGACGGTCTGCGAGAGGTGTGCAGACGCGTTGGTGGAGATCGTCGCGGCGCAGGACGTATAGGAGGATATATGTTCGTTAGATCTATCGCGTTGATCATTTTCGCGCTGGCGCTTGCCGGCATGACTGAGGGACAGGGCGTGTATACGCCGGAAAAAGGCTCGGCCGAACGGACCGCGATGCTCGCGGCCTTGCGCACACCGGTCGAGCGTGAACTGAAACAAAAGATCATTTTCGCCGCCGAGCACTTCAAGGCATCGGGCAATTGGGCTTTCTTGAGCGGCAAGCCGCAAACGCCGGCGGGCGGCGAACCCGACTATCGCCGCACTGCCTACAAATCGGCGATCGACGCTGAGGCATTCGGCGGCGGCATCTATGCCCTGTTCAAGAAAACCGCCGGAAAATGGCGCGTCGTCCGATACGAGATCGGCTGCTCAGACGTCTGCTACGCCGACTGGTGGAAAAGATATAAAGCGCCCAAGGCGATTTTTCCGTATACTGAATAGCTAATGACCGTTGATTTTCAAACCCTGTTGTCGTCGCCGACAAACGCATACGATGAGGGCCTGCGGTTTTTTCATGGTGTTGGTATGATAAATGACGCTCTGAAACGCATTGTCGGGGACCTCGAACGCAATGGGATCGATTACGCCGTGATCGGGGCGGTTGCTCTGAACAACCATGGTTATCGGCGGTTTACCGAGGATATCGATCTGCTGATGACCAGCGAGGGCCTCGAACGGTTTCGTGAAACGCTCGTCGGTTTGGGATATCGTCCGGCTTTTAATGGAGCACGAAAAAAGTTTCGCACTACCGGTGAGAATATCCCGGTCGAGATCATCACTACGGGTGAGTTTCCGGGTGACGGCCTGCCGAAACCGGTGCAGTTTCCCGATCCGTCGGAGAGTTCGGTCATGATCGATGGCGTCAAGACGATCTCGCTCGAGAAACTGATCGAGCTCAAACTCTCGTCCGGTTTGACTGCCGGTGACCGTCTGAAAGACCTGGCGGACGTGCAGGAACTGATCAAGCTAAAGGGCATCGGAGAGGATTTTGCCGACAGGTTGAACGAATATGTTCGACCGAAATATATCGAACTTTACACAGCGGTCGCCGCGGGTCGGGAACGCGACGATAATTAGGTTTAGGATTTGACGAAAAAAGACTTTTTTTGGAAATTGGGCTACCTCGCGATCGCGGGCGGCGTGTTTATGATCGACCAGGTAACCAAGGCCTGGGCGACCAAGTCCCTGCATTTCGGCGGCGAGCGGTCCGTGATCGCGGGATTATTAAATTTCACATACGCGCAAAATCCGGGCGTGGCGTTCTCAATGCTCGACGATCACGGCGATGCCGGCCGTTGGGGATTGTCCGCGGTCGCCTTTATCGCGGCGGCGTTGGTTCTGTATTTTTTCTGGCGAACGCCGCGCGCAGACGATCGCATTTTGGGGTCGCTGGCACTGTTGCTGGCGGGAATAGTCGGCAACGTCACCGACCGCATCCGGCTTGGATTTGTGGTCGATTTCATCGATGTTCAGTTTGGCAACTGGCATTACCCGACATTTAATGTCGCCGACGCCGCGATCTGCCTCGGTGCCGGCCTATTGATGCTCGATCTCGTTTTGTCTAAACGCCGGAAAGGCGTCGAAGGCGAAGAAATCCAAAATCCAAAATCCGGAATCCAAAATCCATAGATGTATCCTGAATTATTCAAGATCGGCACGTTCCCGATAACAACATACGGCATCTGGCTCGCGTTCGGGATGCTCTTTGCCCTTTTTGCGGCGTCGCGTCTTGCGGGCCGCGACGGCCTGCCGCGTGACCGGATCTATGATCTCGGCCTCTGGGTCCTGGTCGGCGGTTTGCTCGGGTCCAAGATTCTGATGATACTTGTCGAGCCCGGCGTACAGATCTTTACGCTCGATTTTCTGCGTTCGGGCGGCGTTTATTACGGCGGCCTGATCGGCGGATTTCTCGCCGCCGTCATCGTCGTGCGGCTCTATAAATTGCCCTTTTGGAAGGTTGCTGACGCCCTCGCACCGGGCGTAGCTCTCGGACAGGCGTTTGGCCGTCAAGGCTGTTTTGCGGCGGGATGCTGCTGGGGCAAAGCGACGACGCTGCCCTTTGGCGTCCATTTTACCGAGCTCGGCCACGAATACACCGGCGTACCGATTGCCGACGGCATCCATCTGCACCCGACGCAGCTTTACGAATCGTTCATCATGCTCGCCGTTTTCGGCGTGCTCGTTTACCTGCACCGCACCAAAAAGTTTGACGGCCAGGTGCTCATCGCTTACGGCATCATCTACTCGATCGTCCGGTTTTCGATCGAATTTATCCGCGACGACCCACGCGGTGACCTCTGGGGATTGACCACGATGACCGGGCTTTCGACATCACAATTGGCGAGCCTGATCGTCGCCATCGCGTCGATAATTTTCATGTTTATGCGTTTAAGGAGCGCCAAACGCGCCTCTGCCGCGCAACCCACAAGTGATTGAAGAAACACCATCTCTGGTTTTTAACCCTAATGATCTCGACGCCGGCATGCGGCTCGACGCCTACCTCGCCGAAAAAATCGACGGCTGGTCGCGATCGCGTCTGCAGCGTCTGATCGAGAACGAAGACATCCTGGTCAATGACCGGGGCGTAAAATCGTCATACAAGGTCCGTGAGGGCGACACCGTCGAGGCCGATCTGGTCGAGGCTCCGGTCGCCGCGTTTGAGCCCGAAAATATCCCGCTCGATATCGTTTACGAGGACGACGTCCTCGCCGTCATCAACAAACCCGCCGGCATGGTCGTCCACCCCGGCGCCGGCGTCCAGTCGGGAACCCTCGCAAATGCGATCGCGTACCATTTCCGAAGCTCCCCTCGTGACGCGCGAGGGGTAGCAGCCGTCGCGGCTGACGGGGTGGTTCTCTCGCCGTCCGAAGATCCAACTAAAGTTGGAACTCGAAACGGTGACCGCGTCGGAATTGTTCACCGTCTCGACAAAGACACGTCGGGGTTGATCGTCGTCGCAAAAACCGATGAGATCCACGAGGCTCTGTCGGCCCAGTTTCGCGCCCGCGAGGTCTATAAATCGTACATCGCGCTCGTCCACGGCCCGACCGAGCAAAACTCGGGCAAGATCGACGCCCCGATCGGCCGCAACAAGCACAACCGCCTGCGGATGAAGGTAGCGAGCCACGGCCGTTCGGCGCTCACGTTTTGGAAAGTGCGCGAGCGGTTTACCAAATTCACCCTGCTCGACGTCGAGATCAAAACCGGCCGCACGCACCAGATCCGCGTCCATATGGGCTACATCAATTACCCCGTGGTAGGCGACGAGATCTACAACGAGGGCCGCGACAACACCATCGCCGACAGCACGGTCCGCAACTACGTCGCCACCATGCGCCGTTTCTTTCTCCACGCCGAAAAGCTGTCGTTCACCCACCCGCAAACGGGCGAACGGCTCGAATTTACCCAGGAACTACCGGCCCAATTGAAAGAGTTTTTGCAATTGCTATGACGATTTGGGCTGGAACGCAAGAATTCCGCTTCGGGACGCTGACAAGCGCGATATATGCTCAACGTGATAAATACCAAACCACCCCACGCCGGAGGAACCGGCGTTGCAGGCAGGGTCGCCTGCGCTCCAGTCATTATGCTGAAAAGAACACTTCAGGCTCTACTTATCCTGCTCACGGCTTACTGCTCACCGCTCACTGCCCAGTCCGTCGATTACACAAAATGGGTCAATCCGTTCATCGGCACCGGCGGGCATGGGCATACATTTCCCGGTGCGACGATGCCGTTCGGGATGGTGCAACTCTCGCCCGACACGCGCACCGACAACTGGGACGGCTCATCCGGCTACCACTACTCCGACGACATCATCTACGGCTTTTCGCACACACACCTCAGCGGCACTGGCATTCCGGATTACTGCGATATCTTGTTGATGCCTTCTAATGGAGACTTTATGCTACCGGCGACTGACCGAACGATTCCACCTTCATACGCTTCGAAGTTTTCGCACGAGAATGAGAAAGCCGAGCCAGGATACTATTCGGTACTTCTCGATCGCGATCACATCTTAACGGAACTAACAGCAACCGCGAGAGTTGGTCTTCATCGCTACACATTCAATACTCGTGACAAGGCGAATATCACTCTTGACCTCGGCTGGCGCGACAAAGTGATTGAAAGCGACATTAAGCTCGTGTCGCCAACCCGAATAGAGGGATTTCGCAGATCGTCCTCATGGGCGAAGGAGCAGACGATTTTCTTTGTGCTTGAGCTCTCTGCTCCCTATGATAAAGATTCGCCGATGTCCGTTGAAACGGGTGGCACGGGAACGCCACCTAATATGAAATGGATTCGCGAAAGACAAGCGATCGCACTCCGTGTAAATCCGACCTCAGAAAAGCGCGTTTTAGTAAAAGTCGCCCTGTCGCCCGTCTCTATCGAAGGTGCCCGCAAGAATCTCGCCGCCGAGCTTCCCGGCTGGGATTTCGATAAGGTCCGTGCCGATGCAAAAGCGGCGTGGAACAAAGAGTTGTCTAAGATCGAGGTCTCGGGCGGGACGGACGCACAGACGACGACATTCTACACCGCGCTCTATCACACGATAATCCAACCGAACGTCTTCAACGACGTCGACGGCCAATACAAAGGTCTCGACGGAAAAATTCATCAGCTGTGGAGCGCGGACACTCCTGTCCGCATGAGTGCCGCTTCGGCACGAAAAAGACCCCTCGCCGGAGGAACCGGCGATACGGACAAGAGTGTCCGCGCTCCGTCCGAACAGTACACGGTTTTCTCTCTCTGGGACACGTTCCGGGCGGCGCATCCGCTTTATACGATAATCGACCAAAAACGCACGGTCGATTTCATCAATACGTTTATCCGCCAGTACGAACAGGGCGGGCGGCTGCCGGTTTGGGAGCTTGCGGGGAACGAGACCGACTGTATGATCGGCTACCACGCGGTCTCGGTCATTGCGGATGCAATGGCCAAAGGTATCACTGGCTTTGACTACGAAAAAGCCTACGCCGCCGCCAAACACTCCGCCGAACTCGACCACTTCGGCCTCGCCGCCTACAAAAAACGAGGCTACATCTCGATGGAGGACGAGAACGAATCGGTCTCCAAAACGCTCGAATATGCTTATGACGATTGGTGTATTGCCCAGATGGCCATGAAGTTGAAGGCGGAGCAGATTGTTTGGAAGTGGGTTCAAGATGCGCGGTTCGACCAAGGGAAACTGACTCGATACAACTCCGACGCCAGTCGTTTTGAATCTCGATCTCATTCCTTCGAAAACCTCTTCGATCCCCAAACGGGCTTTATGCGGCCAAAAAAGAACGGAGGATTTATATCGCCGTTCGCTCCGAACGAGGTCACTTTTAACTATACCGAGGGCAACGCGTGGGTATACACTTTTTTTGTTCCGCAGGATATTAAACGACTAATTGAACTCGAGGGCGGTTCAGAGAAATTTGCGGCCAAACTCGACGAACTTTTCACCACGACCGACAAACTCGCGGGCCGCGAGCAGCCCGACATCACCGGCCTCATCGGCCAATACGCTCACGGCAACGAGCCTTCGCATCACATCGCCTATCTTTACGATTACGCGGGCCAGCCGTGGAAAACGCAAAAGCTTGTCCGCCAGATAATGGACGAGTTTTACCGTCCGGAGCCCGACGGCTTGATCGGTAACGAAGATTGCGGACAGATGTCGGCTTGGTACGTGCTTAGCGCGGCTGGGTTTTATCCGGTGACTCCGGGCAACCCGAGCTACGATTTCGGCACGCCGTTATTTCCAAAGATGATCATTCATCTCGAAAACGGAAAGAAATTCACGGTCGAGGCCCCCTCGGTATCCGACCGAAATCTTTACATCAAATCTATCAAAATAAATGGGAAAGCACCGCTCGACTGGGGTATTGCGCACAAAACGATAATGGAAGGCGGCCTGCTGGAATTTGAGATGTCGCCTGTTCCAACGGACGCTCGCGGGATCAGTTATATCAGGGAGGGTTATATTGACCGTTTTGTAGCTGTTCCGTACATCGAAGGCGGCAGCCGCGTTTTCGCCGACAAAGCTAACATTGCATTGAAAGCTATAACTCCTGATACCGAGATTCATTTTACTCTCGACGCAAGTGAACCCAATGAAAAGTCGCCCGTTTATAGTGCGCCGATTACCATTGACGCATCTGCGGCCGTGAAAGCTGTGGCAATAAACAAGAGAGGCGATAAAAGCCTCATCATGGACGCGACCTTCGTTAAAAAACCGAACAACTGGATCGTCTCGATCGCGTCAAAATACAGCAGCCAGTACACAGGCGGTGGTGACGAAGGCCTTGTCGACGGCATTCGCGGGACGACGAGCTTTGCGAGTGGCGAGTGGCAGGGTTATCAGGGGCAGGATCTCATCGCGACGGTCGATCTGAAAAAGGAGACCGAGATCAAACGGGTCGGCGGTGGATTTTTGCAGGTCGCGAGGTCGTGGATATGGATGCCGACGCACATCGAGTTTGAGGTGTCGGACGACAACGTAAATTTTCGAAAGGTAGCAGACATCAAAACCGACATCGCCGTGACTGATATGGAATCCAAAGTCCGCGATTACACGCAAACGATCGCACCCACAAAGGCCCGCTACGTCCGCGTCCACGCCTACAACCTCGGCAAGATCCCGTCCTGGCACCCCGGAGCAGGCGGTGACGCGTATATCTTTGTCGACGAGATCATTATCGGGTAACAGCCGGAAACGTAGATACGTGCCGGGAACGCCAGCGCCCTTGCCGGCAAGCGTTCCGCTTCGGGACGCTGATAAACGCGATATATGCTCAACGTCAAAAATTCTCAACCACCCCACGCCCGAGGAACCGGCGTTGCAGGCGAGGGCTCCCGCGTTCCAGTCATTTTCGCTCCGGTCATTCGCAAGTTTTAAGGAAAAAAAGACAATTCGGCTGGCCACCGCGTCTAAGATTACGAGAACGACGAAGATTGGCGAGGTATTTGTTTTATGGATCGACGATTTTTTCTAAAGAGCAGCGGCATCGGACTTGCGAGTTTTGGCCTGATGGCGGCGGCGCCGCATTTCCTGCATCAATTTGCGAGTGCGCAGACGGCGGCCAAGGGATACGGCAAAAAAAAGGTGCTTGTGACCATCTTTCAGCGTGGCGCCGTTGACGGGCTAAACGTCGTCGTCCCCCACGGCGAATCGCAGTATTACGCTCTGCGGCCGACGATCGCCATCCCGCAGCCTAAAAAGACGGACGGGGCACTCGACCTCGACGGTTATTTTGGCCTGCAACCAGCAATGGCTGTCCTCGAACCATTTTGGAAGTCAAAGCAGCTCGCGATCATCGACGCGGCCGGCTCGCCCGATAATACGAGGTCGCATTTTGACGCACAGGATTTTATGGAAAGCGGCACGCCCGGAAACAAGGGTACACGCGATGGCTGGCTCAATCGCGTGATGCAGGACGGAAAGTCTAAGACCGACTCGCCTTTTCGTGCCGTGGCATTGACGCAGCAGCTACCGCGTTCACTCTACGGACGTTCGCCCGCCGTCGCGATGACCAATCTTACCGATTTTACGATCAAGGCCGGCATCTATTCGCAGAGCATGCAGGGTGGTTTTGAGGGAATGTATCAGCAAAACGCCAAGGACAGCTTAGGCGAAACCGGTAAGGAAACTTTTGAGGCCGTCAACTTTCTCAAACAGGCAAATCCCGCACAGTACAAACCCGAAAACGGCGCCATCTACCCCACTTCGCAGCTTGGTCGCTCGCTCTCGCAGATCGCTCAGCTTGTCAAAGCCGGCGTGGGCCTCGAAGTCGCGTTCGCCGAGGCAACGGGTTGGGATACGCACGTCAACGAAGGCAGCAGCCGCGGCCAACTTGCCAATCTGCTCCGTGATCTTGCCGGTTCGATCGCCGCTTTCGGCACCGATCTCGGCACCCGGATGGACGATGTCGTCCTCATCACAATGTCCGAATTTGGCCGCACCGCCAAAGAGAACGGCACCCGCGGCACGGACCACGGCCACGCCAACGCAATGTTCGTGCTCGGCAACACCGTCCGCGGCGGCAAGGTGTACGGCGATTTTCGCGGCCTCACGAACGACAAACTCTACGAGGGCCGCGATCTCGACTTGACCACCGATTTCCGCGACGTCTTTGCCGAGGCCGCCTACAAACACATCGGCAACCACGACCTCGCAAAAATATTCCCGGGCTACGCCGCGACAAAGGAGAAATTCAGAGGGTTTTTGGGATAACGAAACAACGTGAGCAAACAAGAAACGGCGGGACACGGCAATGTGTTCCCGCCGTTTTTATTTACACAGGAGGCCTACTTTGCCCGGCTGACCGCAATCTCTTTTCCCGAGCCGTCGATGTATTTATTGATCGAGCCGTCCTTGGCAAGCACAAACTTGCCGCGTCGGCCTTTTTCCTTCGGGTTAAAAGTGCCGAACGTCATGGTTTCGGTATCGACGATCTGGACATTTTCCTGGTCGTCGCATTTGACGCGTGCCCAATAACCGCTCAGGTTAGACGTCACATTGCACTTAACATTGCCGACAAGATAGTCACCCTCGAACGCAGCCTTTGCGACGGGCTTGCCGTCATCGTTAACAGACGCGCTCAGGATGGATCCCAGATCTTCGGCGTCGCTATAGACGATCGAGTCGATCTTATAGACCTTCGACGAGGCATTGGCCGTGGTAAGGCTAAAGCTGATCTCCTCGTCTTTGCCCATGTTATTGAACCGAACTTTTACCGTGTTGTTCTCATCGGCCTTGGCAACTACGAAGTTCGTTATTTTCGTGTCCTGTGCGTAAAAGAGCGGGTCAAAGTCGAGAGTTCCGACCTCTCCTTTCTTTACCCCGACGGCGTCTTTCCAGATCAGTTCGGCAAGGTCACCGCTGAAGTATTTGTCGACGAGTGCTCGACTTTTCTTTTGGAAAAATGGGCCTCGATTTGCCTTTTGAGCAGCGTATAGATCCTTGACGACCGCATCAGCGGTCATCGGTTTGGTTTTGGATTGGCCGAAGCCAACCGCCGTGACCGCGAAAATGATCGCAGCCAATGCAACGTAGTTAAATTTCATAAGTGGTTTCCAATAAATAAGTAAGAATTACTGCAATGGCAATTGATGCCGGATACAGGGGTATCGATGTCCACTAACGTAGACGCGTGAGAGCAGATCGATCTTGAGCAAAGCGGTTTATTCCATATTCCGCAACCTCAACCGCAACGCCTGGAGTTTGATAAACCCTTCGGCGTCGTGCTGGTCGTAGGCACCGGCGTCGTCTTCGAACGTGACGACTCGTTCGCGGTAGAGCGAGTTGGGTGAGCGGCGGCCGTTTATGGTGACATTGCCGCGGTAGAGTTTGAGGCGGACATCGCCGTTTACGACCTCCTGGGTCTGGTTGACCATCGATTTGAGGATCTCGAACTCGGGTGCGAACCAAAATCCGTAATAGACCGACTCGGCGAACTTGGTGCCGAGGCTGTCGCGCAAGCGCGTGACCTCGCGGTCCATCGTGATCGACTCGAGCGCGCGGTGGGCGATCTGCAGGATGGTGACGCCCGGTGTTTCGTAGATTCCGCGCGACTTCATCCCGACAAAGCGGTTTTCGACCAGATCGACGCGGCCGATGCCGTGTTCGCCGCCGATGAAATTGAGCTTGGTCAGCAGGTCGACCGCACCGTATTTGACGCCGTCGATGGCGACGGGTTCGCCTTTTTCAAACGAGAGCGTGATCTCCTGAGCGGTAGCGGACGCCTTTTCGGGCGATTTCGAAAGTAGAAAAATATCATCCGGCGGTGCCGCCCACGGGTCTTCGAGAATGCCGCCCTCGTACGAGCAATGCATCAGGTTGCGGTCCATCGAGTACGGTTTGGCGGCGGTCGCCGTAACCGGGATATCGTGCTTTGCACAATAGGCGATCAGATCCGCACGGCCCTTAAACTCCCAAGTTCGCCACGGCGCAATGACCTTGATATCCGGTTTGAGCGAGTAATACGTCAGCTCAAAACGCACCTGGTCGTTGCCCTTGCCGGTTGCGCCGTGGGCGACGGCGTCGGCTCCCTCGATCTCGGCGATCTCGATCTGGCGTTTGGCGATGACCGGACGAGCGAGCGAGGTGCCAAGCAGATAAACACCCTCGTACAGGGCATTTGCCTTGACGGCCATCCAAACAAAATCCTTGACAAACTCCTCTCGCAGGTCCTCGACATAAAGTTTGGACGCACCCGTCGCGAGCGCCTTTTCCTCGAGACCGCTCAGTTCCTCGCCCTGGCCGACATCGGCACAATAGCATACGACCTCGCAGCCGTAAGTTTCCTTGAGCCACAGCAGCATCGCGGACGTGTCGAGGCCGCCGGAGTAGGCGAGAACCACTTTGTTAATTTTTTTAGTCATATAGGGCAATCGGCCAAGAACCCGGTCACTACCGTTCCCGGTTCTGACAAGCTACAATTATAACCGCGAAGGAGTACAGATGACCACAACAGGCCAGCTTTGGGGCGGGAGATTTACCGGGAAACCCGACAAGACGTTTGCGGAGTTTAACGATTCGTTCAGGTTTGACCACCGTCTTTTCGTGGCGGACGTCAGTGCGAGCATCGCCCACGCAAACGGGCTGGAGAATGCCGGTGTGATCTCGCACGAGGAACGCGAGGCGATCGTTGGCGGACTTGCCGCCCTGTTGGAAGAGGAATCTCTTTCAGAAAACCATTTCGCCGATTCTCAGGCCGAGGACGTTCACTCGTTTATCGAGGGCAAGCTCATTGCCGCGATCGGCGACGCGGGCCGCAAGCTGCACACCGGACGCAGCCGCAACGACCAGGTCGCGACGGCCTTCCGGCTGTGGCTCAGATATGAGATCGACGCGGCGGACGAACACATCCGCGGCGTTCAGCGATCGTTGGTCGACGTTGCCGAGCGCCACCGCGATGCTGTCCTGCCGGGTTACACCCATCTGCAGCGGGCACAGCCGGTGATGTGGGCACACTGGTGTCTGGCCTACGTCGAGATGTTAAAGCGCGACCGCGACCGACTGGCGGATACGCGCAGACGCGTCAATATAATGCCGCTCGGTTCGGGAGCGTTAGCCGGCACGGGCTTTCCGGTCAACCGCGAGAGCGTTGCCAGCGAACTCGGGTTTGACGGCATTTCGGCGAACAGTCTCGACGCGGTTTCAGACCGTGATTTCGCGGTCGAGTTTACCGCCGGCTGCTCGCTGTTGATGGTACATCTGTCGCGCTTGGCCGAGGACCTGATCATTTATTGCTCAAACGAATTTGGGTTCGTGACCTTGAGCGACGCGGTCTCGTCAGGATCGAGCCTGATGCCGCAAAAGAAAAATCCGGACGCTTTGGAGTTGCTTCGCGGCAAATCGGGCCGCGTTTTCGGCCATAATATGGCGTTGCTCGCGACGCTCAAGGGCCTGCCGCTCGCCTACAACAAGGATATGCAGGAGGACAAAGAGGGAGTTTTCGACACCGTCGACACCGTCTCGATCTCGCTCCGTGCCGCCGCCATCGTCCTCGACAACCTGACCGTCAACGAGGCCCGCACCCGCGACGCCTCGCTCCGCGGCTATCTTAACGCAACTGAGCTTGCCGATTACCTCGTCAAAAAGGGCGTGCCATTTCGCACCGCTCACGAAACGGTCGGGCGTGCCGTCCTGTTCGCTATCGGCCAGGGCGTCGAACTTAACGAACTCAGCTTGGAATCGCTTCGCGGATTTTCGCCTGAGATCGGCGAGGACGTCGCCGCCGCACTGTCGCTCGACGCGACACTTGCCGCAAAATCGACCATTGGCGGTACCTCGCCAACGCGTGTCGCCGTCGCTCTCGCTGCCGCGAAAACATACCTCGAAACATAGATGAACAAAGCCGAACTTATTGCCGACGTTGCCAACAACGAACTGTTCAAATTTCTTGGCGTCAAGATCGAGGTCGCCACCGGCGACCACGTCGTGCTGACGATGGAGGTCACGCCGAAGGTGCATCAGTATATGGGCATCATGAATGGCGGCGTGTCGCTTTACCTCTGCGAAACGGCCGCCTCGATCGGTGTCGTTGCAGGTGCCGACCTAGCCAAGGTTGCTCCCGTCGGCATCGAGATCAACGCCAACCACCTGCGGGCAGTGAGCAAGGGCGTCATCACCGTCGAAGCCACACCGGTCTATCCGGGCCGCACGCTCAATGTCTGGAATATCGAGATCACCAACGACCGCGGTAAGCTCGTTTGCACGTCGCGCATCACGATACTTGTGCAGAAGCGCCCGGCTGCCGCCTCCATACCGTCTACCGATTGAGCATAACCTGCCTATTTTCAATAAGTTAGTGTGAGTAGATACTGCTCGACGGACTGTTTCATCGTGTTTCAGTGAAACGCATGAAACACCTGAAACGCATGAAACGCTCCGTACATATCGACCGCTCTGAAACGGTGAAACGCTGAAACGAAAAGAGACGCCGGTTTGGGTTATAATCGCGGTATGCATGATTTTGTCCGCGAACTGATCACCGAATGGCGTCGACTCGGCCTGCCCGTCGACGGAGGCGTGGTCGTCGTCGCGGTGTCGGGCGGGGCGGACTCGGTCAGCTTGCTGATGGCGATGCACGAGCTAGAACAGCGAGAAAAGCTCAGGCTGCGGCTCGTCGCCGCCCACTACAACCACCATTTGCGCGGTGCTGAGAGCGATGCGGACGAGCGGTACGTTCGGCATCTAACGACGGAACACGGCATCGAACTCGCTGTCGGTCACGGCGATATCGACACTCCGGGCAATCTTGAGCAAAACGCCCGCCGCGCCCGCTATACGTTCTTGACGGAAACGGCCGAGAATGTCAGCGCCGATGCCGTCCTGACCGGACACACGATAAACGACCAGGCTGAGACGTTCCTCATCAATCTGCTTCGCGGCAGCGGCATCGATGGCCTTTCTGGGATGAGACCCGTTCGCACGCTGACGGATCACGGTTCGCCGATCCTGCTCGTTCGACCTTTGCTCAAATGGGCGAAACGCAGGGGCACGGAACAATATTGCCACGATCTCGGCATCGATTACCGATACGATACGATGAACGAGGACACCGCCTTCAAACGCGCCCGCATCCGCAAAATACTGCTGCCGTTGCTCGCCGACTTTAACCCGAATATCGTCGAAACGCTCGCAAATACTGCCGAGCTAATGCAGCACGCGGCGGATGGCCAAGTCGCAAACGACGATGAACTTCCGGCCAAACTCGACCTGTCGGCGTTGCGTTCGCTCTCTCAGGCCGAGCTTTACGGCAGGCTCAGAGCATGGCTCGGGCAGCGACGCGGAACCGCCCGGCAGATCGGGATGAAACATATTCAGGCCGTTGGTCGTTTGGTCTTGAGTGAAAAGAGTGGTCGGATGGTCGAACTGCCGGGCGGCGGAACGGTCACGCGATCGGGCGGCAAACTCAGTTTTAGTCAGAATTAGGTTGAAAAATGCCGTTCAGCCAACTAGAATCAAAGGTTGGCGTCGTTTGCAGGTGTCGCTCGCCAATTTGTAACAACGCTTGCTGGGAGACTTTCATCAAAGGGTATTGAATGGCGAAATGGTGAAGGTTAAGTTGGAGGCAATATTTTGAGTTCTAAAGGTAAACAGATCTTATTGTGGTTGATGATCATTTCGAGCGTGCTCTTTGTCGTCTGGTTTTTGAACGCCAGACAGGTCAAGCCGTCCGCCGAACTATCGTTTGATAAAGCGGTAACGCAGATCAAAAATAAGGATATCAAGGAAATAACCGTCAACTCGGACACCTTGGAACTTGTTGATAAGAACGATGTCAAGTCGTTCACCAAGCTCGACACCAGCGATTCGACCCGCGACCAAATATTTCTGGCGGCAAAGGAAACGGACACCAAGATCAATCTCGTTCCGCCGTCCAGCGGATTGGGCTGGATACTGATCGTTCAGGCATTGCCGTTTGTGCTGTTGATCGGCTTTTTGGCGTTCACACTGCGCCAGATGCAGGCCGGCGGCAATAAGGCTCTGAGCTTTGGCAAATCAAAGGCTAAACTGCTCAATAACCAGCAGAAACGCGTCACTTTTAAGGAAGTGGCCGGTGTCGAAGAGGCGAAAGAGGAACTGCAGGAGATCATCGAATTTCTAAAAGACCCCCAAAAGTTTCAAAAACTTGGCGGCAAGATCCCCAAGGGCGTGCTGATGGTGGGCCCTCCGGGAACCGGTAAAACGCTGCTCGCCAAGGCTGTTGCCGGCGAAGCAAACGTTCCGTTTTTCTCCATTTCAGGATCTGACTTTGTTGAAATGTTCGTCGGCGTCGGTGCAAGCCGCGTCCGCGACCTTTTCGAACAGGGCAAAAAGAACGCACCGTGCATCATCTTTATCGATGAGATCGACGCGGTTGGCCGCCATCGTGGTGCCGGCCTCGGCGGCGGACACGATGAGCGCGAACAGACGCTCAACCAGTTGCTCGTCGAAATGGACGGTTTTGAATCGAACGACGGCGTTATTCTGATGGCGTCGACCAATCGTCCTGACGTTCTCGATCCGGCACTGCTCCGTCCGGGACGTTTTGACCGACGTGTGGTCGTCGGACGGCCTGACGTTCGCGGCCGCGAGGGCATTCTGAAGGTACACACCCGCAAGATCCCGCTCGATGAGGGCGTCGATGTCAGCGTCATCGCCCGCGGCACGCCCGGCTTTACGGGTGCCGATCTGGCCAATATTGTGAACGAGGCGGCACTCAACGCCGCTCGTTATAATAAAAAGGTCGTTTCGATGTCAGATTTTGAGATCGCCAAGGACAAGGTCATGATGGGTGCCGAACGGAAGAGCATGGTCATCTCCGACGAGGAGAAACGGATCACTGCCTATCACGAAGCGGGCCACACGCTCGTCGGCATCAAGGTCCCGAACGTCGACCCGGTCCACAAGGTAACCATCATTCCCCGCGGGATGGCTCTCGGCGTCACGATGTATCTGCCGGAAAAAGACCGTCTAAGTGCGTCCAAAGAATATTTGCTCGGCCAGATCGCGATGGCGATGGGCGGACGAATTGCCGAAGATGTTTTCATCGGCAGCATCACGACCGGTGCATCGAACGACATCGAAAAAGCGACCGAGATCGCTCGTGCGATGGTTTGCGAATACGGTATGTCCGAACTCGGCCCGCTAACATTCGGCAAGAAAGAGGAGCAGATATTCCTCGGCCGTGAGATCTCGCAGCATCGCGATTACTCTGAGGATACGGCGATCAAGATCGATCAGGAAGTGAAAAAGATCATCGCCGAGCAGTATGCGCGTGCTGAGAACATCATTCGCGACAACCGTGATTCGATGGTCCGCCTCGCCGAGGCTCTGCTCGAGTTTGAAACCCTCGACAGCGTGATGATCCGCCGCGTGATCGCCGGCTTGCCGCTCGACAACGACAGTTCGCCGACCAACAGTAGCGACGATGGAACGTCTGAGACGGAAGAATCGTCGAAAAATCCGTTCAAGAAACCGATACTGCCGCCGATAACCGGCAGCAATCCGGCGACCGCCTAAAGCCAGAAACACGACCGGTAGGGAGTGTGTTGATTTCAATAACCGGGTATTATAAGATACCCGGTTTTTTGTTGTCAGGCCGGATAGTTTTTGAGGTGAGACCCACTCCTTACGGGTCGTGTTTCCGCCCTTTATTATGTCGTATTGGCAAACATCACGTCGTCAGATCGGACTCGGTCGCCCTCTGGTGATGGGCATACTCAATGTCACTCCGGACAGCTTTTCGGACAGCGGTAGATTTGCGACCACTGAGGCGGCCGTCACGCAGGCCGAGGCGATGATCGCGGACGGCGTCGACATCATCGACATCGGCGGCGAATCGACGCGACCCGGCGGTCATCGTGTTTCTGCCAAAGTCGAAACTGAGCGTGTCGTACCGGTGATCGAGGCGATCGTCACACGGTTTGACACGCCGATCTCGATCGACACGACCAAATCTGATGTCGCGCGTGCGGCGTTGGACGCAGGGGCAGAGATCATCAACGACATCTCAGGATTGCGGTTCGACCCGGCGATCGCATCGGTTGCCGCAGCGACCCGATCCGGCTTGGTGCTCATGCACTCACGCGGTGTTTTTGAAACGATGCACTCGGAACCGCCGGTCGACGACATCATTTTCGAGGTTACGGGTGGGCTCGGCCGCTCGCTCGCCGAGGCCCTGTCGGCGGGCATTAGCCGCACAAACATCGTATTAGATATCGGCATCGGCTTTGGCAAGACGCTTGAGCAGAATTTAGAGTTGATAGCGAAACTTGGTAAACTCGCAGATGAATTTGCCGGCTTTCCGCTGCTTGCCGGCACATCGAGAAAATCGTTTATCGGCAAGATACTCGGCGGCAACGGGCCGGACGAACGGCTAATCGGTTCGCTCGCCACCGCCGTTATCGCGATCTGGAACGGGGCACAGATCGTTCGCGTTCACGACGTCGGGCCAACGGTCGAGGCTCTTAAGATGACCGCGGCCGTTCAAAATTGGAGGTAGTACTATGTTGAAGACAGGCTTGACGACGTTATTCTTCTTTGCGGCTTTCGCCATCGCTGTCCACGCGGACGTGCCGCCGGAGCCGGGTTTTTCACGGGTCACCGTCGCCATTTTACTTGAAACCAACGACGATCTCGCCGAGTTTCGATTCTTTCTCCAGTCCGGACAAATGGTGCAGGAGGTGTTTGTCAAAAAGGGCGAGCAGACACGGGTCGGAGCT
Source organism: Chloracidobacterium sp. (assembly GCA_043788335.1). Taxonomy (GTDB): domain Bacteria; phylum Acidobacteriota; class Blastocatellia; order Pyrinomonadales; family Pyrinomonadaceae; genus OLB17. The sequence continues at coordinate 22,575 of JAYVUD010000313.1, read as the reverse complement.
CTCGGTGGCGGAGCTCTTTACAGGTCAGGCACGCTGTTGGCGGTGCCGGCCAAGAGCCTCGTTTCATTCGGATCCGACAAGAAAGCGATCGAATCGGCGATTTTGGAGCAACGCGTACCGGACGTGATAAAACTCGTCGACCACCGCTTCACGCTCGAGGTTCGCACGGCTGAGGCGGACGGCCTGAAGGACGCCGTGTATCGGCTCGAACGGACAAAGGGCGGGTCGGTGACGGCCGTAGCGGTATCCGATAAGTCATCCACGGCCGAACCAAAGACTACGCCGTACGCTGCTCCATACGGAGTTTCAGGCAGCATCGGGATGGCCGGGTGGGGAACTATAATTGGCGGGTGCCTATTGACGCTTGGTCTAATAAGTTTTGGTGCGATGATGTTTCGCCGCAAGGCTCAGAATGTATGAACTATCTACGAATCTCATCATTGGCCATCGCCTTTTTCCTGGTTTCAGGTTTTACCGATTGTTATAAACCGGTGACGGACTCCGGATTGCCAAAGAACGTCAAAACGGTTGCGGTTCCGGCATTCCAATTTGAGGCGAAAGGGCTGCGTTATAAGGTGGAATCGCGGTTCACCGAGGCCGTCACCCGTGAGATCATTCGCCGCGGCAACGGACTGAAGGTTCAGGGGAATAAGGCCGGGGCGGACGCCGTCATCGAGGGGACGATCCGCAATTTTACGTTCTCCGGCGTGCTACTTGACCGTGAGGGGCGGGCACGCGTCTATGAGGTGACGATCATCGGTGCCGTCACGGTGCGCGATCTGCACGCGAACACGATACTGTACGATAACCAGAATTTCGTGTTTCGCGATTCATTTGAGTTTTCCGAGGATCCGCGGTCATTCTTTAACGAAGAAGACCCGGCCGTCGAGCGCATGGCTCGGGCGTTTGGAGAATCGGTCGTGTCGGCTATTGTAAACGGTATAGGAGTCCGGGACGAGAAAAAATAGTTTGATCCGCCGTCGTACGATTCGTTATGGCTCCGCTCTCCAGAGAAGATCTTCGCAATCAGCTAAGGCGGCGTGAGATCGCGCCGGTCTACGTGCTGTTTGGCCCGGAGACAAACCTGCGTGATCTGGCAGCCAAAACCCTCGCAGACTACAGTTTTACTGACGGCGATCTGCGTGATTTTAACGACAGCGAATTCAGTCTTAACAGCGACGGCAATTTGCAGCGGGCGTTTGCCGCGGCTAACCAGCTGCCGATGATGGCGGCGCGGCGCGTCATCCGTATAACGGACGTCCGTATCTCGGCCACAGGCCACCGCGACACTATCACCGAGGACGACGAATCGGTTCTGCTCGGATATCTGAATAACCCGTCGCCGAGTTCGGTAGTTATATTCGTTGCCGATGATCTCAACGGCGTACGAAAAATGGGCAAGCTGCTGCGGGCACATACGGCGGCCGTCGAGTTTAAGCCGCTCGATGACGCGGAGATGGTGACGTGGGCCCGCAATGAGTTCAAAAAGGCCGGGGCGGTGATCGATGAACCGACTCTGCAATACGTCATCGCTCTCGTCGGAAATGATTCATCTCGACTCGGCAACGAAGCGCAAAAGCTCGCGACGGCGGCACTTCCGGCGAACAACATCACGCGCGAATTGGTCGATGCCCTCGTCCCCAATTCTCGCGAATTGTCTAATTTCGGACTTACCGACACGCTGGTCGGGAAAAACAAACAACGATCGCTCAAGATCCTCCGCAAGATCCTGGACGACGGTGCGGAACCCTTGATGATCCTTGGGCTGATATCGTATAACTTTCGGCGTTTGCTGGTCGCAAAAGATCTGATGGATCGCGGTGCCGACCGCGGAGAGGTTGCGGTCGTCATGAACCTGCGATACCGTGACCAGGAAGATTTTTTGGCAACGGCACGTCGAGCCGAGACCGATAGCCTCGAACTTGCAATACGACGGATCGCAGAGACTGATCTGGCGATCAAAACGTCGATCGGCGGTGGCGGACCGATCGGTGCCCGCCTGCAGATCGAGATGCTCGTAGCCGAACTTGCCGCGTCTTAGGCCGCTTTAGACCGGCATCAGACCCATCGATTTATTAAAGAAATTATAGAGGTCGTTAAAATCATTCAGCGCCCGGTTCAAGATCATCGGCAGCTGCGGAAGATCGTTGCTGTTCACAACCAGATTAAGATTTCTTAGGAACGCGCTTTGTGCGTTCATTGTGGAGCCCGTATCTTCGAGAGAGATCAGAAATAGGCGTCGGCGTTCGGACGAGTACATCGCGTTGGCTTTTTGCTGAAGTACCGCTGCTCCGCCGAGTTCGGGCGCAAAATCGGGCGAAAATATAAGGATCTCGGTCTTACCTTCCCGGAGCCGTTCGTTTGCCTGAGCCGGCGTCTGGGCGATGTAAACCTTATATCCGGATGCCGCAAGCAGTTTGGCGGTTTCCTCGAGTTTCGCCCCGAGGCATAGCAGTATTCGCCGCGGCTTTTGATTATCCTCTGGATCTTTATCTAGTGCTCCCTTTTCGGTCTGCAGGGCATTCATCAATGATTTGAGAGCGCTATTGATCTGAAAACCTGATTCCTTGGCATTAAAATCGGCCAAACCGTCCGGCGAGGGCGGAGCAGGTTGGCTGGCCTCGAGTTGTTGGACGGTCGACAATCCCTTGCCCGAAGCGTCTTTTTGGACACGAAGCAAATTCTGACAACGGGGGCAGCGAACGGTAAAGTTGCCGCTCGGAATCTTTGATTCGTCGAGTTGCAGGGATACGGAACAGTTATCGCAGCGTATTATCATAGATGGTCACCGACTATTCGATCATACTGAGAACTGAGTCCGGGTTCTTGGCCGGTTGTTGCGTGATGGCAGGCTTTGGCATCACAGCGTCACGCCCGCCGGCATTGGCGTAGTCCTCGGTCGACGAAAGCCCCTTCAATTGCAGCAGCAAATTATTCTGATTTGTCGCGAACGAGAGTCCATCATCCATCGAAACCTGTGAGCTGTCGATCAGTTCACGGATCACCGAATCAAAATCCTGCATTCCGTCGATCTCACCGTCGCGAATCGCGTCGAGCAGGGTCTTGCCCTCGCTCTCGCCGCGTTCGATATATTCGCGGGTTCTCGGATTTGACTTGAGGATCTCAACCGCGGCGATCCGTCCTTTTCCGTCGGCCCGAGGTATCAGTCTCTGGGAAACAATGTAGCGAAACGTCTGGGCGAGACGCGTCCGGATGATGCGTTCCTCGTTCTTGGGGTAAAGGCCGATGATTCGATCGATCGTTTTTGACGCGTCGATCGTATGGAGTGTCGACAGCACAAGGTGGCCCGTCTCTGCGGCTTCGAGAGCGATCTCGGCCGTTTCCAGATCGCGCATTTCGCCGACGAGGATAACCTTTGGCGCCTGTCGCAGAGCTGCCCGCAGCGCGGATGCAAAATCTTTGGTGTCCGCCCCGACCTCGCGTTGGTTGATCGTGCTCTTTTTGTGATTATGTAGAAACTCGATCGGATCCTCGATCGTAACGATGTGATAGGCCTTGATCTCGTTGATGCGGTCAATGATCGCGGCTAGAGTCGAGCTTTTCCCGGAACCGGTCGGACCGGTGAGCAGCACAATGCCGTTTCGTATCTCAGCGATGTCCTCGAGCGTTTTTGGCAGCCGGAGCGAATCGAAACTCGGAATCTCGTGCGGAATCACACGCATTACGATCGAAAATGAATTTCTCTGCTGAAAGATATTTACACGAAAACGGCATTTGCCCGGCAACGCGTAACTGAGGTCGGCCGTTCGTAATTTTGCCAGATGATGGGCGGCATCCGGATTATCGCGGATCAGCGACATCGCGATCATCTCAGTCTGATATGCCGACAGTTTGCCCAAACCAACGGGCGATGAGGGATAGAGCACACCGTTGATCTCAACCTGCGGCTTCTGCCCGCACGAGAAATTTAGGTCGCTAACGTTATCTGAAATGAGCAGCATTTGCTCAATGATGGGCCCTATATCAAGCAAACTCATTGTTTGGATCTACTCCCGAAGTAATTTCGAAAAGGGGGGAAAAGTCTAGAAAAACGTTCGATTGCCCGCAGCGGAGCAATGTGACACTTATTATTATTAAACATTCAACACCGATTTTGCAAGACAATTTTAACCTTTGTTTAACAAGTAATATTATTGAAGAACTGCATCCTTCGTGTAATCTCGCCACCCGGCCGCAGGATCGCACCGATCATCGCCGCCGAGGCGGCGCCTGCCTGAAACAGCGTTTTTATGTTCGTCGCGTCGATCCCACCGATCGCAACCAGCGGGATATCGCCCGCTGCGGCCTTTGCCCTTTCGAACTGACGAAGACCGACCGTCGGGTCCGGATCCGCCTTGGTACTTGTCGCAAAGACGGGCCCGAACGCGATGTAATCGACGGCCATCCGACACGCGTCGCGAACCTGTTCAATGGTATGTGTCGAAAACCCGATGATCGCATCATCACCCAGTATTCGCCTTGCCGCTTCCGGCGGCAGATCGTCCTGCCCCAGATGCACGCCGTCCGCTCCGACCGCAAGTGCGATATCGACCCGGTCATTGATGATGATCCGGATACCCGCTAGGCGGGCGGCCCGAACGGCTAAGTTCGCTTCGCCGATCCAATCGCCCGCAGATCGTATCTTTTCACGTATTTGGATGATCTTTGCTCCGCCATTGATGAGGGCACGGACTTGATCCGCATGCGACATTTCGGCGATCGCGGTATCGGTGATTGGGTAGATCTTTGGAAGTTGTAAAAGCTGTAGCACTCGGCGATTATACGATCGGTTTCATCATCAGGAAGCAGTCTTCGCCGTTGGCGTAATATTTGGCGATACGCTGGACGACGTGGTATCCGATCCTCGAATAAAGCTGCTGCGCGGCTGTATTGCCGACTCGTACCTCGAGCATCAGAGTTCCGACCTCCCGCCGCAACAGCGATCTTTCCAAATGATCAAGCAACATACCGGCCAAGCCGCGTCGGCGGTGTTCCGGTGCGACGCCGATCGTCGTCAAATGGGCGGAGCCGTTATCATCACACATCACGAATGCAAATGCGACGATGTCGCCCCGCTCTGTTTGTATACAATAGCTCAAGGTCCGCGGCTCGTTCAATAGGTAATCAAAGGTATGCTTGGTGTAGTTATCGCCCTTTCGAAAGCACCGAATATTTAGGCGAAGCACCTCGTTCAGATTTTTTAACCTTAGGGGATGGATAGCATAAATGGCCGGCGGCGCGGGAATTATGGTTTCGGGTTCCTCCGACGTGTCGAAAGCAAAGAAATTTCGAATTGTTTCTAAAACCGCCATGAGCAACACTAAACGATCAGCATGCAGTCGCCGTAGCTGTAAAAGCGATACTTCTCTGCAACAGCGTGACGATAAGCACCCATTATAAGTTGATGGCCGCCAAAAGTTGAAGTCAAAACCAGAAGTGAACTCTGCGGCAAATGAAAATTTGTCAATAACGCGTTCACGGCTCGGAACCGGTAGCCTGGGGTGATCGTCAGATCAGCAACGCTCGGACCCGGGACAAACTCATCGTGGGTGGCCATCGCCGACTCGAGCGCCCGCGTCGTTGTAGTTCCGACGGCGACGAATCTTCGGCCTGCCCGCTTTGCCGAATTTAGCGTATCGGCCGTCTCCGCCGAGATCTCGTAGTTCTCCGGCTTTACGGTGTGTTCCGAGACATCGCTAACCCTGACGGGCTCAAAAGTCCCGTACCCAACGTGTAGAGTGATCTGGGCGACCGTCACCCCCTTGGCTCGAATGCGGTCGAGGACATCCGATGTAAAGTGCAGCCCGGCGGTCGGTGCCGCTATAGCTCCGCGCTTTTGAGCGTAGACCGTCTGATATCGTTCCTGATCGATGTCGGCCGCATTCGGGTCCCGCTTAACATAGGGCGGGAGCGGGGTCGATCCGACCTCGTCGATCAGTTCGTCAACGTCGCCATCGTGTAAAAATTGGATCAGTATCTTGCCATCTGGAAGTTTGTCGATAACTTTTGCCGCCAACCTTTCGGAGAAAATAATCGTCTTACCGCTCGGGAGTCGTTTGGCCGGACGGGCAAGAGCCTCCCAGTGGTTCGATCGTGTATGACGTATTAAAAAAACTTCGACCTTGGCTCCTGTTTCGCTTTGACCAAAGAGCCTGGCCGGAAAGACCTTGGTGTTGTTGATCACGAGTACGTCATCGCTCCTGAGCTGATCCGGCAAATCGGCAAAACGAGCATCTTGAAATGACGAGCTACTGCGGTCGACAACCAGCATACGCGACCCATCCCGCTCGGAACTGGCAGTTTGAGCGATCAGTTGATGAGGTAGGTCATAATCGTATTCGGAGATGAGCATAGATCAATGTATTGAAAGCGAATATGAATTCTACTATAATTTAGCCGACAAGCTAATTATTTTGATCTTTCTCAGCAGTTTGCCAACGGAGCATTTATTGTCGAATTAGGGCGGGCCGAAACCCGCAGCCGGCTCGACTATTCACCAAAAGCAGCAGTCCAATCTGCAGGAGGCTATATGAAAACAAGATTTACTTTACTATTTTTTGCGTTCGTCGCAATCGCATTCACGGCAGTTATTATCCCAACCGAGCTCGACGCTCAGATACCGCCAGTCCTACGAAACCAAACCAGATATTCCCGAACCGATGTTGGTGCGATCATCAATCGGGCTGAAACCAGCAGCGACAAATTCACGACCGATTTTCGCAATCAGATGAAAGGCAACTACGCACTTTCAAACGATCAAAAGCGGACATATAACGGTTATGTCCTCGCAAACGAATCGGCCCTCGACCGATTGCGAAGCGAATTTAATCGAAACAACTCCTGGTGGATGTCTAGGAATGAGGTTCAGAACGTGATCAATGCGTCCCAGAACGTGAACACGATGATGAACCAACTCCCGTTCCGCCGCAATCTCGAACGCCAATGGATTCAGTTGCGGAATGATCTGAATATTCTTGCCGACACGTACGATCTCGCCGGCTTGAACGGCGGCGGATGGAACGGCGGCGGCGGTGGCGGCTGGAATCCGGGGAACGGTGGCGGCGGTGGCGATTGGGGCGGCCAAACGAGCACCCCTCCGACATGGGCTCAGGGCACTTTTTACGGCACCGCACCGGACGGATCGCAGATCACTCTGACCATCACGAGCAACGGCCGGGTCACCGCAATGATCAACGGCAATATGAACTACGGCGGCTTCTACCGTAATTCGATAAACATCAATGGCGACCGCTCGCGCGTGAGTCAGTGGGGCAATGGCATCCGCACAACTCGTCCGGATAACGGCGAGGTCATCAACTATTCCCGCAACGGTTGGGGTGGCAACGGCAACTCCGGCGGCAACGGCGGGGGCGGCGGTTGGGGCGGCAATGGCGAGATGAGCGCACCTCCGAGTTGGGCACAGGGAACCTTCTACGGTGTGGCACCGGATGGTACCCAGATAACGCTGACTGTCTCGAGTAACGGACAGGTCACGGCCGTCATGAACGGAAATTCCAATTACGGCACTTACTATCGCGGTTCGCTCAATATGGGCGGAGCAACAGCTCGCGTCACGCAGTTCGGCAATGGTATCCGCACGACCCGCACCGACAACGGTGAGATCATCAACTACTCACGGAACGGATGGGGCGGAAATCAAGGTGGAAATCAGGGTGGAAATCAGGGCGGCACCTGGGGTAACGGCAGTACGAGCACTCCGCCGAGTTGGGCACAAGGTACATTCAATTCGATCGATGGATCGGGAATGACGTTGACCATTTATCGGAACGGGCAGATCACGGCTTCGTCCGGGGGCCAGTCGTATAATGGCACCTACTACAACGGCTCGATGACGATCAATGGAGAGGTCTCAACTGTTACTCGCAATGGTAACGGGATCCAGACTTATAACATCAATACCCGTGAGACAACGGTTTATCGTCGTTAGATCGGATAATTTGACCTGATGCGGCAGCGGTTCTGAAATAGAATCGCTGCCGTTTCCTTTGTGCGTTTACCGTTCGCCCGCCGCCATCTCCACCGGACGCTCCGATGATTGTCAGATTCTCGGCAAAATAGACGTGACCGCCCTAAAGTCTCAGCGTTTCGACCCGCTATGCAGATATGGGCAATAAGCCTTATTTCGCAGTCCGCGAGAGCCGATATTGTGCCGCGGACCCGTCAGACGAACCTTCCATCTTGCTGTCCCAAACAGAGAATGTTCTAACGATCTCTTAAGGAAATACGGCACCTTATCAAAATTCTCAAGAGAATGGAGGGAAATGCTTACGCCGTTTGGCGAGAGTTGGGGACGCACGTTGTCGCCCCTCTGCTCGATATCGGCCGATCGACACAGTGGCTTTTTGAGTGTTGGGCCGTGGGCGGTCACGCAATGAAATCGACTGCGGGACGCTTCCGAACCAGCTTTCGGGCGAACCGCGAGTCGGAGGGACAATATAATGATCCGTATACTATTTGTTGTTCGTCAAAAGAACGTACCGGACGGCCTCCGACGAATGGTAAATGACATTTGTCGAAAAGGGATATGAGGCATTGGCCGTGTTCGAGTCGTCCGAGATCGACGTTCTCGTCACGGATATGAAGTTGCCGAGTATGGACGGTTTTCAATTGCTAAACGAAGTAAGCGAAAGATACCCGCAGACCATCCGGATCATACTGCCCGGCTATTCGGAAAAGGAGATTAACATGAAATCCGTCGGAATAGCTCATCAATATCTACCAAAGCCGTGCGAAACAAGCGTTCTCGAATACTCGATCACCCGAGTATGCTCATTAGGAGACCTGGCGGCCGGAGATAGTAGGCGTCGACTGGTCTCTCAACTCCACTATGTTCCGAGCATGCCCGAACTATACGCCGAGTTGGTCGACGAGTTGAACGGGCCCGACCCATCGACACGCCGCTTGCCGCCGATTATGCGGCCGATATGCTGCAGCAACACAGCGGTCCGTGAGTCGCGATGTGCGACATATCAGAAGTCGATGAGTCGTTTTTCGCCCGGGTAGGTATGTCTGACCGCATACAGGTCTGGCAGGGTCAGTTCGTCAAAGCCAGGGTGGCCGCGTAGCCGTCTCGGGCGAATATCTTCGACATTTTCGAACACTGCTAGACTTCTCGTTGGCGAAATACGAAAGCAAGTATCTCGGCGACCGTGCCAAAAAATTCGACGGGAATCATCTGATTTGGCTCGACAGCTTTATAAAGCGCCCGGGCCAACGGCGGATTTTCGACGAGCGGAATATTGTTTTCCTTCGCGATGGCTCGGATCGTTGCCGCAATTACGTCAGCTCCCTTAGCCACAACGACCGGAGCCGCGTCTTTTTCGCGGTCATATCTTAGCGCGACGGCAAAGTGCGTCGGGTTCGTTATCACGACCGATGCGTTGGGAACCTCGGCCATCGAGCGACTCTGGACGAGAGCTCGGGCGACGCGGCGGCGTTGGCTCTTGATCATCGGGTCGCCCTCCTGTTGCTTAAACTCGTCTCGGATCTCCTGTTTCGTCATCCGCAGCCCTTTCTCGTGCTTATACCACGCATAGCCATAGTCGGCTAAACCGAGTATCAGCAGCGCCAGGCCGCATCTGAACGCTAGAGAATAAAGTGTCTCGCCGAGTTGCACCGCCACGGTCGCGAGCGGAGCGTGGATCAATTTTGGGGCGTTTTCAAATACCGGTGCCAGAACGCCATACGCAACATAGACGATTACCATGAGCTTCATCATCGATTTGCCGAGGTTAAAGATCGAGTCCGTCCCGAAGATTCGTTTCAGGTTTTTCACCGGATTAAATTTTTCAACCTTCGGCTTAAGCGATCCGGCGGACAAGGCCATTCCGCCCTGTACCCAATAGCCGGCCAATACCGCGACAAATCCGACCGTTATTATAGGGAGGACCATCAGCGCCAGATACGTGCCGGCATCGACGAACAAAATGTGAACGTCGGCGTCCGTCAGGGCTCTGGCATCTGTGATCTTCAGGGCGATGCCTTTGATGTACGCGCCTGAGCGAACAAAGATATCGCCGGCAACGATCTGCATCACGACGACAGTTCCTAGGAATGCTAACGCAGACGGAAACTCCGTACCGCGGGCGATCTGCCCCTTCTTTTTTGCGTCTTCGCGTTTCTTGGGTGTTGCTTTTTCTGTGCGTTCGCTCGACATATTACAAAGCGGCTAACAACTTTGCGAGCCCCTGAAACATACTGTCCGCAACCTCGCGAAAGACGCTACTCAAGAAATAAAGTGAGACCCCGACAAGCCAGAGGCCGACCCCGATCTTTATCGGCAGGCCAAGGATAAACACTTGAAATTGCGGTGCGGTTCGGCCAAAGAACTCAAGGGCAAATTCGACAGCGAGTAGTACGATAATCGCCGGGGCAGCGATCGATACCCCGACGTTCAGGGCGTTGGACGACAACCGGATCAGTAGATCGAGCGTTTGGGCGTTCAATGCAAAACTACCCGGGGCAGTCGTCGAAAAACTCTTGACGGCCGCCATCAGGAACCAGTGGTGTCCGTTTACCGAAAGCAGAGTGATAAGGCCGAGCATCTGAGCGATCGTTCCGAAGGCGGTCGTCTGTGCCTGCGTCGACGGATCGATCATTCCGGCAAGCGAAAAGCCCATTTGTGACGACAGGAAATGGGCGGCAAATTCGAAACTGGTGAACACGACGCGGCCGACGAAACCAAACATCATCCCGATGATCACTTCGCCGGATAGGATGACGACGAGATCACCGACCTCGGACGATGGCGTTGCGATCTTTGTCATCACGATCGGCGTGAGCGTGAGCGCCATTAGCACGGCTAAGATAACCCTGACGTGAACAGTAACCGCCTTGTGCGCCCAAAACGGGGCAAAACTAACGAGCCCGCCGACGCGCGCCAGCACGACAATAAAGACGAGAAATGGTCGGAGCGGTATGACGAAAGGTTCCACGTCGTTTTATCGATGATAGCGGCACGTCATTTAATAAAGGGCTTGAAATCCCCAAAGACGGAGGCGGTAAATGTCGTGAGAACACGCAGTATCCAGGGAAACGTGAACAGAAACAGCACAAAGATCGCGATGATCCGCGGAGCAAACGAAAACGTCTGATCCTGGATCGATGTCAGCGTCTGGATAAGGCTCATTACGACACCGACAATGATCGCCACTGCCAACATCGGAGCCACGATCCACATCAATGTGGTTAGGGCTCCCTGCATCAACGATGTGATCATCGCGTCATTCATAATACTTATAAAACGCTCTTAACCAGAGAACTTACTATCAGATACCAGCCGTCGACCATTACAAACAGCAATATCTTAAACGGCATTGAAACAATAACGGGCGGCAGCTGCATCATTCCCATTGATAACAAAACGCTCGAAACGGCGAGATCGATTACCAGAAACGGGAGGAACAATACGAATCCGATCTGAAATGCGGTTTTCAGTTCGGAGATCATATACGCCGGTATCAGGGCGGTCGTCGGAACGTCATCAGCAGTATTAGGCCGCGGGCTCTTAGAAAGCCGTAGAAAAAGAGCGAGGTCCTTTTCACGGGTATGCTTGAGCATAAACGCACGAAGCGGCACGAGACCCTTTTCGAGGGCATCCGCCTGCGAAATTTCGCCGTCTGAAAGCGGCTTATACGCCTCGACGTAGATCTGCTTGATCATCGGGGTCATTACGAAGATGGTTATAAATAGGGCGAGCCCAATCAGGATCTGATTGTTCGGGGCCTCTTGGGTTCCGAGGGCCTGCCTTAGAAAGTGAAAGACCACGATCAGCCGCGTAAAACAGGTCATCGAGATCAGGATCGCGGGTACAAAGCTCAACAGCGTCAGCAAGACGACGATCTGCAGCGGAGTGGAGCTGCTCGCGGTTTTTGCCAGATCGACAGTCGGTTCTGCCTTGGCGGGACCGTCCGGCGATTTCGGTTGAGCCTGGAGTGCCAGCGGGGCATACGCGAGAAACGCGAAAAAGAAGACCGGCAGCAAAAGTCTTTTGATCATACGTTTGCTCCACGCTGGTACCGGCTGTCAAGTTGAGTAGTGGCTCTGGAAAATTCCTTGTCGAACGAATCGTTATTTTCGGCCAACATTTCGGCGACTGAACGCGATTGCCCGTAGCCCGGTTCTGAGGCAACAGTTTCCTCTGCCAGAAGTGTAAATTCCTGTGCTGTCGAACCCACGACCAATACGCGGTCCCCGAACCGGATGGTCGAGATCGACCGCCCGCTCCCCAGACTCACGGTCGAGAGGACCGTTAGTGCGATCCCATCCGTCGAGGTGTCGGGCCTCACGCCGCCGATGCCTAATTTCCTGACCGCCCACGCTCCGGCAAAGATCAGGCCGACGATGAGTGCCATTGAACCGAGCGTTTTCAGGATCAAGCTTCCGGAACCGGGTTCCGGTGCGTCGGGAGCCTGATCTGTCTGCAGAAATGTGATGCGTTCGTTTTCGCCCATCGGATCGTGAACGGCGATATTCGCGGGCGTCGGACTCGGGTCTTGCGCCTGACTCGCTAGAGAGCAAGCTGCGACCATTACCGCTATTAGTAATATGTGTGTAGCGAGTCGCCGTTTCACTGATTTTCTCCGCTTACTATTTCGCTCACCCGCACCCCGACGCGGTCCTCGATCACGACGATCTCTCCACGAACCAGCGGCATGTTACCCGTGCGGACGTCGACGCCTTCGCCCGTCGATCGCGGCAGTTTGATGACGCTCGACTCCCGCAGGTCCAAGATCTCTCGTAGTTTCATATTCGTTCGGCCGAGTTCGACCGACAGCGTCAGCGGAAGATCGAGAACATTAGCCCACGATGCAATTATCTGTTCGTTTTCAGCGTTCATATTGATCTAGAGTTGGACGATAAAGTCCGTAATGTAGATAGCTGCAACGTATGGCTCCTCCGACGCGGCCTGCGCAGCACTAAGCAGTTCCTTGCGCAGTTTGGCCTTTCCCTCCGCGGTCAGTACGTCCTCGGATTTTTTCTCCGATAGAACTGAAAGCATTGCGTTACGGATACGGGTGATGAAAAGCTGGTCGGGCTTCTCGGACGTTTCGGCTTCGATGCCCAGGCTCACTGACATTCGCAAATAGCGGGCTTGTTCGGTATCGGCAAGATTGATGATAAATGGCGGCAGATCGATGATCTTTTTCACATTGGCATCGTCGGGCAATGTGCTTTTGACAGCGTCGGACGACTTTTTGGCAGCTTTCTTTTCGGCGGAGTCGACGGGGGATTCTTCAGACTCAGACTTCGAAGTCGATTTCTTTTCCGCCGATTTTTTTGCGGCAGGCTCGGCTGTGTCCGTGCGAGTCGATCGCCAATAGAAATATCCGCCGACACCGCTGCCGGTTATAAGAACCGCAGCGAGAACAATAATAATGATTTTCTTCATAAGTCTTCTTCTCTTTCGTTATGCAAGAATAAATCTTTTGACGAGTAGCAGTTTCCTTTGTTTCAACCGAGCTTGAGAGTCCTCTTGCATTTGCTTTATGCGAAATGTATGCCAAGCCGATAAACCGCAATTTCGTTCCAAAATCTGGGTATTTTGTGAATGATCCACCTTTCCGATTGCTTTTTTTGACGTTTGGCGTCAACGAACCGACACCGCGTGGATGCGACCCCGGAAGGCAAAGCGATTCGCAGACTCGTACGTCAGACTACGGGGCAATGGACGCAAGAGAACTAGCGAAGGCAAACGAGTTCGCCGAACCGCTTTTTCTGGGGCGAGGTTAAGATCAATTGGTCGTCGAGGTCGACTGCCGTCTTTACGATCGGACTCTTAATAATCGTAGAATCTTTCACAAGAGATCCTCAACAATATGTCTCTCGTCAAACCTTTTTGTTCGCAGAATCATGGCCTTCCCGGGACTTTGTCCGGTTCGCCCACGACAACCTTTCCTTGATTCTCAAGCTTCTTTTCAGCAATGCGATTTTCCAAAGAATTCGTCGGGGTATTGGCCTTCGGAACCGTCTGATCCGGCAAATTATTACTCGTCGAGCCGGCAGGTTTCTCAGCGGGCGTCTGTCCTTCTGCGCTCTTATCGATAGTTGGCCCGGTGAGCCGAGTGACGGTGATACTTATTCTACGGTTTGCCGGCGAGTACGGATCCGCTGGATCCATAGGTTCGGTATCAGCAAAACCGACGATTCGTCGGATCTGCTCAGGTTTGACGCAGTTTGACTCCAGCACCCGGCGGGCCGCGTTTGCACGGTCGGCCGAAAGCTCCCAGTTTGTGTACCCGTTGTTCGATCCAAAAACTTTGCTGTCGGTGTGTCCACCGATGTTTATCTTATTCGGCAGTGAACATATGCTGATCGCGATCTGGGCTAGTATAGCCCGCGCATCGGCCGTAACTTCTGCACTGCCGGACGGGAACGAAAATCGTTCGGCCTTGTCTACTAACTGGATCCGCAAACCTTCTTCGGTGACCTCGACCTTGACCTGTTCCTTATATTTGGAGAACTCAGGACGATCGTTAAATTGCTTTTGTATGCTCTTGGCTGCCGCGAAAAGTGCCTGCTCGTCGTCTTTAGACGTTAGATTTTCAGGCTCTTTCGATATCTTTTTGGCTTGTGATAGGATCCCACCCTGCATCGTATCGAATACACCGGGCGACCGGAAGTAATTTGCAATTGCCTGTTTGAGTTTAGTGTCAGCTTGGGAGACAAGCCACAGCACCAGGAACAGCGCCATCATTGCCGTCACAAAATCGGCATAGGCGACCTTCCACGCGCCGCCGTGATGAGCAGCATGGCCTTTGGCTTTCTTTGGACGCCGCCTGACAGGCTTTTCAGTCTCTTTGTCGATCTTCATAATGCCGGTTCGTAACTGCTGAACATAAAATGGCTGCGGCTATCTCGGTTTTATCTCGCGAAGCATCGGTTCAAGTTCGCTGGTCGGCGGCCGATCAAAACTAAAAATCGTTTTGCGTGCAAATTCGACGGCAGTCATCGGGGCGGCACCGTTGGCGAACGACACCAGGCCTGCCTTGATACAAGTAAAGAATTTGGTCTCGTCCTGAGCGAGATTGTCCAGGTTCGCCGCGATCGGGGCCAGAAAACCGTAAGAGAGAAGCAGGCCAAGGAAAGTTCCGACCAGAGCGGCTCCGACGTGATGCCCCAATTCTTCGGGCGGGCCGTCAAGGTGCTGCATCGTAACGACGATGCCGAGCACGGCGGCGACTATACCGAGTCCGGGCAGGGCATCCGACGCACGATTTAGAAGTGCCGGAACTATGGCACCTTCTTCGTGATGCGTCTCTAGTTCGGCCTCGAGCATGATCTCGAGTTCCTCGGGCGAACACGCACCGTTGACGAGCATCTTCATTGCGTCGCAGAAAAACTCGACCGCGTGATGGTTACCGAGAAAAGATGGATATTTGGTAAAGATCGACGACGCCATCGGGTCATTGACATCCTCCTCGATCGAGAGCAAACCGCCCTTCTTGGTATTTACAAAAACATCGTACTGCATACGCAGTATTTCGGAATAGGTGACCCGGTTATACGGCGACCCCTTTAGAGCTACGGGGAGCTTGGCAATGATCCCTTTAAGAAATTTAAGCGGATTGGCCGCAACCGTAGCTCCGATCACCGCACCGCCTATGACAACAAATTCGGACGGCTGGACCAGTGTGCCGAGTGGGCCTTTGATCATCAGGAATCCACCGATGACACAGCCCATGACAATAATTAAGCCGATAATTATGAACATTTTATGATTGCACCGAGCTGAATATAATTAACGAAACCACAGGCAAGCTGAATTTTGGAGCTCAAAATTCTCACCTGCCTGTGGTTGAGGATGATCGCGACGAGTCGCATTTTCCGACGAGCAAGCTAGAACTCACTAAACATATCGGAAGAAACACGTGAAACTTTAGACAATTTGGAGCAATTCCTGAAACGTCTGATTGAGGCTGGTGATCACCTTAGAGTTCGCCTGAAATCCGCGCTGGGCCTCGATAAGGCTGACAAATTCGTTGGTGATATTCACATTACTCTGCTCGAGATATCCGCCGGAGATTGCCCCGCGGCCGCCCGATCCCGGCGAACCGATCGTCGCCTGGCCTGAACCAACCGTTTCGGCAAACATATTGCCGCCGACTCGTCCGAGGCCTTCGGGTGAACTAAAGGTCGCAAGCGCGTATTGACCGACAATGCGGGACTGGCCATTAGCAAAAAAGCCGAAGATATTACCATTTTGATCGACGGAGGCACCATTTAGCTCACCAGCCGCAAACCCGTCTTGGGTTGTGGCCGCCACGGCTGACTCACGAGTTGCGTAACTCGTAATGTTGAACGCACCCGGTGTTCCGTCCGCGTTGGTCTCACGCAGATTGATGGTTATCGCCGGCAAAACCGCACCGCCCAAGGCGGCTGGATCCGGGACGACCGACAAGGAGGTCGGTGAGGTCAGATTGCCGCTTGAGTCAAACGTAAACGACACAGGATTCGCCGTTGGAGCTGCTCCGTTAACGCTGGTCTGAACCGCAGTTCCGTCAAGTGTGCCGGTCGCTAGGAATGAGCCGTCGGGCTGACGAGTGAACGTCAAATCGAGATGTCGCTGGGTACCGAGCGAATCATAGACCTCCATCGGAGCGTGGAACGCCGCACCTGTTAGGGTGTTGGAACTCAGGTTCATCGTGAATGTGCCCTGGGTCGTGACCTGCGGGGCAAGCGTCTGGCCGAGAGGAATCTGCAACGACGTCAGCGAGGCACCGACCGGGATCACGCCATTTTGGGCCTGGTAGCCCTGTACTAGGCCTCCAGTCGACGAAACGAGGTAACCTTGGCCGTTAACCGAAAAATCGCCCGCCCGTGTATAACCGCTGGTTCCGTCAGAGTTACGAACGACGAAAAAACCGGTTCCCTGAATTGCCGCGTGCAGCGGCGATGACGACTCATTCAGGCTGCCTTGCGAAAAATTGGTATGGATGGCTCCGGTTTGAACGCCGTCACCGATCTGAAGCGCGTTTCCCGCTCCGTTTAAGCGCACGCCGTATCGGTTTGCGAACACATCCGTAAATGTGATCGCACTGCCGCGAAAGCCGATTGTGTTTGCATTTGCGATATTATTGCCCGTAACGCTCAGAGCGTTGCTGTTTGCGTTAAGGCCTGAAAGTGCTGCATTGAATGAAAATGTCATTGTAATTCTCCCTATTTAGTTCTGGACTCGGATGGTGTCTACGGATGCTGAAGCAGATGTCGGATGGTGCTGCAAAAGAGCGGTCAGTTGTTCGATCGACTGGCGGATCCCAACAAGTTGGTCGAGCGAATTGAACTGCGCCAGTTGTGCGACGAAGGCCGTTCCGTCCTGTGGCGAAAGCGGGTCTTGGTTTTTAAGCTGCGCGACCAAAAGCGTCATGAAAAGATTTCGTTGCGACGCCGGGTCATTGCTGGTCGTTGGCGTGGCAGCGGCCGGTGCGTTAGTTTTCGCAAAGGTCGCTGTAGGTGCATTTATATTCATCGTTTACTCCTTACGGCGGCTCAAGCCCGCAGATTTACCAGACGGTCTTGTTGGTCGTCCTCGTTTGTTGAATTCATCTCCAAATCATTTACCAAAGCTGATCCTTCGCCGGCGGTTCCCGGGTTCTGCGGCCTGGCATCACGGCCGTTGCTGCCATTAGCGGATGTCGAGTTGCAGGAAGTTGCCAGATTTCCCACCTGACAGCCAGAGTTCTCAAGCGAATTTCGCAAATGTGCTAGCCCGTCGTTCAATAGCCGCTGAGTACTCTCATTTTCTGTGTGGAATACGGCACTGATCCGGCCGGAAGCACTCTTTTCGATAGTGATCTCCACGGTTCCCAACTCCGCGGGATTGAGCCGCATCTTCATAACCTTTTTGTCACCGGGTAGAGCTGCTGCCATCGAAAGCTGCATGACGCGGGGCTCGACCTGTTGGTTGAGCTTGGCAGAGAGTTCGGCGATCCGGGTATCGATCGTAGCGGATTCGTCCGCCTTTATACCTGTGTCGATAAAGTTCTGAAATCGTGGCCCTGCCGTAGTCTCTTGAACCCTGATCTCTCTCGCATCCCGCGGCGTGGCCGCATCGGGTCGGGTGAAATCTTTGTCGTCAGATCGCACGTTGCTTTTATCGGAGATCGACTCTACGCTCTTTTGAGCGTCAGCAGACTGCGATTTGAGAGCTCGGTCAGTCGAGTCAGATTTAATTTGGACATCCGCTTTCTTGCCGTTGTCAGCCGGATGGGAAACCGGATCAACCTGAGACCGAAGCGCGTGATCTGTGTCCACGCCCTTTTCAAATGGAAGTTTAATGTCGCCGAATACCGGTGCGGCTTTGGCGCCGGCGCCGACCGCTACAACAACTTTTGCCTGCTGCAGAAAATCGGATGCTAGTCCGGGCTGACGGATCTGGTCGTTGACAAGCGCATCGTCAACATTGTCGTCGGCCGATATACTTGAGTCGACGGGTCGACTAACCCAGGGTTTGCCAATTACCGGAATGACACGATCGGTCTCTGAGGCTGCGGGCTTCACGTCGTTAGCTTCCGCCAGGGGCTGTGGCATTGCCTTCGGTTCCTGTACGTCTTTTCCCGGACGTCCCGGTGGTCGCGAAAACTCCACCTTGGCCGGCGGTGCTTCCGTTGAATTAACAATAACAGCATCCTCCGGTGTTGAACGTGGTGCAGTTCGGGCGGGGAACGCAACGTCAGGCGGGACCTGGCTGTTTTCAGCCACTGGTATCGCAGTTTTTGCTTCAGCATTTGTAGTTGCCGCGTTGACCAATTCCCTAACGATCACGGGTCCTGGCGTCAACTCCGAACGGTCGGCAGCGAAATTGGGCACGTTGACCGCATCGGGCACGCTGTCCTGAGCTAAGACGGATGCCTGAACATCTCCTGCCGGAGCCTCGGCTGTCACCGTCGGGCTTCGCCGTACATCATGCGCCCCAGTCGGCGGCAATTCTGGCGACGTCACCGGACCCGGTCCCCACGCGCTTATTTCGTTGACGTTAGGTTCTCCCACGGGCGATCGCATATCGGCCGAAATTTCAATCTGCCCGGACGTCCTTACGCTCGGCTCGGTGTCATTTCGGCCAATAAGGATCGGCTGGTCGACCGCGTCACGGGTCAAAACTGTTTTGGGTGCAAAAACAGGCCCGTTAGTCGGTTTTGGCACGATGGGCCTAATAACCGCGAACGTTGAGTTGATTTCATTGGTATTCACCACTATGGGCTCTGCCGCCGTTCCGCCGATCGCCGCGGGTTTGGTGAAAAGTAACACCTGCTCGAGCGGCTTTGGCGTGATGCGAGCCGGCCTGTCACCCTTCGGGTCTTGGCTCTTTTCGATTACGGCAGCCGGCTCGCCGGTAGAGTTGGCATTCATGACGACAGGCTCTGCCGCCACTCCGCCAGTCGCCGCGGGTTTGGTGAAAACTAGCGCCTGCCCGAGCGGCTTTGGCGTAATGCGAGCCGGCCTGTCACCGTTAGGGTCTTGGCTCTTTTCGATTACGGCAGCCGGCTCGCCGACCGAGACGGGTTTAACTCCCTGATCTCCCTGCTCGGTTAATTTTGCCGAAATTGGCCACGGAAACATCGGGCTGACGTTGGGCTGAGTTCGTACATCGGCGATATTAGGCACCACGTCTGCATTCAGTACGACCTTGCCCGGCGTTAATTCGGTAGCTTCGGGAGGCAGAGGGGTGATGTTTGGCGAAGATGGTACGCTGGGATCGGTGTTGGTAAAAGGCGTGGTCGTCTTGACGGCACCGGAGGAACTAAATGTGGACGTTATGGTCGCTAGATCCGATTTCGGCAGCTTTGAGTCCGAAAGCACTATCTGGTCAATCGAGTTCCTCAACGCAGCGTTCTGATCGACGGCCGGCTGTTCGCTAGTCGTCAATGTCGCGCTCGCTGAGCCGATCGTCTGCCATCCTTGTTGCTGCAGGATCTCCGAGAGTCCTATCTGATCCGCGGAGTTCCCGCCGGCTGCCGGGGCGTTTTCAATAGCGTCGGCCACGCCCGGAGACTGTTCGATCAGATCATTCCCGACGGGCGGGCGTCCGACGCGATCCATATCGTGTTGTGTTTCGGCGATTAGCGCCGGATCCCAATTCAGTATCGGACGGCGATTTCGCGTAATCGCCAGCGTAAAATCCTTTTCGATGGGCCGCATGCGGTCGGTCGACTGTCCGGCCCAAAAGTCCCCCGACGGCACGCTGGGCTCGACTGCTGAGACGGCCCGCTCACTCCCCGTTACCTTTCGCCCGCTATTGAGTACCGCTAAACCGAAATCTTTGCTCTCCGCGCGGATTCTGGCGTTTATATCGATCGAAAATGACGAAGTCTGTGGGGCTACGCCGTCGGCGTTCGGGTTACCGGTCGTCAGCATCGTAGAACCAAATATCGGTGCAACACTCGCAAAGCGGCCTTGACGACCGTCGCCCGGTTCTCCCTCGGAAACCGTCGAGAGCTCCGCGGTTTCGTTTCGATCCGCAGCAATACCCATAACCGGTTGAGGGTTGGTGGGCGGCAGCATTGTCGGCAATACAAAGAACGACGAAAAATCACCGGCCGCGACTTTTTGGTCGGGCGACTTCTTTTGTATGTCAGCAACGTTCAGATTTTCAAAAGATACGGTATTGATCATTTTGCTTGAATTAGCCGGCGGGCGAAACTCGATGACACCAGTTCGTCGGATATATTCTGCTCCTGTCTTTCAAATTCGTTTTGGTGACGTTCCGCCTGCGTATCGCGGAGCCGTTCTGTCACCTTCACTTCTCTCATCGCCAATGCCACCTTTTCACTCTGCCTTAGGCATTCCAGCTTTCGTTGTTCGACAACCGCTTCCGCTTCCTTCTGCAAGCGGTTGAGCGAGGCAAAGTGGTCGGCGTTAAGCTCCATTTCCATCGGATTCAACTGCTGCCCGGAGACAAGCTTGCGTGTGTAGTTATCGAGGGCTTCATTGCGTTGATTTTCGATGTCTGCCACTTTTGCCTCCGCTTTCGAGGCTTCCGCCCTGAGGGCAACGAGTACGACATTTTCACGCTCTTTCCTCATTTGCCGCACGCTATGTACTGATTGCAACGTAAATTTGAATTTTTTCATTCGGCCTTTATCTGCATCATTCGTTCGATCGAGTCGTCAAAGGGAGCCACCTCTTCCCTTGGTTGTCTGAGAAACATATCGATCTCATCGTGCCGTGCGATCGCCAGATCTATCGTGCGGTTGCTGCCCATCTGGTACGCTCCAATGTTTATCATGTCCTCAGCTTTTTCGTAGGCGGCGATCAGTTCGCGGATCTTTCCGGCGTGGGCCCTATGTTCGGGCTCCGTCACGACGTTAAACAATCGGGACGCGGAGTTAAGAACATCAATACATGGATAGTGGTTTTGAGCTGCTAACTGTCGTGATAAGACAATATGGCCATCCAGGATAGAGCGAACAGCGTCGGCGATCGGCTCGTTCATATCGTCCCCCTCGACGAGGATCGTATAGAAAGCGGTGATCGATCCGCCGCTGCTAAACTTACCTGACCGTTCCAGTATTCGGGGCAATAGTGCAAAAACCGACGGTGTATATCCCTTTGACGACGGCGGTTCGCCGGCTGCAAGGCCGATCTCGCGTTGGGCCATGCAGAACCTGGTGACCGAGTCCATGATTAAGAGGACATTTGCTCCCTGATCCTTGAAATATTCGGCGATCGCCGTTGCGGCAAGGGCGGCCCGGATCCTAACGAGGGCTGAGTCGTCCGAGGTCGAAACCACGAGAACGCTTCGCTTCATTCCCTCTTCGCCGAGCTCGTTCTCGATAAACTCGCGAACCTCGCGGCCGCGTTCGCCGATTAGCGCGATCACGTTAATGTCGGCTGACGACCGCTTGGCCATCATTCCCAGGAGCGTCGATTTTCCGACACCTGACCCTCCGAAGATCCCGATTCGCTGGCCTGCTCCGACCGTCAGCATCCCGTCAATTACACGAACCCCAGTCTCGAGCGGAGCGTCGATATTTGCCCGCGTCAGCGGATTGGTCGTTGCGTGATTAAGCGGGTAAAACTCGTCACCGCCAATCTCCCCAAATCCATCCAGCGGCCGGCCGAGAGCATCTATCGTTCGGCCCAAAAGATGGCTTCCGACGCATATTTCGCTGTTGACTCCGGCGGCAATGATCGAATCTCCGACCCGCACCGGCGGCATTTGGCCGAGCGGCATGAGAAGTACGTTGTTATCACGAAACCCGACGGTCTCGAGCATGGTCGTTCGCTCGCCATTCGCGGTCGGAAGATAGCAGAGGTCGCCGACCGAAACCGTTGGGCCCTGGGACTCGATGATCAAACCGACCGACCGCACAACCCTGCCGATTGATTTGAGCGGATCTAGCTTATCGAGTTTTTGAAAGTACGTCTCAAGCATTTTTCAATCTCTAACCCAAAAGTCCGTGTGAAATTTCGTCGAACTGCGACTCGATACGAGCGTCGATATCGCCCGTTTCCGTATGGATCAAGCATCCGCCGAGCGAGATCGAGCGATCCTCGACCAGCTCAAGCGAACCCCGAAAATCGAGCCTTTCGCGATGCGTTTGGACAAACGCGTAG
>JAYVUD010000312.1:0-2426 GCA_043788335.1 Chloracidobacterium sp. | reverse complement strand
CGTCGCTTCGGCGGGAGCGACTGCCGTATCCGCACAATGGCAGGAGTTAGGTCAGAAGACGGTGAACTTCACCGCCGACCATGACACCGTCAAGGTCAGTTGGAAGAAGGGTACATTTACTGCACTGAAACTCCTTGTTACAAAAGCACCGGTTCATTTCAACAAGATCACTGTGACATTCGGCAATAACGAAACACAGGACATCGTCTACGACTCATTTATGAAGCCTGGCGACGAAGGTACCCCGATCGACCTGGTCGGCAACACCCGCGTCATCAAGAAAGTCACTTTTTCGTATGTTACGGAATCATTGGGTAAGAAGAAATCTAGGGTGACACTCTACGGACGTCCTTAGTAATCTCTCAGTCGCCGAATCGGACTAACTTTCCCGTAGAAAATATCACGAGCAGACTCAATTCGGGGTCTGCTCGTGAATTTTTTTGATTTGGCCGGCCGCCAAAAGCCCACAAGTCCCAGCAACCTTAAGGTGCAGCGACAATACAGAAAACAAGCCAGAGAGCTGCCCGGTTAGTCGTAACGTAATCGCTGCAGAAAAGAGAAATGCCGCAGATGCCCAAAATATCACGAAATATTGATTTCGTGATATTTTGGTTATCCGCGGCATTAAACCTCTTAGGAAGTTCTACTTATGCCGATAAGTGATGCGGCCTTTCGTCAGATCGTAAGGCGAAAGCTCGATGTCGACCTTGTCGCCCATCAAGATGCGAATACGGTTTCGACGCATACGGCCCGAGATAGTGGCAAGTACCATATGCTCCGTATCGTGCAACTGCACCTTAAAAAATGCGTTAGGCTGTTTATCGACGACCACACCGGCCATTTCAATAAGTTCTTCTTTCATTCAAAATCCTCAATTCAAGTGTGTCCGGCATTTAACAGTGTCTACAGCCGCGAATTGGGCCGGAGACACGATTCAGAAATGCTCCTATTGGAGCGTCCGGCTATTAGTAGCGTCCGCCGCCACCGCCGTATCCACCGCCACCGCCACGGCTGCCACCGCCACCTCGACTGCCGCCACCGCCGAATCCACCGCCGCCGCCACGATTGCCACCGCGTCCACCGCCGCCGCTTCCACCGCGATCTTCGCGGGGTTTTGCTTCGTTGACCGTCAAGGCTCGGCCATCGACTTCCTTGCCGTTAAGGCTCGAGATCGCTGCTTCGCCTTCTTCTTTGCTCGACATTTCCACGAATCCGAATCCGCGTGAACGGCCGGTTTCGCGATCTTCGATCAAGTTAGCGGACTGAACTGCTCCGAACTCGCCGAACATTGTTTCGAGATCCTGCGACGTTGTGTTAAATGAGAGATTTCCTACGTAAAGTTTAGTTGACATTAAATTAATTACCTTTTCCCAAATTGGGGATTTCAAAAGAAGTGTCGAATCGAAGTGCTTCGCAGAAAAACGGATGCGACGAAGGGTCGGTTTCGGATGCTCAAAAATCTAGAGCGAACCTCTTTAACTATTAAAAAACCCGCTCTTAAACCTATCCAAAAACCGTCTTTGACGAGCGCGCCACCGAGGTGGCGCAAGAGTAGGACCTATGCCTTAAGAATGCCTTGTTATGGTGATAGTTGCAAACAGATTTTGTCGAATGCGTGGATTAGACCCGTTTCGCGGACTATTACTGAACCAATCTGCGATAATAATCGTATATTTTGTTTAGATTAATGAAAGGTTTTCGTCGGTTATGAATTGCCCTAATTGCGGATCATCGGTGAATATTGCACAACAGTTTTGCCGATCGTGCGGTGTAGATTTGGTAAACCCCGGAGCTCGGCCTGCCTCGCCGAGCGTACTGCCGGGGCTGGCGATGGCGTTTGGCGGCATCGCGATCGCTCTATTTGGGAGAATGGTGTTCCATCTCGAGGCCGCCGCGCTTATCGGCGTATTGATCTCGATCGCAGGGATGTTTTACGTCGCGGCGTATCCGTATTTGCGGCGTTCGCTTGGGCAAAAACGTAAAACGGCACCGACATCGCACGGCGTGCCGTTGACACCCGGGTACCAGACCAACAAATTACCACCAATGAGCGTCAACGACTTTCCGATGAGTGTGACGGAAAACACGACCGATCTTCTGAAGGTCCCCGTAAAACGCGATGAACGATAGCGGTTTCCTTAAGTTTCGCCCGCGAATTGATTGATTGCCTGTCTCCCAAGTAATATAGCGGTAATGAATGAACCCGAATTGATGACCGAGGCTGACATTCACGCCTTTGGGGTTGAGATCGTTTATAAACAACTGCAAGAGGCCGAGTGGATTTGCGAATCGGCGGATGTTTTCGCCGACCGCACGACGCACCCGCAGATAGTCGCTCACAAGGATGGTGAGATCGGCTTTTTCGTAGTGCGGACGGCAATGTATCCGGAACGCGGCCGGATTGAGGGCGAAGAGGTCTTTCAGAC
>JAYVUD010000311.1:0-3937 GCA_043788335.1 Chloracidobacterium sp. | reverse complement strand
GCACCTCGGCGGTCGCCATCGCTTCGACAAACCGGGCGCCAGCACGGATGATGCCGCTGTGTTCGGCCTCGGCTCCGACCATAAAGCCCGAAACGTCCTGAACGAATAGGAGCGGCGTCGAGTGGCGGTTGCAATTCTCAATGAAATAGGCCGTCTTCTCAGCCGACTCGGTATACACGATGCCGCCGAACCGCGGCGGCGTGCCGGGCTTGCCCTTGGACATACCACGAGAATTGGCGATGACGCCGACCAGAATACCGCCGATCCGGGCGGTGCCGCAGATCATCTCTTTGGCAAAATCAGCCTGAAATTCGTCAATGCCGCCCTTGTCAAGAAAGGTGTCGAGGACGGCACGCATATCGTATGGCGCACGGTGGTCTTCGGGCAAGATGTCATAAAGGCTTAAGCTTTGAGTTCCAGCTTTAGCTGGATTAGCATTCGTCGAGAGAACCACCCCGTCAGCGGAAACCGCTGCCACCCCTCCTTCGTAAGGAGGGGAGCTCGGATTGACCGAGACCCGCGTTTGCTCTCTTGCCGGTAGCTCGCTGACAAGTTGGCGGATCTTCGCGATGCATTCCTGCTCGTCTTTGGTGCGGAAATGGGCAACGCCCGAGATGGCGTTGTGCGTCATTGCTCCACCTAGAGTTTCGTTGTCGATGGTCTGGCCGGTCGCACCTTTGACCAAATTTGCCCCGCCGAGGCCCATAAACGACGTCCCCTCGACCATCAGGATGACATCCGACAGTGCCGGCAGATACGCTCCGCCGGCGACGCACATTCCCATTACGGCCGAGATCTGCGGCACCTTGAGATAACGGCGCATTATCGAGTTGTAGTAAAAAATGCGTGCGGCCCCGTATTGGCCGGGAAAAACGCCTCCCTGATAAGGCAGGTTCACCCCCGCCGAATCGACCAGATAGACGATCGGCACGCGGTTGCGCATCGCAATCTCCTGGGCTCGCAGAATCTTCTTGATCGTTTCGGGGTACCAGGCACCGGCCTTGATGGTCGCGTCATTGGCCACAACGACACACTCGCGGCCCTCGATCTTGCCGACAACCGTCACGACCGCCGCCGCCGGTGCCGTGCCGTCATACTGGTCGTAGGCAACGAGCAAGCCAATCTCCTGGCTGTGTATGCAGGGGTCGAGCAGCAGTTCGACGCGTTCGCGAGCGGTCAGCTTTCCCTGGTTGTGAATCCGCTCGATCTTCTCCTGGCCGCCGCCGAGTTTGAGATGCTGCTCGAGACGGACATATTCGTCGGTGAGGCGGCGGAGCCGGGATGTATCTTTCGACAATTTCATGGATAAAATTTTAGAAATCCAGATCGTTTGAGTCCTAGTTTTAGTGGATTATCGTTGGTCCAAAGCCTGGCGTCCAACTCAAGTGCGAGAGCGACAAATGGGACATCTTTTTCGTCAACCGTTCCGATGAGCCGATATGCCTCCGACCAACTTCCTATCGATATATCCGACTCTTTATACAGTGTGATCAAATCTATTACGCTCGACAAAGCAATTAGGATTTCATCTTCCGGTAAGTTTGAGTTCTTTTGAATCCGAGCCGAGTGCTTGAAAAGCTCTACAATTAGAAATCCTGGAGATACAAGTACGATATTCGGGTTCGATAATTTGTCCAATACAAACGGACTCCTCGAGATTATGGCCGTGACTATTATGTTTGTATCGACGACGACGTATTCAGCCATTTTGCCTGATCATATTCAAAATGCGATCCCGATTACTGTTCCACCATGAGGCTTTTATTTCTTCGGAAATTTCTTCGGCCTGCTCCGAGGTCATTTCGCTCCTTCGCGTTATTAAAAAAACGTTCAAAAGGGAAACAACCTCCTTTATCTCATCAGCCCGCAATTCGTCATTCGGAAATGAGAGTGTCGTGCGATTACCTAGAACGCTGGATTCAATCAAAGTATTCATAACATCCTCATAGACAACTTCGACACAAATTGGAACGATTGCTCCTGGCTCGAAGATTCTTTACCAACTCGCTCTGATTTTCGGGATGATCTTTCCAGATGCCGAACGAATCGTCAAAGGCACCGGTTCGCTCACTTTGAGTTTCAAGCTCATCAACGAGTCTTTTTGCAAATTCTGCATCCTTCACATGAAAGGATCGGTTCATCTTCATTGGAACTGTAATCGTTAGACTTCCCATACCGCCTCTTTTGGCAGATTATATCACGAGCTATTTCTCGCTCAGAATAAACGTCGGCACCATCCCCCCGCCGGCGGTCACGTTCGCGAGTTCGTTGGACGAAAGCCGCGTAAAAGCCGAACCGACCTTGCCCATAAAAAGGAGCGGGTCGAGGTCAACGAGTTGTTCGACCATTTCCCAATTTCCGTTGTCCTCGTCGATCATCGGGAAAAACTCCTTGGCGGTTTTGACGCGTTCCTGGATGAGGTAATCACCGCTAGCGAGTGCCTCGGCGATCGCGGCGTCCCATTCTTCAGGCGTCGAGTTCCAGCCGATGTAGATGCCGTGGCCGCCGTAGTCGTCGTTTGGCTTGAGTACGAGCTTAGCGGAATTTGCCCGCGTCCATTCAACCAGATCGATGGTCTCGCCCGCGTTTTCGGTCTGCTCGTCACGAAAAACCCGGGTCCATGGGACATGCTTGACGATCGCGGCGAGTTCGTCGGCGTTGAACAAATGTCGGTAACGCTCGTTAGTCAGTATGGCGAATACCGCCTTTTTATGGACCAATTTGCCGCGAAAACTATTAACCATACAAACGGCCCCGGCACGGTAGGCGTCCAACAGAGCTGGTTGCTCTGCCATTATCGGCAAATATTCGTTGACGAGCAGGCGTTTGTAAACAATGTCGATCTCGACCTCGCCGCACCTGAGTCGGCTCCCGTCAAACTTGATTTGGTCGGGCGTACAGATTATCGATCGGTAGCCTTTGGACTCGAAATAATCACGGAAGAGCTCAAACTCCTTGATGGTCGGCAGGTCCTTGAGATCCACGATCGCGATCACGGGGTCGGGCTTCATCGTGCCGCCGCAAAACTCGGTATAGCAGGCGATGAGAACGTCCAGGAGCTTTGGCGAGCCCTCGAGCATTTGGACGTCATACCGTTCCAGGAACTTCTGCATTACCGGCAGTGCCTTGAAAATAAGCGATGCCGAGTCAGAAAATGCAATGCCCGCCGGGCTTTCACCATTTAGCTCGACATAGCTGTACGAGTCGTCCGTGAGAAACGAATCGAGCCGCGAGGTCGGCGAGACGTGCGAATAGCCGGGGTCGATCTTGACCAACTCCTTTTCGACGTCCGTGAGGCCGAGTTCGTCGAGCACCGAATGGTCGGCAATAGCCGCATCCTTAACCTTTTGCAATGCGCCGAAAATAGTCTCACAGGTCTTTTTAATAAATACCCAGTCACCCTCGGTGACAAAGTGCGGCCGAAGATACGGAGCGAGACGGCGTCCGCCGAAGATGAGTTTCGAACTCTCAAGCTGCTCGTCGAGCATCTTCTGCGACGCGTCGGCAAGTCCCGTGTCTTTCAGGAGCTCGTGGTAATAGGCAACAGCGGTTTTTAGCATTATGTGATCTTTTCTGCAAACACGAGGACGGGCGGTCCGGTCGACTATCGGGACATACTGACGATCTCTTCGAACTCATCCTTGGTTAGCGGCATTACTGATAATTGCGACTGGCGAAGCAGGCCAATATTTGCAAGGGCGAGGTTGGCCTTGATCTGGGCAAGCGACACCGGCTTTTTTAATACTTTGTCCGGTTTTAGTTCGACGGCGACCCATTTTTCGTCGGTCGGATCGGGAAATTCGCCTTTTGCAACCTTCGCGATGCCCACGACCTCTTTGCCGGTAACCGAATGATAGAACAGAGCCTTGTCTCCTGTCTTCATCAGCTTTAGATTATTTCGGGCCTGAAAATTGCGCACGCCGGTCCATTCGGTCGC
>JAYVUD010000310.1:0-4100 GCA_043788335.1 Chloracidobacterium sp. | reverse complement strand
CGAAAGCGGATACTCGCTTTCATCGACGGGCACATTGCCGACCGCGGCGTCGGGCACGTGGACCGATCCATTGACGGAGCTTGGCTCAACGATCGGAAGTAAACGCGGACTGCCGACTTCGGTCAAGAGTTACTACGATATCTCGAACAGCTTGTATATCGAGACGCACAGTTTCTACGATCAATTCGGCAACTTGCGAAAGTCGCGCGACGGACGCGGAAACGACACTGAGACGCTCTACGACGACGATTACGCATTCGCCTACCCGACAAGCGTAATAACCTCGGTTCCCGACTCGACCGGGACCTATGGTTCGAATGCCGCCTTTACCACCTCGGTGATCTACGATCCGGTAACCGGTCTGCCGACATCGAGTACCGACGCCAACAGCCAGACGACGACATTCGAATACGTCGATCCACTTTTAAGGCCGACAAAGGTGACCGCCCCGACCGGTGCTCAGACGATCACCGAATACGGAAACGGGACAAGTGCATCAACGCGTTGGGTCAAGGTCAAGTCGCAGATAGACGACACGAACTGGAAACAGGGCTATAAATGGTTTGACGGACTCGGGCGATCAATACGGAGTCAATCGGTCGATGCCTCCGGCGATGTGTTCGTGATGACCTGCTACGACAATATGGGTAGAGCCGCGAAAGCGACAAATCCGTTCCGAGGGTTTACCACCCAGGACTGCTCGACGACGACCGGTCTCGAATGGACGACGAACACGTTCGACACAGCCGGACGCCCGTGGAAGGTAACGACGCCGGACTCGGCAGTCGTCGAAACAAACTACAGCCTCGCGACGACCGGCGATCAGATCGGGAGCGTCGTCACCGTCGCGGATCAAGCGGGAAAGCTACGCCGTTCGATCACAAACGCCCTGGGACAGCTTACCCGAGTTGACGAACCAGGTGATTCGGGTCTCGGTGCGATCAATAGCCCGTATCAGCCGACGCTTTACACATACGATCTCCTGAGCAACCTTTCGACCGTCGTTCAAGCGAGTGCGACAACCGCCCAATGCGGCGGTGCGTCGTCCTGTTCACAAACGCGGACATTCACATACGACTCGCTCTCTCGTCTGAAAACGGCGGCAAACCCCGAGAGCGGGACGATTCTCTACACGTACGACAACAACAATAATCTCGCCACCAAGACAGATGCCCGCTCGATCACGACGACCTATTCCTACGATGATCTCAATCGTGTAAAGACAAGGACCTATTCGGACAACACCACGCCGAATGTCGCGTACTACTACGACCTCCTCGACAATGCCAAAGGCAAATTGATCAAAGTATCTTCGGCGGTCTCGACAACCGAATACACTTCATTCGACATCTTAGGAAGAGTGACAGGGCATAAACAGACAACCGACGGCGGAGCTACAGAGGGCTATTCGACGGCTTATGCCTATAATCTTAGCGGGGCGTTGATCGAGGAAACATACCCGAGCACGCGTAAGGTCAAGAACATACTCGACCCAAACGGGAACCTCGCAAAGGTCGAAAGCAAGAAAACGTCATCGCTTCCAAACTATCTAAACTACGCTCTAAACTTCACCTACAATCCGGCCGGTGCGGTAACCTCAATGGAACTCGGCAATGGACGTTGGGAATCGACGCAATTCAATTCCCGCCTCCAACCAACGCAGATCGCCCTTGGAAACACGATCGGCGCCGCCGACAAGCTGAAACTCGATTACACCTACGGTGTGGTCGAGAGCGGAACCCTGAATACGGCCAAGAACAACGGAAATGTCCAAAGTCAGACGATCACAGTCCCGACCGTGGGGAGCAATACCGGATTTGTCGCGGTGCAGACCTACGGCTACGACGAGTTGAATCGGCTGAAGGACGCGACCGAGAACGTCACGCCAACGGGCGGTAGTTCGTCGCAATCGTGGAAGCAGGAATTCTCGTTCGATCGGTACGGGAACCGAAGTTTTGTCACCGGCACCGGCCACACGGACACGCTCGGTACGTGCACGACGATGTGCAATCCGACGTTCGACACGTCGAACAATCGGATCAATTCAACCGGATTCTCGTTCGACTATGCCGGTAACACCACCCGCGACGCTGGTGACCGCAAATTCACCTACGACGCCGAAAACAAGCAGACAAAGGTCGAAAGCCTCTCGACCGGGACCAACACCGTAACAGGCACTTTAGGCGAGTATACATATGACGGCGACGGGAAACGTGTCAAGAAATATGTCCCGGCAACCGGTGAAATAACTGTCTTTGTTTACGATGCCGCCGGAAAGCAGATCGCCGAATACTCGACGGTCGTCGCGAATTCAACGGATGCGAAGGTCAGCTACCTAACAAATGACCACCTCGGCTCCCCCCGAATCAACACCGACCGCGACGGCAACGTCACCGCCAGACACGACTACCACCCCTTCGGCGAAGAGATCGTAACAGCGGCCCGAACCGCCAACACCGAATACGCGTCCGACACCATCCGCAAACAGTTCACCGGCTATGAGCGCGACACAGAAACAGATTTGGATTTTGCGCAGGCGCGATACGGTTCTTATGCATTAGGTCGATTTACATCGCCCGACCCTCTTGAAGCAAGCGCCAGTGTTGGAAATCCTCAGACTTGGAATCGTTATATTTTCGTGCTAAACAATCCACTTCTCTTTGCTGACCCAACAGGTATGTCGCCGACGGACTTTATTGATGAGAATGGAACCCGCTCACGAATCGACGATGGCAAAGATCAGGTCCTCACAGCCACCTCAGAACAGGTAGCCCGCCTAAATGAAGTAGGTGCTAATTCTGCCGCATATTCTACTATGCTGGGAGCTCTCGAAACCTCGGGTGCGAGTTTGGGTCTAACCCGAGATCAGTTTACCGAGCGCGTTGCCACTGTTTATGGTGAAAGCAGTGCGTGGAGGTCGCCTGCGGGAGATGAACTCGCAAATGAAATGAAATCATTCGCATACGCTAACCAGCGCAACCCGACTGCAGCGACGTATGGATCTAATTCAGACCAAGCCGATATATACAGACAGACTCCGCATGATAACGAGACCGATAAGATGAAGCTCGGCAATTTGGCGGTGGTTAATCAAGTTCGGGGAGGTCCTGATCCAAGCGGCGGAGCGACTAATTGGGATGGTCGGGACCAGGCGATGATTCCAGCGAGCGAAACGCGATCACATGGAATTCCCGCCGGACCGTATGGTGGTAAAAAGGGAACCACATGGGAGGCGCATAAGAATTCGATTGGGTGGAAAATCTCGAACGCTGATTATGCAAAATGGAGGGCCAGCGTGGGTCCGGGATTTAGAGCACCTCAGGAAAGCAACTCTCAGAGAGCCGGGAGCTATGTTTCGACTGCTGTTTGGGCCGGGACTATTTTTTGGAGGAAAAAACCATGAAGACTTTAACGACTATTCTATTAGCTCATTTTTCCCTTCTTAATGCCTGTGGACAAACGGTGAATACCACTAACTCTTCACAATCCGACTCCGGCAAGGTAGAGGTTGTTTCCACTCGGTTGCCAGTCCGAACACCCCCCGATATTGATACTGATAGGATCTGTGCTCATGGAAAATGTAGTGTTAAAGCCTACGTCGACGGTAAGCTTGAATCGGTGAGTTATTATACCGAGGGCAGAAATTCGAGATACCTCTTGTACGATACTTCCACGGGAAAGTTGTTGGTCGAGATCGCTTCCGTGTATGACGAAAACAACAGGCTCGTCCGGGAAAAACTAATTCGTGGAGGTAAGTACTACGATGATACCCCTGAAGGACAGTTATACCGGGATCATCTTCAAAAGGAGAGCGACTTTCAGTATGAAAAGCTCCACAGAGAAGGGATTTTTTTCCCGATGCCCGACTTAGTTGACGATGAATTGATGGACCTTTCGACGATGTTGTATATATTCAAAAAGTATCAAAAAGTGCCGTTGCCGGAAGACGAGGAAAATCAATCGATGTTTCAACTGGTCGGCCTCGACGAGGACGTCATGTTTAGGTCCGCAAGAATTAGCGAGTTTGTTGGTGATCCTGTATACATCAAGAATTTGGAACTAACGGTAAAGAACCCGTTGCCAACTCGGGCAACTATCAT
>JAYVUD010000309.1:0-2006 GCA_043788335.1 Chloracidobacterium sp. | reverse complement strand
GAGGTTTGGCGAAACGAAGCTTGTGATCTTTGGCTGCTTTATGCTCGTCATAAGTTTTGGCGTGGTTCCGTACGTCGGGAAAGATTCGGGCGGCCTGTGGGGTTTGCTCGCCGGTATCTCGGCTTTCGCGCTCGGTAATTCGATGGCGTCTCCTTCGCTGACGAGCCTTGCTTCAAAGAATGCTGATGATTTCGAGCAGGGCCAAGTATTGGGGATAATGCAATCCGCGGCGAGCCTGGCGCGCGTGATCGGGCCCGCGCTGTGCGGAATTCTACTCAATAATGCAAACTATCGAATCGATAACTCAACGCTCAAGCGAAACTTCTGGACGGCTGCCGTGATCATGCTGATCGCCCTCGCAGTCGCGATCGTTTACCGCAAATCGGAGCGTGAAGCCGCTTTTGTTTAAATGTTTTGTAAAGATGACCTCGCAAGCTACGACCAAAATTCTTAATTCCCTGGCGCGCCTCGTGGGAGAGGAACGAAGCGCAATAATCGCCGCCAATAAACTCGATATCGCCGCCTGCGCAAAAAGCGACATCGTGATCTTCGACCGCCTGAAGATCGACGATGCGAAGATCGAAAAAATGATCGATTCGGTCAATCGGGTGATCGAATCAGATGACCCGACCGGAAAAATAATTTCCGGGGCGATTCGCCCGAATGGTTTATTGATCGAAAACCGGACGGTTCCGTTTGGTACGGTCCTGATCATTTATGAGGCGCGGCCCGATGTTTCGATCGAGGCGGCGATCATCGCGCTCAAAGCCGGAAACCGCATCTTGCTCAAAGGCGGCAGGGAGGCGCGCAATACCAATCTGGAGCTCGCCGGAATCTGGCGAAAAGCGCTCGAGGAAAACGGGGCGGACCCTCAAACCGTAAAATATCTCGACATTTCGCGCGAAGAGACGCAGAAACTGATCGCCGGTGAAAACGAAAAGTTTGACCTCGTGATCCCGCGCGGCGGCGCGGGGCTGATCGATTTCGTTTTGAAAAATTCCAAGGCGCCGGTGATCGTCAGCGGGCGCGGAAACAATTTTGCTTATATCGCGGCGGATGCCGATTTTGAGAAGGCGCTAAAAATCATTCTCGATGGAAAAAGCCGCCTGAGCGTTTGCAATGCGCTCGATAAGGTATTGATCGACACAAAATTGCCCGATCTTGAAAACAGGATCGATCGGATATTCAAAGCTTTTCGCGGTATGGATATCGAGGTTTTCGGCGACGCGGCCGTGTATTTTGTGAATTCTTCAGTCCTGGCGATCAAGTCGGAGGAACTATGGTATGAAGAATTCCTTTCGGCGAAGATACTTATTGCCGTTGTCGATGATATCGAAGACGCGATCGAAAGGATAAATAAATATTCGGGCGGCCATTCGGCCGCGATCATTACCGAAAACAGTAAAAACGCCGAAAAGTTTATGGCTGAAGTTGATTCGGCCGCCGTTTATCATAATGCCTCGACGCGATTTACCGATGGCGGCGAATTCGGCCTCGGCGCCGAGATCGCGATTTCGACCCAAAAACTACATTTTCGCGGGCCGCTCGGCGCGGAGCATCTCGTTACCAACAAATGGTTTATCTTTGGCGATGGACAGGTGAGAAATTAGCGAGATTAAAGCGATGAATCAAAAGATCGTGCATATGGCGCTCGTCGTGGAAGATTACGACGATGCGATCAAATTTTACACCGAAATGCTGGGTTTCGAACTTATCGAAGATACGCGGCAAAGCGAAACCAAACGCTGGGTTCTCGTCCGGCCGAAGGGATCGGAATGTTCTCTGCTGCTTGCCAAAGGCGTCGGCGATGAGCAGCGGTCGCGGATCGGGAACCAAACCGGCGGGCGGGTTTTTCTCTTTCTTCAAACCGATGATTTTGATCGCGATTATGAACATTATTTAACCAAGGGCGTCAAATTCGTCCGCGATCCGAAAATCGAAGAATATGGAAAAGTCGCCGTTTTTTCCGACCTGTACGGAAATCTATGGGACCTCGTCGAATTTTC
>JAYVUD010000308.1:0-12236 GCA_043788335.1 Chloracidobacterium sp. | reverse complement strand
GAAAAAAGTATGAACGGATAATGAAGTACCTTTTTTTATACTAAACAGTGACTATCCGAATTTATGCAATACTGCGTTTGACGCTGAACCATTACACTTACAGTGAGATTGCGTAAAAGGCTGAGATGTCCGCAAGCCGCGGCGACACAGTACATTTCAAATTTAGTACAGGAGAGTAACAACATGAAAAACCTACCAACCAAAGCAGCGTCCGTTATGACGATCGTGGCTTTGACATTCCTTTTTCTAACTTATATCGCGACTGGATCCAAGGCTCAAAGTGATAGAACAAATAACGAAGAGCCGTCATCTGCTCTCGGTCTTCAATCGGTTTCCATGCTGGCGAAGGCGACAGCCTCAACCAACGCCACGGCGACGTTTCGCGACTACGATGCCTTGGGGGCGACGTTGCAATTGCTGAGGAGTGACGACTACCACGGCATCGGTCAAGCGAGCTACACTTCGTCCAGCTCAGGCGGTTCGTCGCTGAGCAGCACATTTGTGAACGGTGAATGGAACCTGAACTTGAGCAACCAATCAGCGCGGACGGTCTATATCACGCCCAACGTACCTATCGACAGCCTACAGCCACAGGGGCCGCCAGCCGGCTATTACTGGGATGGTGTGGTCGTCCGAAGCGGCTGCTTCGACCAGAGCGGCACTATCGTACCGCTTCAGAACGTCGTCACCGCGAGCGACAATTGCAAACTTTATGTCAACTTCAATTCCGGCGGCACACTTTACAAGCTGCTTATGAGTCCCTTCCCACTGAGCGGCGGCGGTGCTCCACCGCCTACGTGCCCCTCGACCGGATGTCCGGCCACGGGGGCGGTGACGGTGACATGCAACACCGTCAGTAATGGCCAATGTGTAAACTGGACGATCGAGCCAAATGCGACCACGGCACCGCGGGCGAACGTTGCCAACCTGTATCGTTATTCTTCGACAAAGAACACGGCCACCTGGGTCTTCATCGGCCAATACCACAACAGTTTCCGGATCGGACTTACCAATCCGTAACGATCATCGAGTCAAGCCTGAAAAAAATGGAGGAAATGGGAGATCACATCGGGCTTTGAACCGGTAGAGATGCCGATAAACATAGGGTTTGAGAATCAGCCGGCATCTGAGCGTAAAACGCCGGCTGATTCAGCAAACCTTTATTCGATGGTTCGATTCCGATCGCCGCCTCCATCCTTTAAGTTCATTTATCCATATCTGCGGGAGCTATGATCGCTACGATGTAATTTGGCATCATTTTTAACCGTGTGATGATGCGATGTCCGCAAGTTTGATTCGGGACAACAGCTCGTAAGCGGGGGGGAAAGTCGAGGCGGGCTGAAAGGTCGGACGAACGACGATCTTTGCAAGTCATGGGACAAGACTGAACCTTGTAAATCTCCCGCCGGCTCCACGTACGTCTCTGGGTTCTCAGTGTTCAAAGGGTACAATTATCCTACGGAACTTCGTCGACGGTGCCCATCGGCACCTCATTTGTGCACGATGCGAGGCGTTTAACCGTCAAATACAGGCCGCGCCAGATACCGTATCGTTCGACAGACCGGACAGAGTATTCGGAACAGGTCGGCGAGAAACGGCAGGCCACAACGCCGTCTAGCAGTGGCCTGCCGTATCCCTGATAAAGGTGAACGGCACCGATATATATCCGTGCTGTAAGCTGGTTTTCGGGCGTTCGCAAAGTGTCGCCAAGAATGAGCAAAGACCCAGCCAAAGCGACACCCAAAACGCCCTTTTTCCAAGCTCTCATGCCTGATTACATTGCGGGCATCGCGCCAAACCTTGCATTCGCGGCTGACCGCAGCTCGGGCACGGCATCACATTACCTTGCGGCCGCGTCAGCACGTAAATTAACAGTCCTA
Organism: Chloracidobacterium sp.; assembly: GCA_043788335.1. GTDB lineage: Bacteria > Acidobacteriota > Blastocatellia > Pyrinomonadales > Pyrinomonadaceae > OLB17. Next base: position 10,356 of record JAYVUD010000308.1, on the reverse strand, counting down.
GCAAGCCAAGCAGGGCCAGAAAGCAGATCGAGTCGGCATTCGGCATTCCGCGGGAGCGGGCGTCCTTTTTGATCCACTTGAAAATAAAAACGACGATCCCGATGCCAATTGCAAGGGCGACGGCCAGGATCAAAAGATATACTATGACCGCGCAGCCCATTACTCCACAGGCCCCCGCCGGCGGTCCGGCATCAGCCAATATCGGAATAGACAGGCTCAATATGAATAGCATGGAAAAAGCCTGACGTGTAAGTTGTTTCATAATTATATTTCCTAAATGTCGATGTTCCGGCTCGAGACAAGCCAAAAGATCGATGAAATCATCCGCAACAGACCGCGCCCGCCGGAGTGACAGGTTAGTCTATATTGGGAACCCAAAATTCTTGACCGCCGACGCTCTCCGATCTGAGTCCGAGAGACGGCAACTCCTCAGCTTCTCTGCCAAGATACGTAAAATGCGGCAGATCGCTCTTTACGGTCTGAAACCATCCGTGTTTGGCCATAATTTGCCTAACCGCAGGCGACGCGAACTGTGCAACGTCGAGAGCAAGCATAAATATATGCTGCGAGGCTCCCGGGGCAGCGACCGAATAAAGTATGGATTTTGTCCGATCCGTACTGAACCAAAGGCCTTTCTTTTCCCAATTTAGGACAGCCGTGACCTGATCGTGGATCGCCATTCGCCGAACCTTGTCGGCATCGGCCGGTTTGATCGAACCGTTCGCGACATATACGCTCAAAGCCGGTTCAAATCTCGATTTCCAAAGGTCGGCCGTCTTTCTATATGATCGCGTCGAAGCTTCTGATCCACCGCGAGGTGTGATCGCGACGCCCTTTTTCGCGGCTTCCTGGACAGCCGCCAAAAGGTCGGTCATCGCGTACTTTTGGAGAGTAACCGAAACGCCGCCAATAGTTTTGGTCTCGGATGGGGTCGATTGCTGAAACGCCTGCACCTCGGCCTCGCTCTCAAATACGCAGCGTGGCGGTTGACCCGCATTTCGCGACACATAGATCGCACCGTAATCACGGAAAACCCTCGCCGCAACGGTATCAGTATCGATCGGACATCTGTCCAGTAGGCTCGTGTTATATTCCTTTTTCAACAGTTTGTCCGCGACTTTTCCGAATTGTGGCGTATTCTGGCCGTGGGCGGCCGAAACTGAAACGAGTGCTGAGAAGATCGCAAATGCGAAAAAGATATGTTTATCCATTTTCAGTTCCAATACTTACGACAATAATTTCCTTTCGGCGGAAATCGTAACACAAAAGTGAGTAAATTCATATAAAAACTCAGGCCGCCATCGGCCGATCGAACAAATCATCGTGAATTCTTATCGTTGCGGAGCAACGTACGTGATCGGGGACAAGGAAATCGCTCATTCGCGAAACAACCAGACCGTTTCCGCCCACACAGAGCTAAGACGCGCCTTTTTTCCGAAGATGCCTCATATTTTTCAGCATTTCGAACATAAAAACCCATTGTGTACAAAAAGTGCTTTCATTGTTAAATCGTTAGTGCTACACTTCCACTGGTTGGGGATATCAGATGTTTACGAACTTCCGGCTTCCCCTAGAAATTGCTCTCACAACGGCCGTGCTTGCCAGTGATTTCCCATACCATTTCACTGGCTGACTTTTCAAATTTTCAATATTTGACGATGACAAGATCGATTTATTTCGATCGCGTTTGAAAAGGTGCTTAACTTAAGTACGCCGAATACAGCCGGATCATGTTTAACTCCCGCATTTTTTGGAAAATCTACTCTAGTTTTTTACTCTTCATGGCTATCGCCGCGCTTAGCGTCGGTGCCGTGGTCACCGACAGGATCAGACGGGCGGAAATGAGCCATTCGAGAAGCGATCTCGAGCGTTATGCGAATCGCTACGCTTCCCTTTCGCGCGAGGACTTGGCACAGTTGCCGATCCAAATCTCGGACCAACTCCGGGACATACATCGCTTGGACCAAGTTCGGTTCACCCTGATCGATGCCGCTGGAAATGTGATCGCGGACACAGACGCTTCGCCGTCCGGTCTGGGCAGTTATTACGATCGCCCCGAGATAGTCGAAGCTCGCACACGTGGTTTCGGAACCTCAATGCGCCATAGTTCCACGGAGGATCATGAGTCAATGTACGTTGCTATCCCGATCCTCGACCAGGGCAGTGTCATCGGATATTCGAGGGCGTCCAGGTCCCTCGCCGAGATTGACCAAAAGATTTCCGTATTGCGGGGTTATGCAATTGCATCGATCATCTTCGGCGTCATCCTAGCGATGATCTTCGGATTATTCGTCACCCGAATGGTCGTACGGCCGCTTCGTCGTATGGCGCAGGTGGCTAATTCGATCGCGGAAGGTAACCTCGATGTGCGAGTATCGGACGCCCGCGGTGACGAATTTGGCCAACTTGCCCGAGCGCTTAATACCATGGCCGATCGCCTGGGGAGTCTCATAGTCAGCCACGCTTCGGCTGAGGCGGCCCTACTCAAATCACATGAGGAACTGGAGGCAAGGGTTTTGGACCGGACATCGGCATTGACCCGAGCTAACCAATTACTCAACGAACAGATCCGCGAGCGTGAGGCTACCGAGTCGACCTTGCAGGTGAGCGAGGAACGATACCGCGACCTCGTCGAAAACGCCCACGACATCATATATACGACCGATCTACGCGGCCATATCACGTCGCTCAATAAGGCGGGCAGAGACCTCACCGGCTATTCTGTCATGCCGGATCGACCTATCTCGATAAATTCGTTGATCGCACCTGAGTTTCATCAGATGGTCGAGCATATGAACGAGCAAATGTTCCTTATGGGAAGCCTAAGGACAAGCTACGAGATGGACATTCTGGCAGAGGACAGGCATCGGCTAACGCTCGAGGTCAGCAGCAGCATTTTAATGCGGGAAAATCGACCGATCGGCATCCATTGCATTGCCCGTGACATCACCCAGCGAAAGAGCACCGAGCAACAGTTGATCCACGACGCGTTTTACGACGGGCTGACGGATCTCGCCAATCGTGCACTGTTTATGGATCACCTCCGGATGGCCATTGAACGGGCCAAACGTCGGACTGAGGAACCATATGCCGTGCTCTTTTTGGATATAGATCGATTTAAGGTGATCAACGATTCGCTCGGCCACATGGTCGGAGATGAACTTCTGAAACAGGTCGCCCGCCGACTCGAATCAGCCGTCCGAAAAGGTGATCTAGTCGCTCGTCTCGGCGGCGATGAATTTGTCATCCTTTCGAACGAACTGCCAAACGAAGCCCACGCCGTGCTTGTTGCAGAGCGGATCCAAGCATCCCTGAGGGAACCGTTCTGTTTGAGCGAAAACGAGGTGTTTGTAACGGTGAGCATTGGTGTGGACGTCTGTACCGACGGCGAAAAATCGCCTGATGACATGATCCGGGATGCCGATACCGCAATGTACAGGGCAAAATCCAAGGGGAGGGCCCAGTATCAGATATTCCAACATTCGATGCGGGAACAGGCATCGAAACGTCTACAGATCGACACCGAGATGCGGCACGCCCTCGAGCGAAAAGAATTTGAAATGTACTATCAGCCGATACTCGACCTTTCGTCCGAAACCTGCCGAGGGTTTGAGGCATTGGTCAGGTGGTGCCACCCGACTCTAGGCGTCATCTCACCGTTCGAATTCATCGGTGCCGCGGAGGAGAACGGCCTGATAATTCCGCTCGGGACCTGGGTACTTGAGGAGAGCTGCCGGCAGCTTCGAACGTGGCAAATAACTTATGAAAACGCAGAAAATATGAGCGTGGCCGTAAATTTATCGCCTAAGCAGTTTTCTCAGCCCAACTTTCCCGAGATCGTCGCCGACATTCTGAACCGAACCGGCCTGAACCCGCGATGCCTCAAGCTTGAGATAACCGAAAGCCAGATCATGGAAAACGACATGGAAGCGGTCCGGATGATGCACATGCTGAGGGAGTTGAAGATCGAACTCAGTCTCGATGATTTTGGCACCGGGTACTCGTCACTCAGTTACCTGCACCGCTTACCGGTAAGTTTCCTGAAGATCGATCGATCATTTGTGTCGAGAATGACAAAGAGTCAGAAGAATGCTGAGATCGTTACCACGATAATTAAGCTGGCCCAAAATCTGAAGAAGAGGGTGATCGCGGAAGGCATCGAAACCGTCGGGCAACTGGAAATGCTGAAACAGCTTAAATGCGAGTTTGGCCAGGGCTACCTTTTCTCCAAGCCGCTCTCGGCCCCGATGGCGAGCGAATACCTCGAAAACCCGAACGAAAACTATACGATCATTTCCGCCCCGAAAGTCATTGACTTCAGATTACGGGCGTAACGAGATAGTGCCGGTGGTTTTTTTCGGCACTCGCGAGCAAACCGGCGTCATCTAAGCCCGTCGTTGATTGCGGCAAGCGCACTCGATCCCGGACAGAGTTCGGCTTGCCCGATCGCATTTAATGGTCGGTCGCTCGTCTCGATCATATCGTGTAGATCCGATGTTGACGGATCGATGTATAGCAAACCGGTGAGCAATTCGCCCTGAGCACGAGCGTGCAAAACGGCATCCATCGCCGAAATGCGGTCGAGCGGGTCCCAGTCTTTTGCGAGTTTGTGCAGGCGAATGACAGAACCGTCATGCATGGGAACGGCCTCGACAGTTCCCTCTTTATAGCTCGCGCGGATCTCCGTCATATACGGTACGAAATCGAAGGTCGATGTCGTACCGACGTGCTCACGCACGTAATCATAGGATTTCGTCGAACCGACGTTGTTATTGAATGTCACGCACGGGCTGATGACATTGATAAACGCAAATCCTCGATGGCTCATCGCCGCTTTGATCAACGGGACGAGTTGAGTCTTGTCACCCGAAAAACTCTGGGCGACGAATGTTGCCCCGAGTTCGATGGCGAGACTCGCGAGGTCGATCGCCGGAAACTCGTTGACCGAGCCGGCCTTGCTCTTTGAACCGGCGTCGGCCGTTGCCGAGTCCTGGCCCTTGGTCAGGCCGTAGCAACCGTTATTCATCACCAGGTAGACCATGTTTAGGTTGCGGCGGATAACGTGGACAAACTGCCCCATGCCGATCGAGGCCGTGTCCCCGTCACCCGAAACACCCAAATAGATCAGATCGCGATTTGCCAAATTTGCACCTGTCGCCACCGACGGCATTCGCCCGTGGACCGAATTAAACCCGTGCGAATTATTCAGGAAATAAGCCGGTGTCTTTGAAGAACAGCCGATCCCGGAGAGTTTGGCGACACGATGCGGCTCGATATTGACCTCAAAACACGCATCGGCGATCGCCGCACTGATCGAATCATGCCCGCAGCCGGCGCACAGCGTCGATATCGACCCCTCGTAATAATCAACCGTGTAGCCAAGCGCGTTCTTAGGCAACGCCGGATGTCTGAATGCTGGTTTTACGTATGTCATAAGTTAGCGATCGAGTCCGAAATCCGGACGCTGTTTGTGATGTCGAACCGCAATTACCCGTATTTCGGATCGACCGGTAATTCTATAAACGATCTGATATGGAAAACGATCAAGATTACCACACCTGAGATCTCCGGCGACTATTCGATAAGATTCAGGATTCATGAGGATCTTTGCGATCTTATTTTCAAGTTGGTCGATAAAGCTGGCCGCTACCTTGATCCCCGCTTCTTTTTTGTAACGATCCAATGCCCTCTTGACGTCTCGGCCAGCTGCGGAACTGTAGGTGACGCTCATTATTTGATATGTTCACGGAGGGATGTGAAAAACTCGTCGTGACTCATTACCGAATCGGGATTTTCATCCATTTCACGATCGCGTCGCAACAGCTCTTCCAGTTCTTCCGCGTCAATATAATCGTCAGGTATCGATTGCCATAGCCGCTCGGCCAACTTTGCCCGGTCAGCGACTGGTAAGCTAAACACAAGTTCTTCGGCCTCAGTTATCGTTGACATGGTCTACTCCACCTGTTGCTTCAACGACTCAATTTCAGAGCCGCCGACTCGTTCTTATTACTAGCTTATTCTATCACCATACGGGACTAGGATTCTGTTCGTCCGCAACGCCGGATGTCTGAATGCTGGTTTTACGTATGTCCGGTTTACCTATTTCAAATTTCCTTTGATCTGTTTCAATATCTCGTCCGCTGTGATCGGGGTGCCGTCGTAGTTGAGGACCGAGACGAGTTTTGAGGCGTCCGTTCCGAGTTCGATCATCATCAGGCTCTTGAACTGTGCGTCGCGGTTCTGCTCGATGACGAAGACCCGTTCGTGCGAATCGACAAAATCCACGAACGCGTGTCCAAACGGAAACGCTCTCGGCCGCATCGCGTCGATCGCAATTCCGTCCTCGGTCAACATTTCGATCGCCTCTTTTGCTGCGTATGTCGACGTGCCGAAAAAAATCACACCGAATTTCGGCGGTTGTTCCGCTTGAAAAAACTTTGGCTCGGGTACCAGTTCCTTGGCGGTTTCCCACTTGAGCATCAAACGCTCGACATTTCGTCGATACGCGTCGCCGTCCTCGGTATAGCGTGCATATTCGTCGTGCGACGAACCGCGGGTGACAAACGCACCCTTGGTCGGATGCTCGCCCGGGATCGTGCGGTGCGGAATGCCGTCGGCGTCCGAGTCGAGATAACGCCCGTATTGCTCGATCTGATCGAGCATCGCGGCGTCGACGACCTTGCCGCGGTCATAGAGTTGTTTGTCGTCCCACTCGAGGGCACGCGTGACGTGATCGTTCATCCCGAGGTCGAGGTCGGTCATCACGATCACCGGTGTCTGAAGCCTCTCCGTCAGGTCAAATGCCAATGCCGTCATCTCAAAACACTCGGTCGGCGACGCCGGAAATAGCAGCGGGTGCCGCGTGTCGCCGTGCGACGCGTAGGCTGCGAGTAAAAGGTCGGATTGCTGCGTACGCGTCGGCATACCGGTCGAAGGGCCGGTTCGCTGGACGTCGATCAGCACGGTCGGGATCTCGGCAAAATACGCGAGCCCGAGAAATTCGTTCATCAGTGACAATCCCGGGCCGCTGGTCGCGGTAAATGAGCGTGCTCCATTCCAGTTTGCTCCGAGGACCATGCCGATGGCGGCGAGTTCGTCCTCGGCCTGGACGATGGCGTAATTGTTCTTTCCCGTCACCGGATCGACGCGAAACTTGGCGGCGTACTTAGCAAACGCATCGACAACCGACGTCGAAGGCGTGATCGGGTACCACGCGGCGACCGTTGCACCACCGTAGACCGCCCCCAAGCCGCACGCGGTATTGCCGCTCAGCAAGATACGGTCGCCGAGCAGGTCACGGCGTTCGACGCGGATATCGAGCGGATATTCAAAATTGTCCTTGATGTACCGGACGCCGATGTCGAGTGCCCTGATGTTCGGTTCGATCAGCTTTTCTTTGCCCTTAAACTGATCGGCGATCAACCCTTCGAGCACCGAAAACTCGATGTCGACGAGCGTCGCCAGTGCTCCGATATAAACGATGTTCTTGAACAGCTGGCGTTGCCGCGGATCGGAATACTCGGCGTTGCACAGGTTCATCAGCGGAATGCCGATCACGGTAATGTCATCGCGGTGATATCCCGGCGGCAGCGGTTTCGAGCTGTCGAAGATAAAATATCCCCCCGCCATCACCGCCGCGTAATCCTTTGCCATGCTCTGCGGATTGACCGCGACGATCAGATCGATCCCCTCGCGGCGGCCGAGATAGCCCTTTTCCGATACCCGAACCTCGTACCAGGTCGGCAGTCCCTGGATATTCGACGGAAAAATATTCTTCGGCGTCACCGGCACACCCATCCGAAACACCGCCTTGGTAAACAGTGCATTAGCCGACGCCGAACCGGTGCCGTTGACATTTGCGAATCTAACTACAAAATCATTGACTTTCATTTAATGTATCTATCGATCAAGGCCAAAATCAGGATCGCGACTGTCATGCTTTACTACAAGAACGAAAACTGTTTCGTCATCGATCACCTCAAACAGGATATGGTACGGAAAGCGATCAAAGTTGACCCGTCGCAACCTGGGTGTGTAAAGCGGAAATGACGCAGCCCGGTTAACGATCGTGTTTAAGCATTTAAGAAATTCTGTGTAAAAGTCTTCCGCGACTTCCGAACCGGCGTGGTGCGAATAGTATTCGATGTGACCCACCAGATCATTATCGATCTCCGGGTGGACTATGATTTCCATCCGAACCTATCTCTGATCCGCCGGTCAAGTTGCTCGATCGAAATCCCGATCTCCGGATTCTTTTTTAATTCATCGCTCCGTCTCAATGCTTCCGCGATACCGTCATCGTCGTCATCCCAGCCGGGAGAAGGTAGCGAGCGAATCAACTTTTCCGCTAGCTTCCCACGGTCCGACGCCGGAAGGGCAAGTGCGAGTTCTTCTACATCTGCTATTACTGACATATCAATATCTCTCGGCGTAATTATATCACCAGATTCCGCAAAATCTTCTCCATTTTCTTGCCATTGCCACCTAGATCCCTACAGCGGGATACGATTCAACATACACCTCGCCGCCGGAGCCAAAGTATGTGCAGGTTCGTGCCGCAAGATCCACGTCGTAGGTCACGACTCCTGCGTCCCAAGTCGCTAACAGGAATTCGGGAAAGGTGCTGTTTCCCGCTTGATCGGTTCGCAGTGCGGTGATCAAGGCCTCCCGGTCGAATCGCGGCACGTCGGTCATGCCATCAACAAGCGGCGTTCCGACCGACACGACCGGGCCGAGATCCGTAACGTAAATACTCTGGCACGAAGGCAGATACCACAAATTCCGCGTAACCCCCGCCCGACGAAGCGTCTCCGCCAAATACGGAAACCAGCCAACCACCGGCCGCCCCGCCATCGCCCGCTCAAACGCTTTGCTTAAATTTTCTATCGCATCACTCATCAATGCTTTCTATACCACGCTCATCTCAGTGCTCTTGGTGAAACCCTCTGAGCCCTCTGTGTTTGATCTTTATTCTTAACACAAAGAACACAAAGACAAAGACACAAAGTTCACCAAGAACTATTCCGCAGTCCGCAAGATCTTCTCCATCTTCTTGCCCTTCGCCAATTCGTCGATGAGCTTGTCCATCCACCGGATCTTTTGCATCAGCGGGTCTTCTATGTCCTCGACGCGGATGCCGCACACGGTGCCTTTGATGAGGGCGACGTTCGGGTTGAGCCGCGGGGCCCGTTCGAAGAAGGTCCGCAGATCCACTCGATCGGCGATCACCTTCGCAAGGCCCGCCTCATCGTAACCCGTCAGCCAGCCGATAACCTCCCCAAGCTCCCCCACCGTCCGCCCCTTCGACTCGACTTTCTTGACGTAATGGGGATAAACGCTCGCGAGTGGTGTTGCGTATAGATTTTCTGGTTTCATCAAATATCTCTGTTGCAATGCGAGCCAAATAACACGTCCTACAGGCGGCTTTAGCCGTCTTTCCGCGCCCACGCGGCAGATAGCCACGTCGTTAACGGCGTGGTGCGGTCGCCGAATGATCTCGGAGGGCGTTTTAACGTCCTTTCCATTCCGATGGCTTAAGCCGGTTCCGGTAAGGACGTTAAAACGCCCTGCCAAACTAACAAGCAACTCACCCACGCCTAAAGTGCGTGGCTATTTGCCCAAAGGGCAAGCCCCGCGAACGAGGCTAAACCAAACTATTCCGTCGGCTTCTTCTTCCGCGTCAGACCGGATTTCTTCTCTGACTTACGGACAAAGCCCGTGGTTCCCTGTATCACACAACCGACCGCGTAGCGGTCATATGAATGTAGCCGTGGGTTTCAACCCACGGTGCGTCAAACCAAAGAACCGTGTCGCGTCAGCGACAATTAGATCCACACCGCAACATTCAGTCGTCGCTACGCGACGAGCATCCGTTTCTACCTTTTCCGTGGGTTAGGACCCACGGCTAAATTCCTTCTTCCGCTACGCGACAGTTTTTAAGTCATGAGTGACTATTAAACCTTCGCATCGCGTATAACGTCGGCGAGGCTCTGTTTGCCTTCCCACAGTCGTTCAAGATCGCGCCAAGCCTTGAGTGAATACGGCTGGAGCCACTTTTCGTAAACACTAAAACCCGTATTGGTCCAAGAAGCATTATTCTGTAATGACTCGAGGAAACCAACGGTAACTAGACCTTGAACTTCTTCATTACCGTTGACGATCATTCGCTCAACGGTAGAAAAGAAGGCAGGAAACGATTCGGTTCTTCCCTGCTCAAAGAGCCTAATTATTTGACGGGCAAAGACCGCGATCTGAACATAAGGTAATCCGTCATGATCTCGCCGATCCTCTTCGAACTCGCCCGCGGCATCGGGGCAAGCGTTGAGTAGCATACCAAATACTTCCCTTTTCGTTATT
>JAYVUD010000307.1:0-3363 GCA_043788335.1 Chloracidobacterium sp. | reverse complement strand
GCGGCTTTAGCCGTCTTTCCGCGTTCCGCGGCAAATAGCCACGCACCTTTTAGGGCGTGGGATGGGTTCGGAATTGATTCGAAGGGCGTTTTAACGTCCCTTTTTGGATCGGGCTTTAGCCATCGTCGTCAGAGTGCTATTCGAGTCGGTCTTTCGTAGAGCCTCGTTGGTGATTGTCTTTTTGATTATTGACGTAATCGATCACCCATTGGAGGTCTTTTGTCCGCAACGTCACGATCCCGTGACCACGTTGCCATTCGAGTCCTTTTTGCTGAATCTCGTGATTGATGAATATACGTCGCAACGCCGCCGGTAGCGGGAAACCGTGCACCGGGCGTTTCGAGGATCTTGTGAGTTAGATAGTGAAAAAGGCGGTCTTCGATCCGCTCCGTTATCATCGGCAGACTCATTTTGGTGTGCCAAGTGATGTGAAAGTTTATCTCTTAATAAACGCTGTTCGACATATCTGCTAAAGCTCTGGAAAGCACGTTAAAACGCCCTATGAATATTTTGTTCAAACTATCCGCGTGCTAAAGCGACGCGGCTATTCGCCCAAAGGGCAAGCCGCGTAAACGCAGCTGAAAACGAGCAATCGGCATCAAATAGCAATCGGCGTCAGGCCCGCTGTATGGTCGATTCTCATGTATTTCCCGCAACATTCCCTAGATCATCCTCGGTCCCCGGTCTTGCCGCAAACTACATTGCTCCCAACTCGCCATAGACATCTATTCCTTGACCTGATACAACTGGTCTACTGTCCGATAAAATCTAGTCCCTCGACCGCGTCATTGACCGTAACGACCCGCGGGGCAAATCCGAACCGTTTACTGGCGACGGTGACTGTGTAGGTCTCGCCGGCCGGCACATCACCGAATCGATAGTAGCCGAACGCACTGGTTATAGCCGTTCGAACGTTGCCCGCGCTGTCAGTAATTACGACGGCCGCATTTCGTAAACCCAGTCCGCTGTTTGTCATAACCCGTCCGGAAACAGTCACGCCGGCGGCGGTCGGGGCAAGCGTTCCGACGGCCCAATCTGAAAATGATGAAATGCCGGTCGCCGAGATCGTGTTAGCGGTCGTATTAAGTGTGAATGGAGTGACGGCTGTCGAGGTCGAGCCGTTCCATTTATACAGAGCATAGCCCGACTCGGTGCCGTTAATATCGGTCGGGTCGAGATAGTTAAACGTCAGATCCGTCGTCAAACTGCCGCTCAGTGAAAGGGCCCAGTACCGCTGCAGCGACGTCGCCGAGTTCATTCCGGCTCGATTTCCCTGAAACGCCTTGATCGAGAGGCTCGACGGATTGGTCGTCAGCGCCGTGACATTTGCGGTGACCGGCGAGTAGCCGTTGGCCGTGCCGACCGGATAACTAAACCCGCCGGTCGCGCAGTAATCTTTTTTGACGTTGCCGGTAACGAAGATCGACGACGACGCTCCGCTGACCGTCGCGTCGCATCCGAGAGCAAGCGTGCTCGCACTAGTGTTGATCGAGTTGCCGAGCGTCAGTGCTCCGTTTACAGTGAGATTCGAGTTCATCGTAACGTTGCCGCCGCTCTGAACGTCCAAATTGCAAACGGTGGTCGGAGCATTGACGATCATCGTCTTGCCGCTCGGGACGATGCCGCTCACCGTTGCCGAAGGAACGCCATTTGACCAGTTGCCGGCTGTGTTGAAATCGCCAGCGGTCGCGGCGGTCGTCGTCGGGAATTTGAAGCTAACGATCCGGGTGCTCCAATTGAAGGCGTGATCGGCGCTGTAGTATTCATCAATGTACCAAAAGGTCGTGTCATCGCTCGGATCTACCTGCATGGTGGTGTAATCGCCCCAACGGGAAAATGAGCCGTTTTGTACTCCCGCACCGGCCTGAGCGGTCTGTTCCGTCTGCAGTGTGCTCAGCGTGTCGCATTGCGAACGCCCGGCGACCAAGATTGATGGTTTGATCGCGGACGTAGCGTCTGACATCGAATAGCCCGTGAGGATATTGCCGTATTTATCCATCGCTATCGAACTCATCCAACGATCGCCTGTGGCTCCAGGGTCAAAGGTCCCGTTCTGATAGACAAAGGGGCGTTTCGAAGTGTCCGGGTCCGTTGGATTTCCAAGCGGGTTGCGAATCTCATACCATCGAACCGCCGTTCTTGTGCCGGGTCCGGCCCCATCGGCATCAACAGAATGCGTCGCCAGAAGACTATCTACGCCGCCGCGGTTCCGATAGGCCAACCGGTACATTAGACGGCTGCCAAGCGTGTCGAGCTTAACGGACGTCCCGGGCTGAGAAACACAAGTGCCTCCACTGCCGTTGCATGCCGCAATTGTTGAACCCACGGTAAAACTAAGGAAGCTGCCGGCCCCACCGCCAAAGCCATTTGTTAGGGTTGCGGTGTTGGCGACAAAATCCGGTCTCAAACGAAGATAACGTAATTCACCGGACGCTCCGTAACTTACTCGCATGAACAAGCCGCCGCGGGTCGTATCGGACGGCAAATTTGTTCCGTCCATATCGGCCGGAATAAAGCCCGCGCCGCCGGCGTAGAAGGTAATGGGAGAGCACAACGTCGTGGCTGTGGGGTCGCCGGCCAACATTTTTGATCTATCAGAAACACAAAGACCAGTTCCTGTATTTGAGCCAGCGGGCGATCCGCCGAACATGTTGTACGCAATGTAATATCCGTCATTCCAAATACCGAGTTTGCCATAATCGTTGAAACCGCTTGGGCTCGAGGGACTGAAGGTTGTTGAGTAACGATTATAGGTTCCGGTAGGGTTATTCGTCGTCGAAACAGCGTAACACTGCATGTAAGGAGCGATCGCATTACCCCCGCCATCGGTAGGGAATGCAAATTGGCTAAGTATCCAACGATCTGCGAGGCGATCGTACTGTAGGATCGGATCGCCCCGATTGGTCGTGTCGCATTGGTTGCCCAGGCCAGTAAACAGCGCGTTGCCGTTTACGGGTCCTAGCAGCACAGTTCCCGCCTTGTTAAATACGACGTACTGGGAGTTTACCCATGCGACAATATGATTGGGTCCAACCGCCATTGTAATGTCCGGCGGAATGCCGGTGATCGTAAATCCGCCTGGGAGTCCTATCCCGGGTCCTGCGAAATTCGTTCCGGCAATCGGTGCAAACGACTCGGCCACCGTGGTCTGTAAAAACGATTCAACGACCGGCCCCGGATAGATCGAAGGTCGTGCGGGCACTTCGAGGAGCGGTTCGACGCTTTCTTCCTGTCGCGGACCATTTTCTTTGCTGATAACCGGCTGTTTCCGTCTCGCGATCTCTGACAGGGGTTCCGACTCGCCATGGAATTCCATAGGCAGCACGACCGTCTTGCCCGTTTGAGCTGCTTTGATCCTGGCTG
>JAYVUD010000306.1:0-15549 GCA_043788335.1 Chloracidobacterium sp. | reverse complement strand
GACTCCGAAAACCCGCCTTTAGTTTTACCATTTTGCGAATACTCCCTGTCTCCTGTTTTTTGTAATATACGAGTTATTGTATTTATACAAACCAAATGAGCCTCAGCGATATCCTTGATTTTACAACCTGATTTGTATTCAAAAACTATTTCAGTACATGCTGCCTCAGTGAGTCTGATGACCTGCCTGCCTATTTTATCTCTGACAATTTTATTGATCGTCGCCTTGGATACTCCATACTCTTCAGCCAAGGCGGTCGTTTTCTTGCCATCGAGATATCGTGCAACGATATTGTCGAGTTCTTCTGTTTTGATCTTCATTCGATCTCCTGTTTTTGCTACACTATTATAGCGATAAGTTTCAATTTCTGAGGAGAGATGATGAATTATTGTGCAATCGATATTGAGACAAGTGGCCTGAACCACAAGCTCCATGACATCATCGAGTTTGCCGCCGTCCTCGACGATTTGCGGAACCCGCTGCCGCTCGACCAGTTGCCCTCGGTCCAGTGCTACGTCAAGAAGGACAACTACGTCGGCGACCCCTTCGCCCTGTCGATGCACGCCGAGATATTCAGGAAGATCGCCAACCCCTCCCCCGGCGAGAGTCACTGCCCGATCAGTGCCCTGCCCTTCCTCTTCTCTAATTTTTTGTCCAAGAACAATTATCCCTTCAACGAGAAGAAGAAAAAGTACATGGTCAACGTGGCGGGCAAGAACGCCAGCGGTTTCGACCTGCCGTTCTTGAACGAAAAGATCAAGGAGTGGGGGGACGTGCAGTTCCGACACCGCGTCCTCGACGTTACGCCTTTCTGGCTGCACGTCCACGAGGACGATGTCCTCCCCGACCTCGCGACTTGCATGGGCCGGGCCGGACTCGCCTACAGCACCGACGCCCACACGGCCCTGGCGGACGCCAGGATGGTCGTGGAACTGGTCCGCCGATCCTACGGGGTCGGCTGAGTACGGGCCGAACATTTCAGGGTACTGATTCGGTATTCTGCCAGTTGCGTTGCGAGGAAATCGGAGGCGATGGCCCTGGCGTCGTCCTCCGACACGAGTTCGTACTCGTTCCACAGGCCGTTGTAGGTGTCGATGTACATGGCGACGGTTTTGGCGAAGGTCTTCTTGTTGTTGATTAGCCTCACTTCTTTGATCGCGACGGCCTCCATGACGCCCCTAGCCGCCTTGTGGACGTTGAATACGACCGAGCCTTCGCCCCATTTGTAAATGACGTATATGGCTTTCGTCACATTCGCACATCCGCCCACCATGACGCCGCCGCTGCCGACGTAATTGAAACTCGTCATACGCTCACGACCCTTCGCCCAGGGAATGCCTTGGCGTTAAATGGTTTCTGAACTCTGGCGAATCTGGACCGGAAATCCGCCTCCCTGGCGGGGGCGAATTCTTCCCTCTCGATCTTCAGCATCTTCCTCCCCTCTCCGTACCTCATTCGCTCGTACAATTCCGGCTGGTCGTCGGAAGAGAGGACCGTCCGGTGCCCCGGTATCACCACGCCGCCGCCGCTGTACTCGATGGCCCACTCCACGTCGCCGATGTACGGCCTGTCGTGCAATTCGTAAGTGTAGAATTCGACCCGGCCCCCCGAGCAGAATTGATGTTCCCCTTCTCTGTTGACGTAGGTTTCTTCCACGACGAACTTTCGATTGTTCGGGTCGTATACGATGTCACCCGGCATCCAGTGGATTTTTTTCGTGAAGAATTTGCGGTTGGGGTTCGGCACGAACTGCACCACCGCCGAGCCGCCGCCCACGCCGCCGCCGTGGCTGAGGGGGTTGTAGGTGAATTGGAATTGTGACGTGCCGCCGCCCACGCCGCCGCCGGACCCGACGTGGTTGGTGGCGAGTAGTCGGCAGACGGCCTCGCCGCCGACTGCCACGCCGCCGGACCCGATGACGCTCTGCTTATCCAACCCCATGATCCACTGGATTAACGGCATTGAGTCCTCCTCTTTTTATATACTGGACGCTACTCTAATACGGAGAGGAGAATAAAATGCAACTAATGAAGAAGTGCCGTTACGGCCTGATGATTTACAACAAGAAGGATATCTGGGTGGGTCGTTCTTTCGACTTGTACGGGGAGTATTCCGAGGCGGAAGTCCAGGTCTTCCGGGACACCGTCAAATCCGGGGACGTGGCGATAGACGTGGGGGCGAACACCGGCTCGCACACCGTCGCCCTAGCCAGACTGGTAGGCGGCGGCATGGTCCTCGCATTCGAGCCGGAAAAGACGGCGTACTACACCCTCTGCGGCAACGTCTCCATCAATAATCTGAGGAACGTGGTCTGCTACCAGCAGGCGGTGGGCAACAGGACGGGCACCCTCATGGTCCCCGAATTGGACTACGAACAGACATCCAATTGGGGCGGGTTGTCTTTGGAACCGGACTATAGCAAGGGGGCCAGCTACCCGGTCAACATCAACAAGATTGACGAGATGGGACTCGGTCGCCTCGATTTCGTCAAAATAGACATCGAGGGGATGGAGAAAGACGCCCTGGAGGGTGCGGAAAAAACGATCCTCCAGTACAAGCCCGTGCTGTACGTCGAAAACGACCGTGTGGAGAAATCGGAAGCCCTCGTGTCGTACATCAAACAGTTGGGTTACGAGATGTACTCCCATTCGGGGCCGTTGTATAATCCGGGCAATTTTTACGAGAACAAGGAGAACGTCTTCGTGACCTCGGTGGAGGGCGGCGTGTCCCAATTCGTGTCCGTGAATTTGTACTGCCACCACAAAGACGTTCCCTGCCTCATCGACACCGAGAAGTTTGCAATGACGAAAGTTCAGTGACCACCTTGTCGATGACCGACTTCCAGTCCCCGTAGGAGGGCTGTCGGAACAACCTCATCGAGGGATACCACGCCGTGGACTCCCCGGATTGCCCCCACCGCCAATCGTTGCGTTGGGATAATAGCGTCCAGACGGGCTTGCCCATCGCCCCCGCCAAGTGGGCAAGCCCGCTGTCCACCGTGACGACCAGATCCAGTTGGTTGATGAGCCGGGCCACGTCCCCGAAATTCTCTATCTCGGGGGCCAGGTCCGTCATGGGGAAATTTTCCCGGCCCATGTCCACGTTTACCAACTGCTTCCCCCATCTCCTCACCGGCAACGAGAATTTTTGCAGGGAGTAGATTTGTATGTTCGGGACATCGCCCAGCGGTCGCAGCCATTCCAACACCAGGGACCGCGTCCGGTCTTTCGTGTGGTCGGCGTTGCCAGACCAGGCGATCCCCACCTTGAGTTTTTTCTTCGGGAATCCCTGGCGGACGCCCTTCGGGGCGAACAAGTAAGGCTCGCCCGGAATGTCCCCGTCGCCGCGAACCCCCAGCAGACCGGCCAGACTATTGACCGAGACGCAGAAGTCTGTCTTGGGTGCCGGGGGCACGTTCGCGTCGTTCGTCCGGGTGAGTAGGGCGTCGAACCCCAGGTGCGGCCCCATGAGGTCGGCCATGGGATCTTGGACCTCCACGACCACCTTGCGGAAGTATTTCTTCAACCTCGGCAAGAATCTCACGAACTGGATGAAATCTCCCAGCCCTTGTTCGCTGTAGACGCAAATTGATTTTTTTTTCGCCGCCCTGCCGTCCCATTCCGGTTGCGAAAACCTTTCCCGGAATGCCGTGGCCTTCTCGCCCGTCTTGAATCGGCACTCGAACCACTTCCACCCCCCCTCGTATTGTTTCATTTTCAACAACCCCAGGCCCATGTTGTATTGGGACAGTGCGTGGTCCGGGTTGATGAGTAGTGCCTTCCTGTACATTTCGACGCCCTCGGCGTCCCTGCCCAACTCGCTGAGGATCACCCCCAAGTTGTAGATGGGGTCGCAGACTGGTTCTTGCCCGAGGCATTGGGCTGCCTTGTACGCCGGGGACAGGGCGTCTTCTAGCCTGTCTTCGGTCGCCATGATGTGGGAGATGTTGCTGTACACACGCCAATTGCCGGGTTGGACTTCGAGGGCGGCGTTGAATAGTTTTTCCGCCTTCGCCGTGTCGCCGAAAAGTTGATAGTAGTTCAACGCCAAAGAGTTCAAGAACTCGACCGCGTACATTTCCGCCAAGTACAAAGACTCCCCCGCACGCCCTTGGGTGGACAAGACGTGTAGTTCGGTAAATATATCAATGATTGCTTTGTCTGTGTACATTATTTTTCTCTGAGATTAGTCAGGTATTGTCTAAATAAGTTAAAGGAAGGTAAAAATGGCAGACTTGTTCAGCACTAATCGGAATCTGGTAGTAATGAGGCACGAACACTCCAAGTTGGTGGCGTTGTCCAACATCCACGCCAGGGAGATACGCATCATAGAACTTCAAGAAGAAATAGATAGGAACAAGCTGGACGTGGACGCCCAGAGGAAAGTGATCGACGAGGCGGAAAAGCAGATTGCTATTCATTCCAAGCCTCCAGTCGTCGTTGTGGAAGAAAAAAAGGACAAGTAACCCAGTAATTCGTAAGGAGACGCCCCAATGGCTGATATTCAATCGCAACTTCCTGTAAAACTGACAGATAACGTCAATACAGTGGCTATCGTCGGAACCGCCCTCAAAATAGACGGTTCCGCCGTAACCCAACCCGTTTCTGGTACGGTCACTCTGTCGTCGCAGACCGTCACTCTGTCGTCGCAGACAGTTACGGTCAGCAATCCTTCGGTGACGATTGCGGCCACTTCCGTCACCCAGCCCGTCTCCGGTACGGTCACGCTGTCTTCGCAGACAGTTACCACCACTCCGACGGGCACCCAATCTGTTACCGGCACCGGCACTGCGGGTGCGGCTGCCGCAGGCGTCATATCCATTCAGGGTATTGCCTCCATGACCGCCGTTAAAGTGGACGGCTCCGCAGTAACCCAGCCCGTCTCCGGTACGGTTACTTTGTCTTCGCAGACCGTTACGTTGTCGTCTCAGACCGTCACCGTCGGCAACAACCCCTCGGTCACGATTGCGGCTACTTCCGTCACCCAGCCCGTCTCCGGTACGGTCACGAACGTCCCTTCAGGCACTCAGTCTGTTACCGGCACCGGCATCGCCGGTACGGCTGCCGCAGGCGTCATATCCATTCAGGGTATCGCCTCCATGACGGCGGTCAAGGTGGACGGTTCCGCAGTAACCCAGCCCGTCTCTGGTACGGTTACTTTGTCTTCGCAGACCGTTACGTTGTCGTCTCAGACCGTCACAATCGGTGCGACTTCCGTCACCCAGCCCGTCTCCGGTACGGTCACGCTATCATCCAACACCGTCACCTTGTCTTCGCAGACCGTCACCGTCGGCAACAGCCCCTCGGTCACGATTGCGGCCACTTCCGTCACGCAGCCCGTCTCCGGTACGGTTTCTACGACCACAGGCGTCGTCTCTACGGGCATCGTGAACAGCTATGGCACCCAGGCCAGCGTTGCTAACGCCGCCACGGGCACGATTTCTTACACTGTCACTGCTGCGAAGACTTTGTATTTGAAGGGTGTTATCGCCAGTTCTTCTGGCGGACCTTGCAAGGTCGTGGTTGACAGTGGTGCTGGCACGACGACTTATGCTGTCGGCTTCTATTCGGCCTCACTTCCATTCGTTTCTCTGGTTTTCCAGCAGCCGGTGTCGTTTGCTGCTGCCGCCGTTTTGAGTGTAAAAATTCAGAACAACGCTGGTGCCGCCCAGGACGTGTACGCGACGATCATGGGACAAGAGGTCTAATCCTTTTTGGAATAAAAAACCCCACGAGTCGAAAGGCTCGTGGGGTTTTTTGTTTTGGCACTACATAGAGCAAGGAGATCACCATGGCCGACCTAACAAGAATCGTCAATTCGCAGCCGGTATTCATCACCGACGATAGTTCCACGCAAGTGGCGTTACTGTCCGCAACCCCCGTCGGGTCCGAAGTGGCGATGGCCGTCCGACAGGTGGGCACGGTCACGGTCACTAATTCCTCCGAGTTGGTTACGATTGCGGCAACTTCCGTCACCCAGCCCGTATCCGGTACGGTCACGTTGTCTTCGCAGACGGTCACTTTGTCTTCTCAAATTGTGACATTGGGTGCTACCACCGTCACCCAGCCCGTATCCGGTACGGTCACGAACGTCCCTTCGGGTACTCAAACCGTCTCCGTGTCGAATACAGCGGCCCAAATTATGACCATCGCCCCAACGGGAACTGAATCGGGAGTGATCGTCCGTCCTATTCCTTCCGGCACCCAGCCCGTATCCGGTACGGTCACGCTGTCCTCTCAGACCGTCACCGTCGGCAACAGTCCCTCAGTCACGATTGCGGCTACCACCGTCACTCAGCCCGTATCCGGTACAATCACGAACGTCCCGTCGGGCACTCAGCCCATATCCGGTACAATCACTCTGTCGTCTAACACTGTTACGTTGTCTTCTCAAACCGTCACGCTGTCCTCTCAGACCGTCACCGTCGGCAACAGTCCCTCAGTCACGATTGCGGCTACCACCGTCACTCAGCCCGTTACATCGATCTCGGATACCAGTTCTATTTCCAACGCTGGTACGTCGTTGACACCCAAATACAAAGCGTTCGGCGGTGCGATTTCAGGCGATAATACATTGATTCCGTTGGTGGCATCTAAAAAACTCAGGGTTTTGTCATTCATGGGCATCGCCGCAGCCGCCCAGAGTCTTTATTTCACAAGCGGGGCGGCTGGGACGGTGATTTTCGGCGATTCCACCAATAAAATTAGCATACTCGCCAATGGCGGCTTCGTACTCCCATTCAACCCTGTAGGTTGGTTTGAGACTACTGCTGGTGTCGCCCTGATCGTAAATTTAAGTGCCGCCAGTGCTTTTTCGGGCGGAATCAATTACGTCGAGGTATAAAAAACAATAATGCTACTCATATAGGAATCCAAGGAGCTTACCATGCCTCGCACGACGGATCGAACAAAAGAAACCACAACGACTACCGGCACCGGGACGATTACCCTATTGGGGGCGTCGTCCGGGTTCGCGGCATTTTCTTCTACTTTCGGCGTGGGTTCGTCCGTCATGTATGCGATTGTCGGACAATCTACGACGGAATGGGAAGTCGGAATTGGGACTATTCTGAGTTCTAGTACACTCTCAAGAGACACAGTAGAAACGAGCAGCAATGCAGGTGCCCTGGTCAATTTTAGTGCAGGAACTAAAGACGTGTTTTCCACCATCACGGGGGCCGACAGTGCCAGATCGTCTATTGGGCGGGCGAGTTTTTATCGCACCAGCACTTGGCCCCAAGTATACTAAGGAAATAAATGGCAGCTAACATTGATCCGATTTTTGCGAAGACCCCAGACGTGAGCAATAACGCCGGAACGGGCATGAATCAGTTGGTTACGGCGGCTCCAAACGACTACACGGGGGCTACTGCTGGCAACAGTCTTATTTTCACCGCCGATGCCGCCAACGGAAGTTTCGTGCAGAGAATTAGGTTCAAGCCAGGCGGCACGAACGTCGCCTCGGTCGCCAGGATATTCATCAACAACGGTTCCGTTGTCACTACCGCGACCAACAACGTGTTTTTCGGCGAGATAACATTGCCCGCCACGACGGCGATTGCCACTTCGGCGACCATCGAGATCGATTACCCGATGAACTTAGCCTTGCCTGCGGGTTTCAAGATATACTTCGGCCTGGGGACCGCTGTCGCCGCCGGTTGGGTGGCGACGGTAATTGGGGGCAGATACTAACATGCTAGATTTCTCTTGCTGGGCGAACAACTCCGGTGCGGACATTCAAACATTCGACACGCCTTCCACCGTCACCAATGTTCAGTGGATGACGTGGCGTAAGCCCCGTGGTTGCACGATGGCTTACATTTTTTGCCTCGGCGGCGGCGGCGGCGGCGGTGGTGCCTGTGGTGGTGCTGCAAGCACCGCAAGGGGCGGTGGTGCCGGGGGTAGTTGTTCTACGCAAACAGTCACTTTGATTCCATTGTTTTTGTTGCCCGACGTTTTATATATTCAAGCGGGGGCAGGAGGATCTGGTGGTGCCGGTGCCGGTGGTGGTGGTGTTGTTGGTGGGATCGGAGTAACTTCATTCGTTTCTATTACTCCCGGTACTGGACAAATGGCAAATGTTGTCGTCGCCTCTGGGGGCAACAATGGTGGGGCCGGTGGTGGTGCTGGAACCACAATTTCAAGTGGCACCGGCGGCGGACTCGGTGTTATTTCTAGTTTGGCATTCATGAATTATGGATCGCTCGGATTCAACACGTTTCTTAGCAGCATGAACGGGTCCGCTGGCGGGTCGCAAGCGGGTGCTATTGGCGGGTACGTTAGTTTTTCAACCGCCGGGCTGACATGCACTGGCGGGGCCGGTGGGGCAGGAACCACGAGTGCCGATTTTGGTGGAGGCGGTTTTAACATCACGACAGGAATTTTTATGTCGGATAGCAGACCAGCATCACCAGCAGCGGGTTCGTTCAACGGCAGTGCCGGACCACAATTGCTCAAACCTTTTTTCGGATACGGCGGTTGCGGCGGTAGTGCTTCTAATGCTGGGGTCGGCGGTAACGGCGGTAATGGGGCATTCGGTTGCGGGGGCGGCGGCGGGGGCGGTGGCACCACGGGCGGTCGAGGCGGCAATGGAGGCACTGGTATCGTCTACATCATCAGTTTTTAAAAAACAAACATTGAGTGAAGGGGTGTTATGCTGGGATTCGTACCGATCAGTGCGGCGTCAGTTTCCGAGTTGCCGCAAGCGGCATCCGTAATCGCAGTCCCGCAGATGACGCTCGTCGGTGTCGGTTAAAATATGTAGCCCAGCAGGGTGCCCTCGAAGGCACATGTGTATTCATTGGAGTGAGTCACCCGCAATTCTACGATGGACGCGGTGCCCGCCGAGAAGGGGGAGTAGGCGAAAGAAATCATCGAAGTGGGGTTCGACACGGAACTCCTCGCGGTTAAAACCCGCACGTTGTTTATGTATAACCTGTAGACGGCGTCCGTGTCGCCCGACCCCACGAATCCGATGAAGTTGAAGGCGACTTGCATGGGCACGGTGTAGGTGACTATCGTCGTCTCCGTGTCGGCGGCGACCAAGGTGATTTCGTTTTGGACATGGACCCGAGTGCCTGGGTAGTTCGGCACCACATGCCGGACGATTAGCCCGTATTCCGTCCCATCGGGCGGTGCGTTCGTGACGCCAGCGATTTCGTCGGGAGTGGAGCCGCTTATGACGACCCTGGGCCGCTTGCGATTAGTCGGGGCGGTCGGGAATACGATCCCCGACTCGTCCATGTAGTCACCACCCGAACCGGGGTTTAGCTGTGTGAAGTCGTCGCTCATGATGTATTTAGGCCGGAAGGCCAGGAATACTACGTCCCTTCCCAGGGATCGTCTATACTCCTCTTTTTTTGTCGAGTCGCGTCGGGCGGCGTGAAGGCGGCATTCCGCAGATCGTTCAAAATTTCCGCGTCTATTTCGGCGACTATTTCTTTGGCGAGTATGTCGAAGAGCTTCTGCTCGGAGACGACGTTGTGGATGACACGCAAATCCTGGTCGGCCTCCCAGACCGCTTTCGACTTCCGTCCAGAGGTTTTCAGTGGTTCTAGTTCGCGAATGTCTTCGATCATGGAGTTATTGTAGCTATATACCTAAAAGGAGTGAATATGTGTTGCGGGAAAAAAGGAAAGAGCCGTGGACGGAAGACCTCCAGATCGGGTAAAATATCCCCGTCGAATAAAGTAAAGAATCAGATGACGGCATTGACCAAGGCGACAGATGAACAGCCCAAACCTCCTACGAATCAATAACGACTACACCCTCTTCGTGTCGGACGATTTGGCTGCGAAGAAAGTCCTATGGCAGAAGATGCGTTTCCGGGAGAGGAATTATTTCCACAACAGTCGCTACAAGCAGAAATTGTGGGACGGATACACCGATTTCTTCAAGATAGAAACCGGCAAGTTTCTTACGGGACTCCTGCCCGAGGTCAAGGCCGTCCTCGCCCACCTGAATGTCTCCTACACGATACAGGATGACAGGGACAAAGTCGTCTTCGGAATCAACAGCGTGAACGACCAGTTCCTCGCCCAATTCCAACAGTCGGGCGACCGGCCCATCACCTTGTACGACTACCAGGTGGATTTCATCAACTCCGTCATCAAACACAGCAGGGGCATTATCTACTCGCCGACTAGCAGCGGCAAGACCAACGTCATGGTGGGTATACTCAAGACCCTGCCGCCGGGGTGCCCCGCCCTCATCATCCAGAACCGGGCGGGACTCGCCCATCAGAACTACGACGAGATATGCAAGTGGGGTTTCGCGAACGTGGGCAGCGTGTGGGGGGGCTGTTTCAAGCCCAACCTCATTACCGTCGCCACCGTCCAATCTTGCGACAAGATCAAGAACCTGCTGCCGAAGTTCAAGGCCATCATCGTGGACGAGATCCACGACATGATGTCAACCACCCCGAAGGCCGTCTACCGGATGCTCAAAAAGGCTTCCGTCCGGGTGGCCCTTTCCGCCACGCCATTCAAATTCGGCGAGACGGACGCGGTGCAGAAATTCTACGTGAAAGGATTCTTCGGCCCCGTCCTGAAGACCAAGTCCACCGCCACGGGCATCCTGACCACGGAAGAGTTGCAGAAGAGGGGCATCCTGTCTTCCTCCAAGTGTCTCTTCTACCCCATCGACGAGCCGATGATACCGCACGACATCTACATGGATGCCGTCACCCGTGGGATTGCGGAAAGTTACCACTTCCACGGCGTGGTGAAAGACCTCGCCAACCTCCAAAAAGGTCGGACGCTCATTCTCGTTGATCGCATCGCCCACGGGGACGCCCTCCACGCCCTCCTGCCTGGCAGTCTGTGGGTGCAGGGCAAGGACGACGCGACGACCCGTAAGGGCGTCATCAAGCAGTTGCAGAAGGCCAGCGGGAATCTGGTCGCCATCGCCACGCAGCAGATTTTCAACACCGGGATCAACGTATTCGTCCACAACCTGATTAACGCCGCCGGGGGGCAGGCCGACCACCTGATTATCCAGCGGATGGGACGCGGACTCCGTCTCGCCGAGGATAAGGACGGACTGATGTACTACGACTTCTTATTCAATATCAACGACTATCTGAACGAACACTCCAAGAAGAGGATTCGGATCTTGAAGGAGCAGGGCCATGAGGTAGAAATCAAAGAGAAAATAGACTTCCAATGATCGAGCCGTTTCCCGATTACGACCCGGCACACCCCCTGTGGTGGGAGGACGAACGTCTTTTTTGTCCGCCGAAGCCGGGAAAAATCCCCAGGGTCATCCACCAGTTGTGGATAGGTCCGAAACGCCGCCCGGCCCGATTGATGCAAACCTGGAAGGACAAGCACCCCGATTGGGAGTACGTCCTCTGGGACGAGGACGGGTTGAAAGATTTCGGCTTCGAGAACCAACTCCAGATCGACGCTATGCCCGAGTGGAACGGCAAGGCGGACATCATGCGGTACGAGATCCTGCACAGGCATGGAGGCGTCTTCATGGACGCCGACTCGGAGTGCCTCAACCCGCTCGATGATTTCTTCCTCGACAATGACTCGTTCGCCGTCTTGGAGAATGAGTCCCGTCGCGGTGCCCTGGTGGCTTGCGGCATCATGGGGGCCACCAAGGGCTGTCGCCTCATGAAGAATTGCATCCTCGACGTGAGGGCGGGGCAGCCCGCGTGGTGGTATGTCGGCCCGGTGTATTTCACCTGGGTCATCCAGTCGAATATGTACACCGACATCACCCTCTACCCGAGTCACTGGTTCATCCCCAATCATTACACGGGGGATAAATACGACGGCCCGGACAAGTTATACGCCGACCACAAGTGGGGCACAGCTATGCACCTTTATGGTGACTTAGCATGAAGTTGTATGCCAACATTTCCGCAGTATCCGCCAAGGCCGTTATGGGTAAATAAGGCTTCGGCGGATACCGCAATTCCATACCCGACGTGATTTCAATCGGTTGTTTGACGATATCTATCACGTCGGGGATTTGGTTTGTAGTGTATCCAACGGCGAAGGCTTGTAAGTCTTCAATGTTCGGAGTGCTGCCGTTTTTTAACTTGTTGAAAAATATCTTCCACTGTGAATAATCGGGCGACACGCCTTTGTTCGAAGGATTAGCCAACTTGGAAGGCCAACCACAGAAAGCCTTCTTCTGGATTTGTTCCACGGATCGTACCGGGAAGTGGGCTATGTGGGCCGTCGTAGTGATGGTGTAGGACACGGGCGTCCCGTCCCCGTGGTATAGCTCGTGATTGCCCTCGGGGAGATACATGCCTTCCGATATGACATTTTTGGGAATCAATACTTTGTGTTGATTGTAGTTAATTTTTTTGTTCTTGTATTTCAACCTCTTTAATACATTTAATTCATCGCGAGGGTCGTTTATTGTTGGCGTGTAATTATGCCACACGGGGAATAATACACGATGGTCTTTAGACACTTCTTCTTGCAGCTTGTCGAAATCCGCACCGATTAGGAATTCGTCGGCGTCCAGGGGTACGATCCAGTCGGGGTCGTACTTTTTCTTTACCAGGTGCATTAGCCTCGTCATGCACTCCGACTGATTGTGGTATCCTACCGTCTCGTGGTAGATATCTAGCGGCAAGCCTTCTGCTCGCAAGGATTCCAGGATGGCGTTCGTGTCGTCCTGGCTATTGTGGTCGATTATGAATATGTGGTCGAATATGGCTGCGTGGTATCTGACGAAAATTTCTACTATGTCGGCTTCGTTCTTGATGATGCTGATTCCTATATTTTTCATACTCCCTCCTGGTGTACTTTTTATATATTCAACCCATCATCAATCCTTTGTTTTTCACGAGTTCACTCTCCACGAAATGCCCCCATTTTCTCGCCGTCAGGCGAGATTGCCAATGGTAAGCCTCCCTGATGACGCCACGGGACATGCTTTTAACCACGTCGGGGTTCGCTTTCAAGTATAAAATTTTCTCGATGAAGGAGTCGGCGTCCCGGTTCACGATGAAGATGTTTTTCAAGTATTCGGTGTACCCAACTTTGGTGCAGATGGGGACAACCCCGCAGCCCGCCGACTCCTGGAGGGTGCAAGGCCCGCCCTCGGAACGGGACATGCAGACGAAAATCTGGGCCTGGTTGTAGAGGTCGTTCATCTGCTCAAACGTAAAAGGGTTGTTGTAAGAATCCACCAATACTTCGATGAACCCTACTCCTATCGGCTCCAGCCTGTCGCGGACACGCAGCCAAATGTCGAACCCTTTGTGTTCCATCCATAGTTTGCTAGACACGAACATCACTTTGAAGGGTCTTTTTTCCACGGGTATGTCCGGCCCGAACGTCTCGCCTGGATACCCGTCGGGGGTGAAGTGCGGGGATAATCCCGCTTCCATGAGTTTGAAGTAGCAGTAAGGGCTGTTGGCGGAAATCGCATTGTAGGCAGAAAACCTGCCTCGTCGGTTCTCGATGTCTTGTAAGTTGTATAATTGGTTGATCGTTAGGATCACTTTTGTGCCCCTGGCGTTGTGGTGTTTGACGTATTTTTTTAGTTCGGCCTCATCCGAGATAAAGAACTCATGCAGATGCCAAATGACATCGTAGTGCTTCTGCGATTCCATGTGCCTGTAATGGGATTCCGCACGCCCTGTCGTTTTTACGATGTCGTTGGCGAATCCGATGTCGATTTCCAACTCCGGGAGATACTTACGGTAGTCCCTGCCTTTCCTATCGAAACTCCAGTTAGGGGTGTCCGCCACATACAAGATTTTGGGCTTGGGGTTAAAGTGAATTGGCTGACTGCTCGGTGGGGCGAAGCTGGGTAATTCCATGCCTTATCTAGTAGAAACGAAATAAACCCCGGTCTTCGTGACCGGGGTTTATTGTCATTCGGAAGGAAGATTACCAATCGCCGCCACTGCTGTCAGAGGAAGACGAGCCACTGCTGTCAGAGGACGGGGCCGGGTCTGCGGGAGCCACAGGGTCGTCCACGAGGGGCAGGCTCCAATTCGTCAGGGGGTCGGGCACCGGAGTGTCCGGGCGGGGAGTCGAGTCGGGGGTGGGTGACAGCGGCCAGGTGTTGTCGCCGTCCGTTGCGGTGGGACTTGTCGAGAAGGGGATGTTCATGGGGTCGCCTTCGATTTCGATGGGCGACCCCTCGTCCAGGTAGCACGGTCCACGGAAGATCGAGAACGTCCTGTCGAAGAACCCCTGGGCGGCGAAGTAGAATATTTCGTCGCCGTCGTCCCACATGATTTCGCCCGAAGACTCCTCCAAAGTCTTGCAGGCCCGCACGAGGTAGACGCAGCAGTAATACTCCAGCCCGTTGGCGAAGACGACCAGTTCGTTCGCCCCGTCTTCCAGGACTATCGGCTGGCTTGGAGTCGCGAGGTATTCTTCGTCGCCGATGTTCAATCTGGTGACGGGACCGCCGGAAAAAGTGGCGGTGATCTCGGTATAGGGACTGGCGGCGATGTACAGGTCGTCGTCGATCCAGTCTTCCGGTTTTTTCCTCTGGTAGCCGGACGCCCGCCGTGGGGTGATGGGGTTCGCCATTTCTTGGAAGTGTACGGTGATCGGCCCCATAGTCACCGAGTCGTTCATGATAGCTACTGCCATTGTCATCTCCTGGGTCGTAATTTCACTATTCTTAGCCTAGCAGATAAAAGCTGAGGAGTAAAGACAGAAATCGGAGCGGCGACAGTAAATAATGCGATGTACACCTTCAAATATTTTCTTGAGCAGCAATTGATGGTCGAGATCGGCCCGCCTCCGGGTGCTGGTGCCCCTCCACCCCCGCCACCTGGCGGCGGACTAGGTGCCCCTCCGGGTGCCCCTCCGATGGGCGGTGCCCCTCCGATGGGCGGTGGCATGCCACCCCCGATGGGCGGACCTCCCGGCGGTGCCCCCGCAGGCGGCGGTGCCCCCGATAAGTTAAAGGCCACGAACGTGTGGGACGTGTTGGAGAAGGTTCTCGGTGGTGGGGGCAACCCGGAGGGACAGGGTCATCAATCAGGGGCCGAGCAAGACCCGCCGCCCCCTTCCTAAACCACCCGTATGCCTAGTCCGGGCATCAGCCGCCGTAGCCGAATCGGTATTGGGCGTTATACGGGACTTGCTCTGACGGCACTAGCGGGCCGGGGATGAATTTTTTCTTGCACGCCCCGGCCCCGTAGTGCCGCAACATATTCTTGTGTGACGACGACAATTCGGTCGCTTTTTTCAGGTCTTTTATCAAATCTTCTTTCTTCTTCCCCTGGAACAACATGTCGTAGACGTACAGCCTCATGGCATCTTGCTCGACTTGATCGTGGAGCCATTCGTCTTCTTCCGCCTTCAATCCATTCGTTATGTCGCGGTCGGTCAGTTTGGCGTTGTATTGCTTCCGGGCTTTTTTGAAATAGTAGGCACCGAGGTCCGATTTGGCCCTCATCTCTTTGCACCACCCCTGGCCTCCTATGATGTTATTCATGGCTTCCGATTCTTCGTCGTCTTTCTCGATCTCGACGCCCAGCGGAAATCTATTTTCGTCGGGCAAAGACCAGATGCTCGCCAACTCGACGCCGATGCCGAAATATCTTTTGACGATT
>JAYVUD010000305.1:0-2542 GCA_043788335.1 Chloracidobacterium sp. | reverse complement strand
CCGAGCGTTGCGAGCCGCCGTTCGCTCTCCGTAAAGAGGCTCGACATCAGATATTCGTCGCCGAGTTTTACCTCGAAGACCACTTGATCACCGATACGCGGTTCGGTCCGTTGCCGAAGCGTGAGGTCTCCGAGCGGTGTGTTTTGATAGCCGAGTTCCTTAGTGCTCATTTTCGATCGCTGACGCGTAATGCTGATAGTACAGCTGATATTGGCGTATGACTATGTGCCGTGTTATCTTGAAACAGTTCCGATTATATTTCTTGAGGTTATATGTTAATGAAAATCAGTTTTTATAGGTGTTTGGCGCTTGTTTTGATCGCATTGACGGTGTCGTGTGCGGCGATCGGGCGTAATACAGAGACAAATTCGGCTCAGACCACTCAGGCTCCGGCTGATCCACAGGTTTCGAGCGGCCTGGACGCCACGGCGGCGGGCGAATCGCAGCAGCGGGTCGGGTCGCTGTTTCGAGGCTCGATCAACAACTCGAAGGTAGAGTTGGACATCAAGCGTACGGGCGACAGTCTGACCGGCAGCTATTACTATCTCAAATCCGGAAGTGCGAACCGCCTGATGCTCAAGGGCAAGATCGCGGCGGACGGCAGCTTTACCATGCAGGAGTCCGACGCAGCGGGCAAGCAGACCGGCGAATTTAAGGGCAAATGGAAGCAGGATCCCAACGAGTCCGGTGCAATGCTCGAGGGCGAATGGCTCAAGCCCGGACAGAAGGGCGAGGGCCTGGGTTTTTTCGCTTGGGAGCAGATGGTCTATTTTACGGGTGTCACGATGACGAACCGCGAGACCAAGGAATCGATCAAGGCAAAGAAGGCGACGCTCTCTGCCGAATATCCCGAACTGTCGGGCGGTGCTAACGCCGCGGGGTTTAACCAACTGGCTAAGGCGAGCGTGATGAAGTCGCTGGCCGACTTTCGCAAAAGCCTCGCGGAACTGACCGCTGAGGACATCAAGATGATGGGCCAGATGGGCACCTATATTGAGGTCGGTTACAACATCGAATATGCCGACGACGAACTGATCAGCGTCAATTTTGGTGAAGACACCTTTATGGGCGGAGCACATCCGAATCATGGGACGTTTACGATCACCTACGATCTCAAAAAGGGAAAGGAAGTGAAACTTGCCGATCTTTTCAAGCCCGGTTCGAAATATCTCGCGACGATCGCCGACATCGCGACGGCCGATCTGAAAGGACGTAAGGACCCGGAAAGCGGCGAGAATTTGGGCCTCGGCCAGGACATTTTCGAGGACGGTGCCAAGCCGACCGCCGAGAATTATGCTAACTGGAACGTTACGAAAAAGGGCCTGATGATCACGTTCCCGCCGTACCAGGTCGCCGCCTATGCCTACGGGCCGCAGACGGTGATCATTCCGCTCGCCAAGCTCAGCGGCATCGCGGCCGCCGACGGTGCTCTTGCAAAGGCGAAAATGTGAGTATGACCGCCGAATTTGCAATGCTGATCAACGACCCCGACATCGAGGCCGAACGTGGTCCGGGCGGGACGCTTATTTTCCTCGACGGAGATCAATATTGCGTCGTCGGCCCGGACTTTGTCAGCACTGACGAGGGCGGCAGGTACGCCTTCGGTTCAACCCGGGACGAGGCCGTCGCTAATTACGCTATCAAGCACGGAATGGCCGACTAGTTTACAAACTCAAAGGACTGGACGGCCTCGGCTATCCGCTTTTGAACGTCGGGGGAATCCGATAATGCTCCGCCGACGATCTTGATGGTAAACGTGTTCCAGGCGAGCACGACATACAGGCCTCGGTTGCCTTCGTGTTCGACGACAAATGCCTTGCCGTGATACTCGCCGATCTTTGCCGGCGATTCCGATAGGATCTTGACGTGTTGAGCTTCGGAAAGATCGCCTGCTTTGACACTGTCGACAAATTTCTCGATGTCTTCGTCGGTCTTAAAGGGTTTGTCGGCGTGCTCGATATTGACGGCGACAAATCCGTCAGCAAAATTCCAAGCGTAGACGTTTCCGGTCTTTCCGGCGGTCTTAGCGAGGTCCGCGGCGGGCAATCCGATCGTAAATCCGTCATCGGCCGAGTGGTACGAGGCATTGGCCGCGACGTCGTTGATCGAACGTTGCTGAGCGGAGGTGGCAAAGGTGAAAATTACGAGAGTGAATATCGCTATCGCGAAGAGTTTTAGTGTTTTCATTGTGTTTCCGATTTTACCCGAGATTTGCCGCTAACCGCAACGGTCATCGAACGTCTCGGCGGTCGGGGCCGTGCTTATTTGATTGTCCGGCCGAAGGTTGATATCGTTCGAATAGTTGGTTCATTTTGAAAATAGAAGGACTTATATGAAAAAACTGGCATTTATATCGTTTTTGCTGCTGCTCGTGGGAGTCGGCCAGATGGCCGCTCAAACGTCGTCCGTTGCCGGCGAGTGGGATGCGTCGATGGAGACGCCCGGCGGCACGCGAAATTTTAAGATCGTCTTTACGGTCGACGGCGAAAAACTGGCCGGGACGGTCAAGCGTGCCGATGGCGATCACCCGCTGCTCGGAACG
>JAYVUD010000304.1:0-6188 GCA_043788335.1 Chloracidobacterium sp. | reverse complement strand
CCGGGAGCGATGACGACCTCGGTAAATACCTCGTTGACCGATGCCGCGACCGCAGCGTCGACCCTTGAATTGAAGGCAACAATACCGCCAAAGGCTGACACCGGATCGGTCGCGAGTGCCCGGCGATAGGCCTCATCATTGGTGATACCGGTTCCGACACCCGACGGATTTGTATGCTTAATGATGGCAACGCCGAGGCCGTCGAGATCCTGAACCAGATTCCAAGCGGCTTCGGCGTCAACGTAGTTGTTGAACGACATCTCTTTGCCGTGCAGTTGCTCGGCACCGGCGATGCCGCCGCCGTCGGTCTCGTAGAGAGCGGCACGCTGATGCGGGTTTTCGCCGTAGCGCAGGTCGGTGACCTTGGCGAGCTCGATGACCCGATATTCGGGCAAATGGTCGTACGCCGGCGTCTCGCCCGGCTCGGCGTATTCGTCATCGTCGTCCATCTCAAAAAACGCCATGCCGCCGAGCGGGTTGAGCGGTTCGAGCAGCTCGAGATCCTCGTTTGAAAGTTGGCGTGCAAGATACGACGAGATCGCAAGGTCATAGCTCGCCGTCCGCGTAAAAGCGAGAGCCGCCAAACGCTGTCGCGTCTCGATCGAGAGTGAGCCGGAGCTTTCATCGAGTTCGGTTGCGATCTCAGCATAAAGACGCGGATCGGTTACGACAGCCACGTCCCGCCAGTTCTTTGACGCAGAACGGATCATCGCCGGTCCGCCGATGTCGATATTCTCGATCGCCTCGTCGAGCGAAACGCCGTCCTTGGCGATCGTCTCTTCGAACGGGTACAGATTGACAACGACGAGATCGATCGGCTCGATGCCGTGTTCGGTCATCGCGGCTACGTGTTCGGCGTTGTCCCGCAGGGCGAGAAACGCCCCATGCATCTTCGGGTGCAGCGTTTTGACGCGGCCGTCCATCATTTCAGGAAACCCGGTCACGTCCGAGACGTCGGTCACCGTCAGTCCCGCTTTCCGAAGCGCGTTGGCGGTGCCGCCGGTCGATATGATGTCTACGCCGTGCCGGACAAGGGCCGACGCTAACTCCGCAAGGCCGGTTTTGTCGGACACGCTGATCAATGCCCGTTTGATCGCTCTCAATTCACTCATATAGAAATTTAAAAATTGACTTAAATAATAAAAAGAGCAGCCGATGCTGGCCGCTCTTTTAATTTTGCTAATCTATGAATATATTCCGACACGCTGCCGCCAACAGTCCCGGTGCGGTCTGGTTGAGTCGGATTAATCTCACCTTGGATCAAAAAAAGAACCGTCCAAGAAAAAGAAGGCTCAACACGAAAACCACCGCGAAAATAATTACTTTGATAAGACTCATAAAAATCCTTATGCTAAGACAGTGAGTCCGATACTCTGGAGCCAAAAAAGCTATAATAAGTCCGTTCGAATATTGATGTCAAAAAATTTTCGTTCGTTTCTGTTCATTTTGGCCGCATCACTGCAGATTTTACAATTCTTTACAATTGCCGATGCACAAGCGATGGATCTACGTCTACACGTCGATCAAAATTCGGGATCTGTTCGCGTCGAAGGCCGCTTCCTAAATGCCGAGCGGAAAAACAGGCGTAACCTCACCTTCCTAACCGAGTACGCCGGCACGATTGGCCTCGCCGACCGCGTCACCGATGTCGGTTTGATCGGCGGGGCGGATAGTCAAGGCGGCCTAAAGCGATTTAACGCCGGCGAATATTTGGCGGATGCAGACATCACCGGTTGGCAGTATCGGGTCCGACTTAAACCGATCGGCCGGCCATCCGCGATGGCCCATGTATCATGGCTCAACGCTGATACCGGTATCTTGTTTCTCGACGATATTTTGCCGCAGACATTTGATAAAGATCGGTCCGCGATGATCCGCCTCGACTTGCCTGCGGGTTGGGTTGCGGTCACGCCCGAACCGCTTGTCGCGACAAATATATTTAATGTGATCGACGTCGAAACGGCGGTGATTGTCATCGCCAAAGACGGAAATTTCCGCCACGCGGCATCGTCTGCGACATCCATCAACATTTCCGGGTCGTGGCAATTCAGCGATGCCGAGGCCGCCGCCACGGCCGGTGAGATTCTTGAGCGTTACGGCAGGTTATTTGGGAGTAGCCAGCCGAAATCTCAAATTACGATTATGCGTCTGCCGGTCGGCGTGCCTGTCGGAAATTGGGAGGCAGACACACGTGGCCGCAGCGTGACGATACTGTCGTCCGACATGCCGTTCAAGAACCAGTCGGTTCAACGTCTGCACGAGCAACTCAGGCACGAGCTATTTCATCTGTGGTTTCCAAATGGGGTTAATCTGACGGGTCATTACGACTGGTTTTACGAGGGCTTCGCCCTTTACCAATCGCTCAAACTCGGCGTCGGAATGGATCGGCTGCGATTCACAGATTTTCTCGATTCGCTGGCACAGGCGTACAACCTGGATGCAATGCAGATCGACCGCTTTTCGCTGATCGCCGCGTCAAAACGGCGATGGAGCGGGGCAAATTCGACGGTCTATGCCCGCGGAATGCTCACCGCGTTCCTCTGTGATCTCGCCATTTTGCAGAGGTCAAAGGGCAAAAGTTCGGTCGAGGATCTGATCCGTGAGATATACGACCGCGCTATTTCGTCCGGCCAACCGCTTGACGGTAACGACGTCGTGCTCGCCGCAATGCAAGCCCGGCCCGAACTCGCATCGATCATCGAACGGTACGTCAACGGCAGCGGACCGATCGATTGGCGGGACGAACTAAACGCCGCCGGGATCGGCATCGAAAGCGAAAATTCCGGCATCTCCCTCCAGGTTGTTTCAAAACCGAACGGCCGGCAGAGGGATTTATTGGATAAGTTGGGTTATAATAGGTGGCGAAATCTATCGGAAAACTCTAAATGAAATTGAAGTTAAACATACTGACTGCGTTTTTTGTCATCGCTATCATATCCGGCGGCTGTTCTTACATTGATCAATCTGTGAGCGGTGTCACGGGCGTTTTCGGCACTTCCGACACGGCGACCATTATTGCCAAGACAGCGCAAATTCGAACATCGTATGCCGTCGTTGCGGCCGACTTGCTCGAGGTGAAACGCGGTGATCGGCTCGACATTACCGACCAGGTCGATTTTGAAAAGGTCCTATGGTATCGGGTTCGGGCACATGATGAGGCGGCGACCGAGGGCTGGATCGAAGCCCAGAACGTCATCACCAGCCAAACGCTTGAGCGTTCGAAAAAGCTGGTTGAGCAATTTCCGTCGCAGACACCTCAGGCGGCAGCGATCATTCGCTCGGCCTCAAACCTGCGTGCCGCACCGGACATGGATGCGGCGAACGTATTGTTTAAGCTCGCTAATGGTTCAAGGTTCGACATAATGGCGTGGAAATTTGTCCCTAAACAGGAAGCTCCGGACGTTGACGACGCACCCAAGGGACAGCAAAAATCCGGTAAAAAGTCGAAAAACGACGAGATCGAAGCTGCAAAAGACGACAATGAACCCGACAAGATCGAGGACAAGTACGACATTTGGTATCAGGTTCGCCTCGATCCGTCGGTGTCTCCGGCTCCGGCCGGATGGCTTTTTGGCCGTCAGGTCGAACTGCAGGTGCCGAGCGATATTCTGTTTTTTCAGCAGAATAACCGCAAATTTGTAACCTGGCAGCGACTCGACACCGACGCCGGCGATAAGGGTGCAGTGACACGTGCCACCACGCCCGGCAGTTACGTCATCCTGACGCGGACAAACATCGTCAAGGCGATCGACGGCGTCGAGCCCGATTTCGACGGCATTATGGTACTCGCCTTCGACAAGTACGACCAGAGCTACTACACGGTTTGGCGAAATCCGCCGAACACCGACGTTTGGGGCACGTTGCCGCTAAAGGTTGAGGGAAAGGGCGACAGCAAAACATTTACATTGTCGCTCCGCAATTCGAATGGGAAAATGGACGCTAAGCAATTCGTGGTCTTTAAGGACAAGGCAAGGCTCAAGGTGACCACGCCCGAGGACATCGCCCAATACCAGACAAAGAGCAAATAATGTCCGAAACGGCCGAAGAACCATTTGAGATCGACGTGACCGATTCGATCGACCTACACGCGTTCGCTCCGGCGGACACGAGAGCCGTCACCACCGCCTATCTTGAGGAAGCCGCACGCAAGCAATTTGCCGTCGTTCGCATTATTCATGGCAAAGGCGTGGGCGTAAAGAGGGAAATGGTGCGAAAGGTGTTGTCTGAGTCGCCTCTGGTCGAATCGTTCAAGGACGCTCCCGAGTTTTCGGGCAGTTGGGGAGCGACCATAGCAAAGCTTAAACCGGCCAAGGTTAACGGTCATCGATGATCTCGGCCCAGGCGTCGTCGTAGGCCGCATATTCAGGAACTAACCGCACAAGCATCGCTCGTTGTTCGGCGATCTGTGCCTCGGCGGCCTCCAGTTTTAAGCTGAGATATTTAGATCGTCGTTCGACCTCTTTCAGATGCTTCTTACGCTCGCGGTCGATCCGTTCAACGTAGAACATATAGCTGAATTGTAGGCCGGTGACACCTACCAGTACGAACAGTGTTCCGATTAGAATAATATCCAGCATCCGTGTTGTCCATCGTTCCGGCGATCGTCGGAAACGATTTAATGAACTTGAATTTCAATTATACCCTTGACCTTGCCCGAGGGAAAAGCAAAAATTTGAATATTACACCTTAAGGAGCAAAAAAATCATGCGTGAAGATATTGTAAACACCAACCCGACCGCCCCCGAATTTAACCGACGCGAGTTTCTCGTCACTTCGATTTTCGCGGCCGGCGTTTTTGCGGCCGCCGTTTCACCGATACAGGCTCAGACGAAGATCACGACCGACGCCGTCGGTTTGACCGTCGGCGAAGTCAAGATCCCGGTCGCCGACGGCGAGATACCGGCGTACCGGGCGATGCCGGACAAGGGCAAGAACTTTCCGGTCGTGACGGTGGTGCACGAGATCTTCGGCGTCCACGAATGGATCCAGGACGTTTGCCGCCGCTTTGCCAAGCTCGGGTTTATGGCGATCGCACCTGCTCTCTACGCACGGCAGGGCGAGATCAAGGATCTCAAGGATTCGCGTGAGATCAACCGTCAGATCTATTCCAAAATACCGGATACCCAGTCGATGACCGATCTCGATTCGACAGTCGCTTGGGCAGCAAAAAACCACGGCAATACTAAAAAGCTCTCGATCACGGGTTTCTGCTGGGGCGGACGCATCACGTGGCTCTACGCGGCTCACAACCCCAAGGTCAAGGCCGGTGCCGCGTGGTATGGCCGCCTTGTACCAACCGCCAATTCACCGATCAATACCCTGCAGCCGACGACACCGATCGACCACGTCAAAAAGCTAAAGGTTCCGGTCATCGGGTTTTACGGCGGGCTCGACAAGGGAATTTCGCAGGATGATGTCAAAAAAATGCAGGAAGCCCTGAAAAAAGAGAAGTCAAGATCGGAGATCAACGTGTATCCAAAAGCCGATCACGGGTTCCTTGCGGACTACCGTCCGTCATACAACGCCGAAGCCGGCGTCGATGCGTGGGCTAAACTTCAAGCGTGGTTCAAGAAGAACGGGGCGATGTAGACGCGGAGTTTAGGGTTCCGGGCTCAGAGTTCAGAGTTCAGAGTTACAACTTCAGCTGGCGCTTCGTCGAAACAGAGCCAGATGGAGATGGAACTCACGACCTTTGTTGTATAGTATTGGTAGCCCGGCCAGGTTTGCGGTTGCATCGATGACCAAGCCTGCGCGTTAGCAAGGGCGATAGCGACAATCACTTCGAAAAAATGCCTTTGCCATCTGTATGCAAACTAACAGCCTAAAACTCGTTTACACGCTACTCTGCGACGACGTCCGCATCGAGATGGGCAACAAGATCTCGCTGATGGGCATTTTTCAGAACATTATGGTCGAGACCTTGCCCGTCTCACTCATCAAATTTGCCGTCATCAACCACTGGGAGGGAATCGGGACCCATGAAACCGAGGTTCGCATCCTCTCGCCCGATCGTAGTAATACGGTCGTCACGTCGCAACCGACCCAGATCGAACTCGCGACTGGCGGATTTACCGACAACGTCAGCTTTTTCGTGAACGTTGTTTTCCCCGCCGCCGGGAACTATTGGGTTCAGACGATGGCAAACGCCGCTGTTCTCGACGAATTTCCGCTGATCGTCACCGATTCCG
>JAYVUD010000303.1:0-11526 GCA_043788335.1 Chloracidobacterium sp. | reverse complement strand
GTATTCAAGAAGCTCGTTGATCTGGAATCGCAATTGATCATCGCTACGCATTCCCCGATCTTGATGGCCTATCCCGACGCTCTTATCTACAGTTTCTCTGAAAACGGAATCGAACCTATCGATTATCAGGACACAGCGCACTACACCATCACAAAAGATTTTCTGAACAAGCCTGAAAAGATGATCAGGTATCTGTTTGAGGAATCTGACGATGAGTAAATTTCCGCGCCGTCGTTCGAGGTCGGGCAGGAAAGAGATATGATTACTTTTTATGGAGCATTTTGACGTTCTCATCATCGGTGCGGGTCTGTCGGGCATAGGTGCGGGTGCCCGGCTGAAATTGGATTGTCCGAATAAAACATTTGCGATACTCGAGGGGCGTGCGGCATCGGGCGGAACGTGGGACCTTTTCCGTTATCCGGGCATCAGGTCGGACTCAGATATGTACACGCTCGGCTATCGGTTTCGCCCGTGGAACAACCCCAAGGCGATCGCGGACGGGCCTTCGATCCTTGAGTACATAAGAGAGACATCGAAAGAATTCAATTTAGACGAGCAGATCCGCTATAACCATCGTGTGCGACGGGCGTCGTGGTCGTCGGACGATTCGCTCTGGACGGTCGAGGCGGAAACCGGGCCGGATCATGAGGTAGCCCGCTTCACCTGCGGTTTCCTCTATCTCTGCACCGGGTATTACGATTACGAATCGGGCTACACACCCGAATGGCCCGGTTTCGAAAACTATGAGGGCACGATCATCCACCCGCAGAAATGGCCCGAGGATCTTGACTATTCGGACACGCGGGTCCTCGTCATCGGAAGCGGGGCCACGGCGATCACACTCGTGCCCGCGATGGCGGAAAAGGCGGCCCACGTGACAATGCTCCAGCGTTCGCCAACCTACGTGGTGACCATGCCGGCAAAGGATCGGATCGCGAATTTTTTACGCTCCGTGCTGCCGTCCAAAGCCGCTTATGTTCTGGCCCGGTGGAAAAACATTTTCCGGCAAATGTTCTTTTACGTTCTGTCGCGAAAACGGCCTTCGACGATGAAAAAGCTCATCGCAAAGGGTGTCAAAGCTGAGATCGGAGACGAATATGCCAACAGGCACTTCACCCCCACATACGATCCGTGGGACCAGCGGTTGTGCATCGTCCCCGACGCCGATCTGTTCAAGGTAATACGGGATGGGCGTGCCTCGGTTGTCACAGATCAGATCGAGACGTTTACTAAAACCGGCGTTCGGCTCGCGAGCGGCGAGGATCTCGATGCAGACATCATTGTCACGGCGACGGGCCTTTTACTCAAGATCATGGCGGGCCTCACACTTGTTGTCGACGGTACGACTGTAGATCTCTCGAAAGCAATGGCGTACAAGGGCATAATGTTCAGCGACGTGCCAAACCTCGCCCAGGCATTTGGCTACACCAACGCCTCGTGGACGCTGAAATGTGACCTGACCTCCGAATACGTCTGCCGGATACTCAAATTCATGGACGCTAGAGGATACGCAAGCTGCGCTCCGCGGCTCTCGGATCCGACGGTCCTGCCCGAACCGGTTTTGGATTTTAACTCGGGTTACGTACTCCGAGCTTTAGATAGCCTGCCGAGCCAGGGCTCAAAAAGCCCGTGGCGGCTGCATCAAAACTATGTGAAAGATCTGTCGATGCTCCGATACGGCCGTGTCGAGGACGGCACGATCGAGTTCCGGCCGGCCAGGGGTTGATAGGGCACTTCGGGCCGTCGACGTGGTAAAATATCGTTTTGCTTAAAGTATGAAGATATTTCACGGGACCGAAAACGCCAATATCGCAAAGCCGACAGTTTTGACGCTCGGGGTTTTTGACGGCCTTCATCTCGGACATCAACGGATAATGCAAACGGTCGTCGAGCGAGCAGCCGCGGTCGGTGCAGTTCCGACGGCGATAACGTTCGACCCGCATCCGCGGGCAGTTTTACATCCCGCTTCGGCCCCGCCGCTGTTGCAGACGCTCGATCAACGGCTTGCCAATTTCGATATCCTCGGCATTAAGCAGGCGATCGTTGTGCCGTTTTCGTTAGAGTTTTCGCGACAACCGGCCGAGGATTTTTTGAGGGACATCATCCACGCACGGCTCCATGCCCGCGAGGTTTATCTCGGCAAGGGTTTTGCGTTCGGCAAGGATCGCGGCGGCAATATCGAGCTGCTGCGTAAGATGAGCGGTGAGCTCGGTTTCGTCGCTGACGAGGTGGACGAGGTGCAACTTCGCGGGCAGCGAATAAGCTCGACCCGTATTCGAAAACTGCTCGACGACGGACGTATAAATCTTGCCCGCCGAATGCTCGGCCGCCCGTACGGCGTCGAGGGCGTCGTTATCCACGGCAACCACCGCGGCCGCACGATCGGGTTTCCGACCGCCAATCTCAAACCGCACAACCGCGTCATACCGCGATACGGCGTCTATGCGACCGCCACGCTGATCGACGGTACCTGGCGAAAAAGCATCACAAATATCGGCGTCCGCCCCACATTTGAATCCGATGCCGACCCTTCGATCGAAACTAACATTTTCGACTTTGACGGCGATCTGTATGGTGACGTCCTCAGAGTCAGGTTTCTACACCGGATACGCGAGGAAAAGAAATTTAGCGGCGTCGACGAGCTTCGTGCCCAGATCGAAGCCGATTCCGCCCGGGCAAGGAACTATTTTCATCACCAGGGCGTAAAGAACATGCTTGAGATCTTGTAGATCTACGCAGAATTGCAAATGAACGAATCAGCAGTAAAAAATAACGGCGTCGCGATCGGCGTTGCTTCGGCGGCGAACGGCAGCGGTACGTTCGTCGCGACCAAGAACCTCGAGATCGCGTCTCAGACCACTAACGACCAACGGATGAGGGAGGAGCGTGAACTCCAAAAAGTCGAGTCGATGGTCGCCGCCGGTTATATCGGCGTTCGCGGGTATTGGCGTTTGTTTCAGATCTCGCGTGTGATCGTGATGCTGTCGCTGTATTTGTATCTTGATCAGCTGGACGTCCATCGCCGGCGGAGTGTGCAGCACAACGCAGAACGCCTGAAA
Source organism: Chloracidobacterium sp. (assembly GCA_043788335.1). Classification (GTDB taxonomy): domain Bacteria; phylum Acidobacteriota; class Blastocatellia; order Pyrinomonadales; family Pyrinomonadaceae; genus OLB17. The sequence continues at coordinate 8,467 of JAYVUD010000303.1, read as the reverse complement.
AGCGCGATGCGGTTGACGCGGATGGCTGTCTACGGTGAAAAATTGTTTTCGGTACGGATGTGGTTTTGGCATCAGTTCCTCTCAGTTTTGAGGCTTTTTGTGGTCGGCGGCGAAAAGAATAAAACCGCCAATCAGGAAAAACAGGCGGTTTGGCTCAAGGAGGAGCTGATCAAGCTCGGGCCAACATTTATCAAGATCGGCCAGTCGATGGGCACCCGTGCAGACCTGCTGCCGCTGCCATTTGTTAAGGAACTGGGCGAGCTCGTCGACAGCGTTCCGCCGTTTCCGAACGATGTGGCATTTGCACGGATCGAGCATGAACTAGGGCGCAAGATCAACGAAGTGTATTCCGAGTTTGACCTCGAACCGGTGGCGGCAGCGTCGCTCGGGCAGGTCTATCGTGCTCGCCTGCATACCGGCGAAGAGGTCGCGGTCAAGGTCCAGCGGCCCAATCTCGATGCGACAATTAAGGGCGATATCGTCATTCTGAAAAAGGTCGCGTCATTTGCCGAGCGATTTCCCCAGCTCAACGAAAACGCCGATTGGACAGGGATGCTTCGCGAATTCGATGATACGGTACATGAGGAGATGGATTACTCGTCCGAGGGACGCAGTGCCGAACGGTTTCGTGAAAGCTTTAAGAACTGGGACAACATCGTCGTTCCGAAGATTTACTGGAACGCCACAACCTCAAAGGTCTTGACAATGGAGTTTATCCATGGCGTTAAGGTGACCGATCTCGAGGCCCTGCGGCGGCAAAACGTCTCACCCGAAAAGGTCAATCGCCTGCTGATCAAGACGTACCTGAAACAATTACTCGAGGACGGCTTTTTTCACGCCGATCCGCACCCGGGCAATCTGCTCGTGATGGCGGACGGGAGGCTCGCCTTTTTTGATTTTGGTATGGTGGGACGTATCACCCCTCAATTGCAGGCAAAGATGATCGACGCCTTTTTTCACGTTGTGAGCAAGGATCCGGCCGGCATCGCTGAGGATCTGATCGCCCTGGATTTCCTCAAGCCCGGTACCAGCCTCGAATCGGTCAAGCCGGTCGTCGAGCGAATGTTCAAGTTTCATTTTGATCTTAAGCTCAAGGACATAAATTTTACCGAGTTGACCTATGATCTGGCCGATGTGATGTATGACTACCCGTTTCGTCTGCCATCCAATTTTACCTATATCATGCGTGCTCTGATGACGCTCGAGGGCATCGGCATCATCACTGATCCCGAGTTCAATTTCTTTGAAACGGCAAAGCCGTACGCCAAGGAATTTATGCTTCGGCGTGAGGGAAACGATTTTCGCAAGATGTTTGTCGACAAGCTGATGGGCCGCGACGACGGCGGCAAGATCAACTGGGACCGCACATGGAAACTTGCGAAGATGGCGTTCAAGACCGTGCTTAATACTGGCAGTTAGACCATCACTTTCATGCTCCGAAATGTCGCAAGAGACGCAGAACAGCACAGTTTCATCTGCCGCTCGAGCCCGTTCCCTGATCCTGGCCCAAGGCTGGAACTCGACTTCGTTTCAGATCGTAAATCCGGGCATCGAACGATGGTTTTCGCCTGAAAATGATGCCGTGGTTGGCTATGTCACCGCAAATAGGGTTCGAATCGTGGTGGGAGCACCTGTCTGCGAACTGGAACGTCTGCGTGCCGTCGCTACCGCGTTTGAGTCCGACGCAGAGAAGGACGGCGAACGCGTCTGTTACTTTGCAGCGGAGGCACGGCTCGAATCGATCTACGCCGACTCGCCACACCACACGAAATTCTCGCTTGGAGCCCAGCCGGCGTGGAACTTGACCGATTGGACGGGACTCGTCGCCAAGCATCGCTCGCTCAGGGCCCAGCTGAACCGGGCAACGAATAAAGGCCTGACCGTGTCCGAGTGGCCGCTAGCGATCGCCGACAAGAACCCCGAACTCGAAAAATGCCTTCGCGATTGGCTCGAATCCAAGGGCTTGCCGCCGCTGCATTTTATGGTGGAATCCGATACGTTATCACGGCTCGACGGCCGCCGAGTATTCGTCGCCGAGCAAGCCGGGGCCGTGCAGGGGTTTGTCATCCTATCGCCGGTCGCGAAACGCAATGGCTGGCTATTTGAGCAGTTTCCGCACCGGCCCGGTGCACCGAACGGAACTGTAGAAATGATGATCGATTCGGCTATGCGTGCACTTGCGGCCGATGGTTTTGAATACGCAACGCTCGGCCTCTCGCCGTTATCGACCCGGGCAAATGCTGAGAGTTCGATCGACCCGGTGTGGCTGACTCTCATGCTGACCTGGCTGCGAAAACACGGTCGCCGATTTTACAATTTCGACGGACTTGACCAATTTAAGGCCAAGTTCCGCCCCGATCGATGGGAGCCTGTATTTGCGATCTCTAACGAATCTCGGGTATCATTCAGGACTATTTACGCGATAACTTCGGCGTTTAGCTCGAATGGGCCGTTATCGCTGCTGACCGGCGGCTTGGCAAAGGCGGCCGCAACCGAAGTCCGATGGCTGAAACGCCGTGTTTTCCGGTAGACGGTGCATCCAAATGGAAACTATCAGATCAATGGTCGTCGCGACGCTGTTGCTGATATCGTCCGTCGCCATACCCGCTCAAACTATGAAAGAAACAGTCGGTGCGACCCTTAGGGTCCGTCATGTAACGAGCGATATTGCCATCAGCGATCTCGGTAATGCCGCCTGGCAGCACTCAGAGGAGATCACGGTATCAAACTATTGGTCGGGCGAAATGGCTCCGGACGGACGGCACTTTACGGCCCGCTTACTGTGGTCCGACACTGCCATTTATGTTCGCTTTGACGCAAATCAGACCGAGCCGCTCGTGGTCAGCGACAAGCCGGACATAAGGTCCAAGACCGACGGCCTGTGGGACCGCGATGTATGCGAGATCTTTCTGGCACCGGACAAGTCGGTGCGGAATAAGTACTTTGAATTTGAGATCGCACCGACCGGCGAATGGCTCGATGTCGGCATCGAGGTGACACCGAAGAAACGAATATCGGACTGGAGCTACAGGTCGCACATGGAATCTGCCGCCCGGATCGAAAACGGCCGCGTGGTTATGGCGATCAAGATACCGTGGTCGGCTTTCGGCAAGACTCCAAAGGCCGGTGACATCTGGCTAGGAAACCTGTTTCGCTGTGTTGGCAAAGACCCGACACGGGGATATTTGGCGTGGAAAGCAACAAAAACAAAGAAACCCGCCTTTCATGTGCCGGCCAAATTCGGCGAGTTTGTTTTCGTAAAATAGCTGGTCCAGGACCGGACGGACCACCGATATCTCAGACCGTCATACCACCATCGACGGCAATTGTCTGGCCGGTAATGTAGCTGGACGCGTCAGACGCCAGAAATACAGCCACGCCCTTTAGTTCGCCCTCGTTTCCGACCCTCGGGATAACATTATTTTCCTGTATCGACCGTTCGTACACATCGATCACTGCGTCCGCAAGACGCGAGTGGAAAAATCCCGGTGCGATCGCATTTACCCTTATCCCTTTGCGGCCCCAGCTAGCCGCGAGTTCGCGCGTCAGGCCGATGAGGCCGGCCTTGCTCGCTGCGTAACCGGCATAGAACGGCCCGTTCGCCGACGATGTCATACCGGCGATCGACGCGATATTGATGATCGAGCCGCTGCTCTGTTTGAGCATCTGGCGGCCGGCGGCCTGGGCGAAGAGAAAGCAACCGGTGAGATTGACGTCGATGACCTGCTGCCAGCGGTCGAGCGGCATATCCTCGGGCATCGCTCCCCAGGACGTGCCGGCGTTATTGACCAGTATGTCGACCGAGCCGTAGCGGGTGACCGTCTCGGTGACGATCATCTCGACCTCGTCCGGCTTTGACACGTCGCACGTTCGGCCGTCGACCGTGTAGCCTTTTTCGGTAAATTCCGCGACGGTCGCGTCGAGCCATTCGGCGCGCCGGGAACACAGCATCAGGTTGGCACCGGCCTCGGCGAGGCCCTCGGCCATTTCCTTGCCGATCCCGCGGGAACCGCCAGTGACGATCGCCGTCTTGCCTGTCAGGTCAAAGAGTTCGTGAATATTCTTGCTCATAATTCGGTTATGTGACGGCTAGAATATCACGGATCCGCCACACGTTTAAGCGTTTCAGCGTTCAAGTGTGCCTCGCATGTCTCCCGTGTTTCATGTGTTTCAGGCGTTTCATCGACTCGCGTTTGAAACATAGTTTTCCGGCTCGAATTGCACGTTCGTCGGGGTTTGCGGTTTAATTGACGTATGTCAAAGACACAAAAAGAGCTCGCGTTTCTGCGGGACCTGTACATTCAGGACGAATGGACCACGCGGTTCACCGACCTCGTTGACAAGCATATTGATCTGACCGACTCCGAAAATATGCTCTATTTGAACGCCGGTACGGGCGGGCACGCGATGGCTATCCACGAGCGGTTTGGCGAGAAGACGGACATATTTGCAAGCTGTGAGAATGAGGACCTGCTACGGATCGCTCGTGACAAGGCGGCGGCGTTGAGCTCGGGTGTCGATTTTTCGGTGCTGAGGTTTGAGGACGATGCGTTTGACGCGGTGCTGGCGGACGCGAGTCTGGTACCGCCCGCCGAGGTCGAAGATTTTGTTGTCGACACAGTCCGCGTCGCCCGGACAGGCGGCGACATCGCGTTCTTTCTGCCGACCGCGGGCAGCTTTGGCGAGATATTTTCACTGCTGTGGGAGGTTCTGTTTACCGAGGAGATCGCGGGTTACGCGGCCGAGATCGAACGCCTGATCGAGATCATTCCGACGGTTTCGCGGGTCGAGGAGATCGCAAAACGCGAGGGCCTGGTCAACATCAATACCCAGATGGCAACCGAGCTTTTTGAATATGAGAACGGTGAGGAATTTATCTCGTCCTCGCTCGTGACTGATTTTCTGATGCCGGCCTGGCTCGCGACGCTCGACGAAAATGAAAAAGAGCGAGTCACACGGCAACTCGCTCATCTGATCGATACTGAAGAAGGTTCGCTGCCGTTCAGGTTCACCGTCAAAGCAACGCTGCTGACCGCGGAGAAGGGTTGATCAAAATTCGTCTTCGTTGACCTCCGCCATCTTCATCAAATGACGTTGAAGACCTGTCTTTAGTGCTTGATTCTTGTGAATCGGTATCGAGAGTCGTACCTGGCTAGATGGTTTTCCGTAGATATGATGGCTTCCCTGTACTCTAAGCAAAAGCCAGCCTCGACGTTCAACGATCTTCGCGAACTCCTTTCCCGAAACTGGCTTCATACCGCAACTTCGAGGAGGCGATCTGTCTTGCCAATCGTTATAGTAGCAACGTCAACCGAGAGACAACCCTCGATCGCTTCGCGGAGGTTGGCGATCAACTCGTCGATCGTGTCCCCTTCGGTAGCGCATCCGGGTATCGACGGCACTTCAGCCCAAAAGCCGCCCTCGTCTGCCTCGTGAACAACGACCTTAACTTTCATATTTCCGGGTTAGACCTGTTTGGCGTCGACGCGGCGGCGCATTTCTTCCATCAGCGACTCGTCGCTGATCTGGGAGATCTGCGGGGCGGCCGCATTGGAGGCAAGCTTGTTGCTCTCAGCGGACTCGTCCGCCTCGGCCTCGAGCATGCCTTCCTTAAAGGCACGGCGTGATTGGCCGATCGATTTCGCCAATTGAGGCAACTTGCTGCCGCCAAACAGTAAAACAATAACGCCGATGATCATCGCGATCTGCACCGGGCTGTCAAACATAAAGAGAAAAAAATGTAATTGCATCGCTTACCTTATAAAAAAACTAACCGGAACAGATGATCGACCACTAAACCTTTTTCGCCTCAGTTCGCCGCCGCATTTCTTCTAAAAGCTCCTCGTCGCTCATTTTGGCGATCTGCGGAGCCTCGGTGTTTGCAAGCACCTTGTTCTTTTCCGCAACAGATTCTTCGTCGGCCTCGCGCATACCGTCCTTAAAGGCCTTGCGTGTTGCTCCGATCGATCTTGCCAACTGCGGCAAACGTGAGGCTCCGAATAGTAAGAACACGACCGCGACGATCAGTAAGATTTCTGTAGTTCCAAAGTTCATAGTCCAATTAATACTCGATCAGATTGTCCGTCTTTATGGCGAATAATCATCATCATACCGCTTTTGCCGGTATGTTGCCATAAAAATGTAAAACAGTCCGCCAATTACGTGCGGCTGCGAAATCTATCCATCGCCTCGACCAGAGCCGAGGTTATACCTTTCTCAGAGACCGAGTGTCCCGCGTCGGGTATGACGATAAACTCAGCGTCGGGCATCGCCTTGTGCAGATCCCAGGCCGACGTGATCGGGCAAACGACGTCGTATCGGCCCTGGACGATAACGGTCGGCAGGTGCCGAATGCGGTCGACATTTTCAAGCAAATAGTTTTCGGTCGGGAAAAACGAGTTGTTCATAAAATAATGACACTCGATGCGGGCGAGGCTCAGTGCCTCGTGTGCTCCTTCCCAGTGTTCCATCAGGTCTTTGTCGGGATAGAGCTTGGACGTTGAGCCTTCCCAGACGCTCCAGGCACGGGCGGCGGAGAGCCGTGTTTCCTCGTCATCGCTCGTCAGGCGTTTATGATACGCGACCATAAAATCGCCGCGTTCGTCGACCGGTATCTCGTCACGATATCGTTCCCAAAAATCGGGAAAGATCTCGGACGCACCATACTGATAAAACCACTCAAGCTCCTTGCGACGGGTCAGGAAAATACCGCGGAGGATCAACCCGAGGCAGCGGTCCGGATGCGTCTCGGCATATGCCAACGCCAGCGTGCTGCCCCACGAACCGCCAAAAACGTACCATTTGTCGACGCCAAATTTCTCTCGCAGCGTCTCAATGTCATTGATCAGGTCCCACGTCGTATTTTCGCGAAGCTCCGCGTGCGGTGTCGATCGGCCGGAACCGCGCTGGTCGAAAAGGATGACGTGATACGCCGCCGGGTCGAAATATTGCCGGTACATCGGAATCAGCCCGCCGCCCGGGCCGCCGTGCAGGAATACGACCGGGATGCCGTCCGGATTGCCGGAACGTTCGTAATACATGGTGTGAAGGTCGGACACGGCGATCATGCCGGTGTCAAAAGGTTCAATTTCTGGATAAAGGGATGCCATATTCTTGATAATACTTGAATATACGCCGATGCAGAAGCCCGCGCGTGGGCAAGGGCGTAACTGGATCGCGGAACGTCACGGCATTACGGACGTGCAGGCTTCTGCAAAAAATTATCGTACCAGAGCTGAAATACCAAAAGTGTCCACAGCTGTTTGTGATGCGACGCCCGGCCGGTCTCATGTTCGCGAATGAGGCGTTCGACGTATGCGGGTTCGAACAGGCCCTGCGACCGCAGCCGATCGGGGGCGAGCATTTCGTGCATCAGCGGATTTAGGCGGCCCTTGAGCCACTCGGCGATGGGAATGCCAAAACCTTTCTTTGGACGGTTGAGGATATTGTCCGGGAGCAGTCCGGCCATCGCCTTTTTTAAGATATACTTGCCGCTTTTACCGTTGAGTTTGTAGTCGAGCGGCAACGACGCGGCAAACCGGGCGACCCGCGGGTCGAGAAATGGTGCTCGTGTCTCGAGACTGACGGCCATCGCGGCCCGGTCGACCTTGGTCAAAATATCCTCGGCCATGTAGTAATTGATATCGAGGAACTGCATCCGCTCGATGTCGGTCGTCGCATCGCAAAGCTGCAGCAGATCTCGCGGGCCGCGATAAATATCACCGTCGCTTGCGGCTAGTATCTCCGGCGACAGCAACCGGTTTTGCTCGTCGAGCGAAAACGAGCCAAACCACGAGTGATGGCGTTCGACGGTGTCAAGGTTTGCCCCGCGGATAAAGCGTTTTGCTTTGTAGTCGAAGGACATATTCTTTGTCGAGACGGGCAGGCGTTTGACGACCGGCTCAATGAGGCCTTTGCGAAGAAACGCGGGAACACGCGAATATTTCGCCGCGACCGTGTGAGCGTAATACATCGGATAACCGGCAAAGAGCTCGTCGCCGCCATCACCGCCGAGGGCGACCGTGACATGTTTTCGGACAAATTGCGACAGCAGAAACGTCGGTATCAGCGAACCGTCCGAGAGCGGTTCGTCGAGCCAAGTTCCGATCTCGCTGATCAGGTCGCCGGCGGTCGTCGCACTGAGTTTTTCCTCGTAGTGCTCGGTGTCCAGATGTTTGGCGACCACGCGGGCAAATTTTGACTCGTCGAACGAATCTTCCTCAAACCCGATGGAAAACGTCTTGACCCGTTCGGTCGCGTGCTGTACCGCGAAAGCCGCAACAGTCGACGAATCGATGCCGCCCGAGAGCAGTATTCCCAACGGAACGTCGGCGACGAGACGCATCCGGACGGCGTCGGAGAGGAGGTCGCGGAGTTCGGTTGCGGCCGAATCGAGAGAACCACCCCGTCCGCCCAAAGCGGCGTCCACCCCTCCTTTGTAAGGAGGGGAGCCTGATTCGGCCCAGCT
>JAYVUD010000302.1:0-6493 GCA_043788335.1 Chloracidobacterium sp. | reverse complement strand
ACCGTGGCCTCGGGTCTCCGCGTGCCGAAAGCGATCGGCGATTTTCTCATCCTCGACGCCATACGCGCTTCGGGTGGAACCGCCATTTCCGTGACCGATGCCGAGCTTGTGGCCGCGGTCAGAGAGATCGGGGCCCTGACCGGCATTTTCACTGCACCCGAGGGAGCCGCCTGCCTGCCGGCACTCAGAAAGATGATGGCGGACGGAGCCATCGCCGAAGGCGAGTCCGTCGTTATTTTCAATACCGGTGCGGGCGTCAAGTACCTCGAGGCTTTTCAGTAAGATATGTTCGCTGATCATTTCTAAAACGCTAGTAAAAAAAATCTTTCCGCTTTTGCTAAAGCCGATCCATATTGATGCCGATAAGGATGCTGGAGTGTTTTCTCCTCGGCCGGCATCGCCCTCTTTGACGATAATTGCCGACGTGCCCAATAGCTCCGTATCGAACCCCGGAGAGGTTTAGGTTACTTGCAATAAGCCACGAATACAGCCGCAATACCGCAGCGGCGAGGTCCAACCATCGATGATGACCCAAACAGGAACCTTCACCCTAAGCCATCTTGTAAAAACCGAACTGCCGCCATTGCCGGGCAGCGTAATGCGTATTTCCTCGATGCTGCAGGATATGAGGGTGTCGCAGAACGCGATCGCTCACGCCATCAGCCTTGACCCGATCCTTGCGTCCCGCATCCTCAGACTGGCAAATTCGCCGATCTACTCGCTTCAGCGGACGGTTACCAACCTCACAATGGCGGTTTCCGCGGTCGGGAACCGGGCGATCTCGGAGAGCATACTCATCAGCGGCGTCGGCGATTCGTTCGGGCTCAAGGTGATGAGTTCTGTGACCGGTAAAAAGGTCTGGTTTCATCTGCTCGCCACTGCCCTCGCGGCCAGCGACCTATGTCGTCTGGCAAAGCTCCGCGGTTCCGAAGAGGCGTTTACCTGCGGCCTGCTCCACGACATCGGCAAGCTGATACTCCTGAGAGCCGACCCGTCGTTCTACGAGACGGTGTTGGAACGCGGCGCCGACGAGGGCGACCTGTCATCGGTCGAACAGGAAGTCTTTGGTTTCGACCACGCCGAACTGGGTTTCCTCGCGGCAGAATCGTGGCGACTTCCGTCGCCGGTCTGCACCATGATCCGCTACCACCACCGCCCGGCGATGGCACAGGACGCTCTGGCGATGATGAGCATCCTGTCGGTAGCCGACGGCCTCGTGACGATCAAGCAGGCAGGCGGCGAAGTCAGCGGACTGCTCAATACGCAGGCGGCCGTAAGCTTTGGCTTTAATGAGATCCAGTTCGACTACATCTGGGATAACCTGGTCGACCGGCTCCGTGAACTGATGCAAGTTTTCCGGTAAGATCCTTAAGTCGCCGATCTAAAGCACAATCATGGTTGCATACTCAGCAGCATTATCAATCGAACACCTCACGCGATGTGATCTCCCACCGTTGCCCGACAGAGTAATGCGGATCACCGCGATGCTCAACGACACGCGCGTATCGCGGAGTATGATCGTCGACGCGATCAGCATGGATCCGGTCCTGTCGGGCCGCCTGCTGCGGCTGGCAAATTCACCGATATATGCGCTTCAACGCAGCATTTCCAACCTGTCGGCGGCCGTTGCGGCCGTCGGAAACCAGGCGATCAGCGACTCGATGCTGATATGCGGCATCGGCGACTCGTTCGGGACCAAGATAATGAAATCGCGAGCCGGACGAGAGATCTGGATGCACTCGCTCGCAACCGCCTTGATCGCCAGCGATCTTTCGCGGCTTGCCCGTCTCGGCGCCGCCGATGTGGCGTTCAGCTGCGGCCTGCTCCACGACGTCGGCAAGCTCGTCATGCTGAGGGCCGATTCCATGACCTATACGCGGCTCCTCGATCAGGCAACCGACAAAGATGATATCTGTTCGATCGAAACCGAGAACTACGGTTTCGATCACGCCGAACTCGGCTATTACGCCGCCGAATACTGGAAATTGCCCCCCGATGTCTGCAATATGATCCGCTTCCATCACCGCCCTAAGGATGCCGAGAAACCGGCGGAAGCGGTCACCATCCTCAGTATCGCCGACCAATTTGTGTCCCTCCGACAGCGTGAACAAGAGATCGATGAGCTTCTCGAGTCGGAAGCTGCTAAATCATTCAAATTCAGCGAGTTTCAGTTAAATCACATCTGGGACAGTATGATCGACCGCCTGCGCGAACTGATGCGTATCTTCTGAACGCCGACGGCGGCGGGCTTTGGCTTACGAGCCACGATTTTGTTAAGATTCGTTCTTGGCAACGGCCACGGGAACGGTCTCAAACGTGAACAGTTTAGTATTTTCAAATATGCTCCACCGTCCGGCACGGACCGTGGTAAGCATCATCGGTATCGGCACCGGCATCTTGCTTATCGTATTTACGGTCGGCCTCGCCAACGGCAGCCTGCGCGACCGTGCCAAGCACGAGGCCAATGTCGGGGCCGAGATCATGATCCGTTCGTCGGGCAGCCTCGGTTTGAGCGGCTCCGAATCGCTGCGTCTACCGGTCAAAATGACGGCCGAGATCGAAAAGCTCGACGGCGTCGCAACTGCGGTCGCCATTGGGCAAAATACCGTAACGGTCACGGACTCGAACACCGGTATGAGGCTCATCGACGGTATCGACTTTGACAAATACGCGGCGATCACCGGGATGCAGATCGTCAAAGGCCGACGGTTCGTCGACGGTGCCGACGAGGCGATCTGCGACACCGCCTGGGCCGATCAACGAAAGCTCACGATAGGCGACCCGTTCCCGCTATACGACCGCGTGTTTACGCTCGTCGGATTTTACGAGCCGAGTGCCGGGGCACGAACTAAAATATCGCTGTCGTCGATGCAATCGCAGCTCGGTTCCGAGGGACGTTCGTCCGCCATTTTGGTCAAGGTCAGGCCCGATGCCCAACAGGAAACGGTCGCCGAGAGCATCCATCTCAAATTTCCCGACACGCAGGTCATACTCACACGCGATCTCGAGGAACTCTACATGCAGGGGTTTCCGGCATTAAACGTCTTCTTAAATGTCGTCATCGGCGTCGCCGGAGCGATCAGTGCCCTGATCATCCTGCTGACGATGTACACGACCGTGACCGAACGCACACGCCAGATCGGCGTGCTCAAATCGCTCGGGATGCCAAACGTTACCGTCGCCCGCATCATCGTCCAGGAAGCGTTGCTGATCAGTCTGTCCGGGATCGTTTTCGGACTCTTGGCAACGTGGATCTTGACCCTCGCACTTGACCGGTGGTCGACCTTGACGGTCAAGATCGAGCCTAAGGTCATTGTCGGCATTCTGATCGTCGGACTATTGAGCGGCGTCATCGGGGCTCTCTATCCGGGCCTGCGGGCGGCGAGTCTCGACCCCGTCGACGCTCTCAGCTACGGATAACGCTCACTAGTGACCCAACGTTTTCCAGCCTGATTCTCCTGTGTCATTTCTTACTTTGCGTTCTTCGCGGCTTTGCGTGAGACCCTTTTGTAAAAGCGAGCTTCACGCAAAGCCGCCAAGTTCGCAAAGTAAATCCGAAGAAGATGCAAAGCGAAATCGATAAATGCCGTTATGACGACTAACGCGCTTTGTCTCAATGCTTTCGGTTCATCATTGCACGGACATTGGGACACCTGTGAATAGAGCTAAATTATAACCGCTAGCTCTTTCAGACCGGCGGCAACATCGGTACCGAGGTGCACCCGCAGTGCCCGGCGGCCGCGGTCGAGCAGGACCTGAAAATCACCGCGTGCCTGGGCTGCCTTGACCACGCCGAACGTGTATTTCTGCCCCGGAACCGCGATATCCGATGCGTCATCAGACGTGATCTGTAAAAATACGCCATTATTAGCTCCGCCCTTGTAAGCCTGGCCGGTCGAATGGAGAAACCGCGGCCCAAAGCCGAGACATGTCGCACACTCGAAACGTTCGAGAACCGACGTTCTGATCGTTTGCAGCGTCGCCTCGTTTTCCGCGTTCATCGGAACGTAGCCGAGCAGTCCAAAATAGTCACCGTCTCCGATCAGGCTCAAATGGGCGTCAATGATGGCTGCGGCGGTCTCATCGCCCGCGGCAGCGATCAATTTCATGGCGTACTCAGCGTCGGCAAACAGCGCAAAATCGTCAGACTCAAAGAACGGAACTTCGTCCGGCAATTTGCCGGTCAGCTCGTATTGGTCGGTGATCTTACGGGCCTCGATCTTGGCAGACTCGACGTCGGGCTGGTTGAACGGGTTGATCTTCATGACGGAACCGGCGACCGCTGTCGCAAATTCCCAACGGAAAAATTCCTGTCCGAGATTTTCGATGCCGTCGAGTTCGACGCGAATAGCCGGATGGCCGGCCGCGGCGATCTCCTGATATCGGGCGTCCATCGCCGCGTTACCCGCGAGGCTCAGAAACGCGAATACACGATCGCTGCCATATGCCGCGGCGGGCTGTGGAGCCTCGCGGTCGACCGGGATGATGGCGACACCGATCTTACCCGTAGATTCGGCGACGAGCTGTTCCATCCACGCCCCGAGGTCGTGGATCTCGGGCGAGGTAAAGATCGTTAATTTGTCACGGCCGGCGGCGTGGCAGGTGCCGAGGATCAGCCCGAGTGCCGCTCCGGCATTCGCGCTTGGATCAGGCAGTTTGCACGCGTCGACCATTTCCGAAGCGTGGTTCAGGAATTGGCCGACGTCGATGCCCATCGCGGCGGCGGCCGTCATTCCAAACGCCGACAGGGCCGAAAAACGCCCGCCGATCTGCGGATCGCCGTAAAAGATGTGGCGAAAGCCGTCCGATCTCGCGACCTGCTCCATCTTCGAGCCCGGATCGGTGATCGCGATGAACTGGCGGCCGGCATTTTCGCGGCCGACCTTTGCTGCCACCTTTTCAAAGAAATACTGCTTGAAACAGTTTGGTTCGAGCGTCGAACCCGACTTGCTGGCGACGATAAAGAGCGTTCGTTCGAGATCCAGTTTGCTCTCGACCGCAGCGACCTGAGCGGGCACCGTCGAGTCGAGGATGTGGAAATTTGCCTTGCCGAAGGTCATCGCGAGCACCTCGGGACAGAGCGACGAACCGCCCATCCCCATGAGCAGTATGTCCTGAAATTCGGCCGTTCTGAGATCGGCCTGCAGGTCTCGGTAGGTTGCGGCGTGCTCGAGTTCTGCGTCCACGATGTCGAGCCAGCCGAGCCAGTTTGCTTCGTCGGCACCGCTCCAGAGCGTTGCATCCTTCGACCAAAGCCGCTCGACCTTACTGCCGCTCGCCCATTGCGACAGTTCGGCGTCAAAAGCGGTTTGAAGCGATGCGGGCAGGCGAAATGTGATTGAATTTAAGCTCATTTGTTGATCGTTCCCCTATGTTCGTTTACGAATCTGCGTAAAATATCATTCTCACGCGAAGCCGTAAAGAACGCAATAGCCGCACGACGAACGGTGTCAGATCGCCGTCTTTTTCGACGATCGTGCAAGGAGGGCATCCTCGATACACCGGTTTGCCGTCCGTGGCGGCACATACACCGCTCTTTCCTGGCGTGCTTTGTCCTGCCGGACCAAATGCCTGATGTACGAGCTGACGGAGCGGTAGCAACCGTCATCGGTGCGTTCGCGGATCAGCGAGTGCATCTCCTCGGAAACCGCAATATTAATCGTTCGTCTCATTACAATTTCTCCAAAAAAAGTATAGCCCACGTGGGACAGCGGCCGGGCAGAAGTGCCGCTAAACTATTGACAGCACACGTGTTATACAGATACGGCACATGTATCGATCCAATACCGTCCCAGTGGTGTCCCACACTCGAATGAATCGCGTAACTTATTGTAAATACTATATTTACACCCCCAAAAGACCGCTGTCCCACGTATTTTACAAAAAACTGCGCCACAGGTGTCGAATACGCCGCGAAAACGACCGATCAATTGGTCCAAATAAGAGAATGCCGAGTTTGTATTTTTGTTCGATCGTTTCATTTCCCGGACGCACGCAGCGTAGATAAGATATAGTTGCGTCTATGCAACAGTATAACGCAAAATGTGGATCGAGGCAACAGTTTTTCTGGAATTCGTATGGGTTCGGCTGCCGAGACTGACCGGTTCCCCGAAAGTGGTCGTGACAGGCGACCCGGCGACGGCGTGGGCGATAACTTCGGCTCGAACGCGGGATATTGCCGGTGCTGAGTGCCCGGGCAAGAGCTGTTCGGATCGCCACAAAACTGTTTGACGCAGCCCCCGGAAACTAAGCTCCGTGGTCGTCGATGTAGTCGCTGAGGATGCGGTCGTATTGGTCGCGGACGACGTGATAGCACTCGCAGGCTGACGCAAGCAGACCTTTGCGGTCGAGCAGTTTCATAGCGCCGCGGTTGTAGCTGATGAGCCCCTTTTCCTGGAGCTGCTGGGCGGCAGCCGTGACGCTCTCGCGGCGGACGCCGAGTACATTTCCAACGCGAGCGTGCGTCATCTTAAAGTCTGTAGATGCCAGATTG
>JAYVUD010000301.1:0-4427 GCA_043788335.1 Chloracidobacterium sp. | reverse complement strand
ATGATCGGGCCGCCGACCGAACCGGCAACCTGCCCGAGTTTGTCCGGGATATCTACAGGCAGGATCGAGATGAGCGTTGTCGGTGCGACACAGCTTGCCGCAACCGACGCCGGGCAGAAGCCCGTTGTGCTGAAGCTCTTCGCCTGCCACGCCCCGCCCGGCCGATATGAGAAAATACCCTCTCCGTGAAACTGGTTGCTGCCTGACCTTGTGACGATATTGATCGCGGGCCCGGAGGTCCAGCCAAATTCTGACGAAAATGCATTCGTCATAACGTTGACTTCCTGCACGGCGCTCACCGGAAGCGTGGCGACGCCGACCTGCCTGCCCCAGCCTTCGTCGTTGCTCGCACCATCGATCGTCGTCGTCGTGGCCCGGCGCGAACCGACACCTGTTATGTAATACGTCTGATTCACAAACAGGTCGCCGGTTCCTTTGCCCTGACGAAAGGCCGAATTCAGCAGCGGTACGGTACTGAACTTGCGGCCGAGGATCGGTGTTTCGTCGAACTGTTTCGATTCGAGCACACGGCCGATCTGCGGGTCATTTCGAACGCCCTCGGTCGTTCCCGATACTTCAATTACGTTCCTGCCGCCGCTCACCTCGAGCTTTACCTTGACGGCAGCAGTTTCGCCTAGTCTGAGCGCGAGGCCGTTAACTTCGTGAGCGGCAAATCCGGTCTTGTTGACGGTGACCTTATAAGTGCCGTTTATCGAGAGGGCGGCAATCGTCGCCGAGCCTTCGCCACCGGAGATCGCATCACGTGAGGTTCCCGTAGCCTGATTCACGACGGTGATCGCGGCCCCCTGGACCACGGCATCGTTTTGATCGACGACCGTGATGATCATTGTCGATGTGTTCGGCGTCTGAGCGATCGCCGGGCCCGCAGCAAATGCGGCCAGGACGAGCAGAAGCACTGCCACACCGAGAACGTCGGCGGTTTTGACCGAAACGGCCGCATCAAATATTTCAAACATTTTCATTATTTTTGTTCCTGCAGTATAGATCAGGCAAAAGCCTTAGGAGAAAGCCTATTTGTTTGGGGCAATTACTACCAGCGGCCGTAGAGGGCCCAATGCGATAGATCGACGCAGATCAATAAAAAGGGCTTGAGGAAATGCTGAGGTTAACGGAGAAGGCTAACGAATTGTTCGACTGCTTCGTGTGTCGAAGCCAGAAAACGTCCGTCGAGCAGCGGCAGGGCAACCAGGACGGCCAACGTCGCCGTTGAGACCCAGACGACCGGCGAGAACCCAAAAACAACCTGATGCTCCACCGCAGCGGACGCCTCGCTAAGACGGATAAGCCGTCGGACCCGAGATGTAATGTCGGTATTCTGTTCGTTGATCAGGAAGGCACCTGCCGGCATCGCCGGACTCTTGCCGGCGGGAGCAATACGTGCGATCTTGACAAGAGCGGAAGCCAGGTCGAGAGCGGTCGAGCGGCTCTTCGAGGCGGCATATTCGTCGGCGACCGACTCGGCATTATCGGCCCAGTCGTTATCCAACCCGATGCCGAACGGCAGGATGAGCAGGTCACGGCATACGCGAAGCAATGTCCGCTTAAAGTTGTCATTGGCTCTCAGGTGACCGTATTCGTGGGAGATGGCGGCGGACAATTCACCCGGGTCGAGCGACTCGAGCACCTGCTCGGCCACAAAGAGTCGCGGGTGAAAGATCCCGATCACGGCGATCACGGGAAACTCGTGCCTAATCCGGTGGATCGGTATATCGACGTCGTCCAGTTCGATCTTAACTGCGGCGTTCAGCCAGTTTGTCGCAAGCCGCCGGGTGACCCGCCAGGTTTGGACGACACGGAAAATGGCGATGATCACGCCGAGCGACGAGAACAGAGCGATAAGCCCCAGCTTTCCGCTCACCACCTCGCCCGAGGCGATGGGTTCGTGGAGCAAATACGACGGAACGAGAAAAGCAAAGACAAATACCAGTGAGGCGGCAACCGGCAGGACCCGCAGACCAAAGATGATCTGGGCGCGCATTCCGACCGATGAAAGGCGGACGCGGCTAGAAACGATCCTCCAAAACGCAGAAGCAAAGATCGCGACTAACATATTCACGATCAGCAAAAACGCAAGTGTCAGAGAAATGCCGAGCCAGAAGTACAAGTTTGATCAGATCTCCTTATCGAGTTCGAGTCTTTTTTGCTGGACTAGCCGTTCGAGTTCGTCGAGCAACTGCCTGTCGCGGTGGCTCACCGAATCAACAATGCACGCGAGTACGGGCGAGACCCGCGACGGACTGGCGTCAAGCAGCGTACTCATCACGTCGGCGGTGATGCCGCGTTCGAGCTCCTCGGCCGAATATTTGGCCGAATAGTAAAATGCTCGCCCCTCTTTAAATCGCGTCAAAAGGCCTTTTTTGTAAAGCCGGTCGAGCGTTGTCATCACTGTTGTATACGCATACGAACGGTCAAGGGCGTCGGACACGCGTCCGACATTTGTTTCGCCTTGCGAGCGGACAATTGTCAATACTTTACTCTCGAGTTCGCCGAGCGAGTCGACGACCGCATCCGACAGACGGCTAAACCCACGTAATCTAAAAGCTGGAGATGGCATAAATGCGAGTATAGAATAATTGTCTGCCATGTCAATGACGTATGGTTGCTAAACACACGTGTGTTGCAATGACCGCCGAAACGGTGTAGCCTCAATTATGGATAAGCTGAAATTATACTTCGCATTTTTACTCCTTCTTTCCTTTTCAATCTCAACGTTATCTCAGAGAGTCCCGCATACGGATAAATATGTTGCTCCGTGGACCTGCGACCTTTTGATCGTCGGCGGAACGGTCGTTACGATGGACGCCACCCGCCGGGTGATCGAGGACGGTGCCGTCGCTATCAAAGACGGCAAGGTGGCGATGGTCGGGCCTCGGCAGATTGTTACCTATCATCTGACTGCCAAGAGGACTCTCGACGCCGCCGGCAAGGCGGTAATACCCGGCCTCATTAACACCCACACCCACGCCGCAATGTCGCTGTTTCGCGGCATCTCAGACGATCTCGACCTGCAGGACTGGTTAAATAAGTTCATCTTTCCGGCTGAGGCCAAAAACGTCACCGAGGACTTTGTTCGCGCCGGTACCCGTCTCGGCTTGGCCGAGATGATCCGCGGCGGCACGACCACCTTCTGCGATATGTACTATTTCGAGGACGCCGTGGCGGACGAGACGAAAAAGGCTGGCGTCCGCGGCGTGCTCGGTGAGACGATCATCGATTTTCCGGTCGCCGACAATAAGACCAACGCGGAGATGATGGCGTACTCCGAGAAGTTTTTGAAGAAATGGGCCGGCGATCCGCTCATCGTTCCGGCAATGGCACCGCACGCACCGTACACGGTTTCGACCGAGCACCTCAAGGCGATCCGCGCACTGTCCGACAAACTGAATGCGACCGTGGTCACCCACATCGCCGAGACAAAAAAGGAACGCGACGACATTAGGGATAAATATGGCAAAACCCCGGTCGAATATCTCGATAGTATCGGCTTCCTGTCAAACCGGGTGATAGCCGCTCATTCAATTTGGCTGACGCCGGCCGAGATCGACATTTTCAAGGCCCGCGGCGTTGGCGTCGCCCACAATCCCCAGTCGAATATGAAGCTCGCGTCGGGCGTTGCTCCGATCCCAGCGATGCTGGCAAAGGATATCGCCGTCGGTCTCGGTACGGACGGTGCCGCTTCCAACAATGACCTGGATATGTGGGAAGAGATGGACACGGCGGCAAAACTCCACAAGCTGACGTCGAACGATCCGAAAACGCTCCCGGCGGAGCAGGCGTTCGAGATGGCGACGATCCGCGGTGCGAGGGCACTTCATCTGGATTCGATAACGGGATCGATCGAGCCCGGCAAGCGAGCGGATATCGCGATCGTCGATCTCGACAGTCTCAATCAGGTGCCATATTTCAATATATACTCAGCACTTGTTTATTCGACCAAGGCCTCCGATGTCAGGACCGTTGTCATTAACGGCCGCGTGGTGATGCTCGACCGACGTTTGCTCACGCTTGACGAAAGTGCTATAAAGTTAGTTGCAAACGCATACCGAAAGAAAATCATCTTAAGTCTTAAGAATTGATGGGCCGTGGTTTTTGAACAGACCGCTAAAAAGGCAATTGGAATCGCGTTTGGAATTGGGAATGGGTCGTATAAGTGAGCCTTCGAGGGTAAGTTCGCTTGACCTTTACGGAGAATTTAAGTCAGTAATGGAGGACTCTAAATGCCGTTAAATGTCAGAAGGTATTGCACTTCGGTTTTACTGGTTTTCGTTAGCTTGATATTGGCCGCCGAGGCTCAGACGGTGCCGTCTGTAAGCCCGTCGCCAGTCGCACCGACGGCTCCGACCTCGGGCGATATCATGCGAGAACGAATATCGAAGGCAAAGGCCTTTATTGTCGTTCGCAACTAC
>JAYVUD010000300.1:0-6875 GCA_043788335.1 Chloracidobacterium sp. | reverse complement strand
CTGATAAACGGAGCGACTATCTGCATCTACGACGGAGCCCCCGATTACCCAACCCCCGACCGAATGTGGGAGTTTTGTGCAAAGCATAAGGTCGAGGTGCTCGGCATCTCGCCGACCCTGATCCGTTCACTCGCCGCGAGCGACGAGAGGAGCGCGGACACTCTTGTCCGCATGGACGCCGCTTCGGCGTCCAGAGAAAGCGAAACCGTGAAAAAACGCGGCTGGTACCGGCACAAGCTCCCCCATTTCGACGGAAACGTTACACAGTTCATCACCTTTCGTTTAGACGACTCGATTCCAAAGGGCGTGATCGAAAAAATGAAGGTTAGAATCGAGCACGACGGGCATACAGACGTCTCAGAAGAACTTCGGGAGCGGGTTGAGGAATATCTCGACTCGGGGGCTGGTGAGTGCATCCTTCGGAACCGCTCCGCCGCGGCGTTGGTTGAAGAAACGATATTGACGGAAGATCGTCAGAGTTGCGATGTAATTGGCTGGGTAGTAATGCCGAACCATGCCCACGTCCTTCTACGCCCCTACGAGGGACACACGCTTGCCGGAATTATGAAACGGGTCAAGGGAATTTCTGCCAGGAAGATCAATCAGCTTTTGGGGAGTAAAGGCACGGTCTGGCAGGCGGACTACTTTGACCGCTATATACGAGATCCAGAAGATCTCCTCGGAAAGCTAGAGTACATCGAAAATAATCCAGTGAAAGCCGGTCTTGTCGAGGACGCTCGGCATTGGAAGTTTAGCAGTGCTTATCGTGAGAACTCAGACGCTCCTGATTGTATCGATGCGACTTTAGAGTCGAGAGATATCCTCGCACGGAGCGCGGACACTCCTGTCCGCATCGCCGGTTACTCCGGCGATAGTGTCTCGGCCGAACGAGCGCTGAGGATCGTCCGCGGATGTTCGCGTCGAAGCGACGCTCATGCGGACAGGAGTGTCCGCGCTCCGTCCGAACCACTCAGGAAATTCGACGCCGTTCGCGGTGTCGAGTAGTTTTTCGTATGGCGGGTCTAATTTGATGTCGAGAAACTTCAGAACTTCTGCGGTAAATTTCTCGACATCGTTGATCGAATAGGCGTAAAGCTCGTCCCAGGACGAGACGCCGACCTGACGCATAAATTGCGTGAGCCGTGCCCGCTCAATGACTTCGGGTGTCGGTGTCCATGCGATTGGTTGATCTTCGAGGAGGTTCTGGTCGTTCATTGTTGGTATTTTACCGCAGAGACGCTGAGACGCAGAGATCGGAAGTCCACAAACATAAAAAATGCTTAATCTGCCTTTGCGTCTCTGCGTCTCTGCGGTGAAAATCTAGTTTATGACCGAATCCTCGAGTGACATCAAACTTCCAAGCAACCTTTTTGAGGGCAAGACGGCGATCGTGACCGGTGCTTCGCGTGGTGTCGGGCGAGCTACCGCTCTGCGGTTGGCTGAGGGCGGGGCGAATGTTGTTGTAAATTATTTAAGCAACGACGTGGAGGCTTATGAGACGGTCGAGATGTGCGTTAGCAAAGGCGTCGAGGCGATCTCGGTGCGGGCGGACGTTTCGGAATTTGCAGGTGCGCAGGAGATCGCAAAGCAGGCTCTTGAAAAATTCGGCCGTATCGATCTGCTGGTCTGCAACGCCGGGATCTGGGATGGTGCACCGATCGAGGATATGACCGAGGAACTCTGGAGCAAGGTAATCAACACCAACCTCAAATCGGCGTGGGCGATGACCAAGGCGTGCGTGCCCGCGATGAAAAAACGCGATTCGGCGGCGATCGTGATGGTCTCGTCAACCGCCGGGCAACGCGGCGAGGCAAACTATTCGAACTACGCCGCGTCAAAGGGCGGGCAGATATCATTTACCAAGGCACTTGCGAGCGAACTTTGCCCGCGGATCCGTGTTAATGCGGTCGCTCCCGGTTGGATCGAAACGTCGATGGTCCGTGCCGTATTTGACGACGACGACTATAAAGCGTCGGTCATCAGATCGATCCCGATGCAGCGGATGGCATCGGCCGACGATGTCGCCCTGTCAATCTGTTTTCTGCTCTCCGACTGGTCGCGGCACATAACGGGCGAGATATTGAATATCAACGGCGGGTCTGTTTTATGCGGGTAAGATTGTGCCCACGAAAGGCGCGAAATATACGACAATAAGCAAGTTTTATTTCGATGGTGATTAGAAGGGAGAAAACGTGTGTTCTCAACGAGTTATTGGGCAAAGCTCGTACGTGTTTTTCGTGCCTTTCGTGGGCAAATCAACTTTTGCGTTTGACAACGTCCTGGCGGATGTTCTAGTTTGAAAAAGTCGGCCGGGAAATTGGGGCGGCAAATTGAAAATCCAAAAGCGTGGCGATTTAAGGCAACTTGCTCCACGATAAAAACTGCTAAAGACTTACGGGGATTATTATTTTCACCGTCGGAAAACGAAGATTTTTTTTATAAAAGCTCTCGTGCAACTTTAGCACGAGGGCTTTTTTTGATTTTAAAAATATTATGACGAAACGATCTATCGAAACTGAAATAGTGCATGCCGGCGAACGCCAACCGCTGCCCGTCGGGCTGCCAAATTCGACTCCGCTTTTTGCTAATTCGAGCTACAGCTATCCGTCGATGGAGGACGCCGAACGTGTCTTTACCGGCGAACTCGACGATTTTATCTACTCGCGATACGGCAATCCGACGGTTGCAGCACTGCAGGAATCGATCCGCGTGATCGAGGGCGGAGCGGTCGCCCGGGCGTTCGCCTCCGGAATGGCGGCTCTTCACGCCGCGTTATTGGCGAGCGACCTGACGCCGGGTGCGGTGATACTCGCGTCGCGTGACCTGTACGGGGCGACTTTCGATCTGATCTACAAAGTTTTCGGGGCGTTTGGCGTCAAGACTCAGCTTGTGGATTTCGGCGATCTCGACGCGGTGCGGCAAAAGACCGAGGAACTCAGGCCGCGTGTCCTGCTCGGCGAGACGATCTCCAATCCGCTGCTCAAGGTGCTCGACATCACGGCCGTTGCTGAGATCGCTCACTCGGTCGGGGCGAAGCTCATCGTCGACAGCACGTTCGCAACGCCGTATCTGACGCGGCCGCTGCGTTTAGGTGCCGACCTCGTCGTCCACAGTGCGACCAAATACCTCGGCGGCAGCGGCGATGCGACCGGGGGCGTGGTCGTCGCCCGCGAGATCGCGGACGAGCCCGCTCTGACAAGCGCGATGAAGCTCGTCGGCGGCGTTCTCAGCGTCTGGGAGGCACATCAGATATCCAAGGGCGTCAAAACGCTGGCCCTCAGGCTGGACAGACAATGTGCAAATGCCGAAAAGCTCGCCGACGCACTCGCCGGGCATGGCGGCATCGCCCGGGTGCATTACCCAAAATTTGGCGGCGACGGCGTTGCGGAACGTGTTCTGCGGCAGCCGCTTTACGGGGCACTCGTGTCGATCGTCCTTGCCGACGATACGCGCGAGGCGGCGTGGAGATTTATGAATTCGCTCGAGCTTGTCGTCCGTGCGACGACGCTCGGCGATGTGTTCACGACGGTTTCGCACTCGGCTTCGTCGTCGCATCGCGAATTGACCGAAAAGCGGCGGGCGTCGCTCGGCATCGGCGAAGGGCTGATCCGGATATCGGTCGGTATCGAGGATCCAGCGGATATCTTGGCTGATATCGAACAAGCTCTTGGAAAGTGAAAAAGGGAAAAGGTGCGGAAGGAAGAAGAATGTTGATATTTGGGGCGGAACATCTGAGCGCGATCGAGCGGCATGCGGAGGCCGACTATCCGCACGAGTGCGGCGGGTTGCTGCTCGGGCATCTCGATGGCGAGCGAAAAACGGTGGTCGAGACGCGACCTATGGTCAACACGGCTGATGTCGAGTCGCGGCACGACCGGATCTTGATCGACCCGCGTGAGTTGATGCGGGCGGAGCGTGAGGCCCGCGGCAAAGGCCTCGATGTCATTGGATACTACCATTCGCATCCGGATGACGAGGCGGTGCCGTCGCAATTTGACCTAGATCACGCTCTCCCGGTCTGGTCATACATCATCGTTTCGGTTCGGGATAGAAAAGCGGTCGATTGGAACTCGTGGGTGATGGAGAACGACAGGACCATGTTCAATAAGGAACATGTCGACACGCACGTGTGAGTCTGAAAATGGCTGAAAGCTATCAGCTTCGATCTTTACTAAGCGTTAGTTTCCAAGGGAAAAATCAGGGAGTATTCAAAATGGCAATTACAGTTTTAATACCTACGCCGCTGCGGCAGTTTGCGGGCGGCAGATCAGAGGTAGCGGTCGGCGGAACCAACGTCGGCGAAGCGTTGAGGGCGTTGACGACGGAGTTTGGCGATCTGCGAAAGCATCTATTTACGGACCAGGACGCCCTGCGAAATTTTATCAACGTATATATCGACGACGAGGATATCAGATATCTCGAGGGTGCTGACACGCCGGTCGCGGACGGTGAGACGTTGACGATAGTGCCGTCGATCGCCGGCGGCAGCAGCGTGGCAACCGCGCAAATAACCGGTGAGTTGCCGAGTCTGAGCACCGAGGAATACCAACGATATTCACGTCACCTGATTCTGCCCGAGGTCGGACTAGAGGGTCAACGTAAGCTGAAGAATGCACGTGTGTTGACGATCGGGACCGGTGGGTTGGGTTCTCCTCTCGGGCTTTATCTCGCGGCGGCGGGCGTTGGGACGATCGGGATCGTCGATTTTGACGTGGTCGACCAATCAAACCTCCAACGGCAGATCATCCATGGAACCAAGGACGTCGGCCGGCCGAAGATCGAATCAGCCAGAGAACGTCTCAACGACATCAACCCGAACGTGAATATCGAGGCGTTCGATACGCGTCTGACGAGCGAAAACGCGTTGGAACTGTTTCGTGAGTTCGACGTCATCGTCGACGGAACCGATAATTTTCAGACCCGATATTTGGTCAACGACGCGGCGGTGCTCACGGGCAAGCCGAACGTTTACGGCTCGATATTTCGGTTCGAGGGCCAGGCGAGCGTCTTTTGGGCGGAACACGGAGCGTGTTACCGCTGTCTCTACCCCGAACCGCCGCCGCCGGGACTCGTGCCGAGTTGTGCCGAGGGCGGCGTGCTGGGCGTTCTGCCGGGCATCGTCGGAACAATACAGGCGAACGAGGTACTGAAAGTGATCCTCGGTGCCGAGGGAATTTTGCTTAACCGCCTGCTGCTCTTTGATGCGTGGACGATGAAGTTTCGGGAACTCAAACTTCGCAAAAACCCCCATTGCGAACTGTGCGGCGATAACCCGACGATCAAGGAACTGGTCGATTACGATGCATTTTGCGGTCTCAGCACCGCCGAGCCAAAACCGGAATTCGACGAGATCTCGGCGAAAGAATTGAGCGAATGGATCCACGCTCAGGTCGATCTTCAGATCATCGACGTCCGCGAACCGCACGAATATGAATTCGCACGCATTCCCGGAGCCCAACTCGTCCCGCTCGGGCAGATCGTCAATCGCATCTGCGAGATTCCGAAAGGCAAGACGACGATCGTTCAGTGCAAGGGCGGCGTCCGTAGTGCAAAGGCGATCGGATTTCTGAAAGATGCCGGATTTGAAGGCAAGCTAATTAATCTAAAAGGCGGCATCACGGCGTGGTCGAACGATGTCGATCCGTCGGTTCCGAAGTATTAGGAGGCTGTGAAATGAAGACAGCGATAATGGCGATCTTACTTTTGACAGCCGCGTTTGCCGGCCCCGCGAACGCCCAAAGGGCGTATATCGGCGAGACCGAGAAATGGCGGACCGCCCACGAAGCCGAGCTAAAATCCGAGGAAGGCTGGCTGACGGTAGTCGGGTTGTTTTGGTTGAAAGCGGGGCGGAACACCATCGGTTCGGGCGACGCGTTTGATGTCCAACTGACCGAAAGTTTCAAATCGGGCGAGTTTGGCGACATCGAACTCAAGGGTGACACGGCGCGGTTGACAATCGCCGATGGCGTCAATGCAACGGTCGACAGCAAACCGGCCAAAACCGCCGATCTGTCCTTCGACGAAAAGGCCAAACCGAAGATCGTCAATTTCGGCAGCCAGTCGTTTTTCCTGATAAAACGCGGCGAAAAATTCGCGATCCGTGTGAGGGATACCAACAGCAGGTCGAGGCGTGAGTTCACTCGCCTAAATTGGTACCCGATCGACCCGCGGGCTCGCGTGGTCGCGAAATTTGAAAAATATGCGACACCCAAGGAAGTGCTGATCGCAAATGTTCTCGGCGGCAGTTTTAAGGCGACGTCGCCGGGCCTGCTGCGGTTCAAACTCAGCGGACGTGAGTTTACGCTCGAACCCGTCGATGAGGAAGGTCATTTGTTCATCATTTTTCGAGATCTGACGAGCCGAACCGAGACGTACGGTTCCGGAAGATTCTTGTACGCAGACGCTGCGGTTGACGGCACCGTGGTGCTCGATTTTAACCGGGCAGAAAATCCGCCATGTGCTTTTACGGCTTTTGCCACCTGTCCGCTACCGCCGCAGCAAAATCGGCTCAATATTGCGATCAGGGCGGGCGAAAAGAGATTTCATCAATAAAATCTATGTCTGAGGTTTAACAATTATGTTTGAAGTTGATCTCACAATCAACGAACCTTTTCAGCTCGAAAGCGGAGAGGTTCTGCCGGAGGTACGCCTTCGGGCCAGTATTTACGGCAAATTGAACGTCGAGCGGTCGAACGCGGTCCTGGTTTTTCACGCACTGACCGGCAGTTCGCGCGTCGGCGACTGGTGGAACGGACTCATTTCGCACGATGCTGTTTTCGACACGTCGGAATATGCGTTTATATGTGTCAATTATCTTGGTTCGTGCTACGGGTCGACGAGTGCCACTGACCTGCGTAAACGCCGTTCGAAGGGTG
>JAYVUD010000299.1:0-4147 GCA_043788335.1 Chloracidobacterium sp. | reverse complement strand
GAATGTACCCGTCGATATCGTCAGCCGCGATCGTCACCATTATTCCGTACCCAACACCATTAATACCCCAACCTTATCCAACCCGATCCCTTTCTTGCTTTCCTCACTTTGCGTTCTCCGCGTCTTTGCGTGCGATCCTCATATTCCTCGGCAGTTCAAAGTGGCCCAACGCTAGGGTCACAACGCTCGTACGTCTGTCTTTTCTGTCTTTCCTCACTTTGCGTTCTCTGCGTCTTTGCGTGATATCTTTATGTTTTACGGCAACAGAAAGAAGCCTCACGCAAAGCAGCGAAGTACGCAAAGAAGACCCGCAAACAGTCCAAAACGAGGTCGATAAATGCCGCTGTAACGTCTAACGTGCTCCCTCACAATACTTGCGCCTCATCGGAGCACAGACACTGGCCCGCCAAAGCCCTGTCCACGTCAACGCCAGCTTTCCCGAACCCGCCCAATTAGCTTATTCTAGATTACGGCGCATCGAATTCAGAATATTATCATTCGCCTCTCAATGCGAAGCTAAATATGCACAACGTAGATATCGATCTGGTGGAAATGTCGCTCGACGTGATCAAATTCGCGATCAACCGCATCACGGATATGGATCAGCCCCTCGGGTTTCCGAAAAAGGCCGAGGAGCTCCAGGCCCTGGTCGGCGAGACCGTCACACCAAAAGGCATCGGCGGCGAGCGGGCGTTTCAAATTTTTCGCGACGTGCTGTTCAAATCGAGCATCTCGATCGACCACCCGCGTCATCTGGCGTTCGTTCCGGCATCACCCACGCGGGCCGCGATCATGTTCGATCTTGTGACGTCGGCGTCGTGCATCCACGGTGCGTTCTGGATGGAAGGTGCCGGCGGCATTTTTGCCGAAAATCAGGCGATGCAGTGGCTCGTTTCGCTGACCGGGATGCCGGAACCGGCATTCGGCGTTTTTACCAGCGGCGGGACCGAGGCCAACCTCTCGGCGATGGTCGCCGCCCGCGAAGACTGGCGCAACCGCGACGAGGCCAACCGGACGACCCGCGGGATCGTCATGACCTCGGACGGAGCCCATTCGTCGATCAAGGCGATGGCAAAGGTCATCGACGCCGACGTCCTGCTCGCGGACACCGTCGAGCGGTTTCAGGCCGAAAATCTTGAGACTAAGTTCCGTTCGCTTTCGCCCGCGGACCGCAAACGCGTTTTCGCCGTCATCGCGACCGGCGGCACGACCAACGCGGGCATCGTCGACGATTTGGCCGGCATTGCGGCGGTCTGCCGGCGTGAGAATGTCTGGTTTCACGTCGATGCCGCATACGGCGGCGGCGCCCTGACGGCACCGTCGGTCCGGCACCTGTTCAACGGCATCGAGATGGCCGACAGCGTGACGATCGATCCGCACAAATGGCTCTTTTCGCCGTACGATTGCGGAGCGGTGATCTACCGCGATCCGGAATTGGCAAAACGCGCCCACGCCCAAGAGGGCTCGTATCTCGATATCTTTAAGGGCGAGACCAACGGCTTTAACCCGTCCGACTATCAGATCCAATTGACCCGCCGTCTTCGCGGTCTGCCGCTGTGGTTCTCGCTCGCGACCCACGGCACCGACCGCTACATCGTCGCCGTCGAACGCGGCATCGAGCTCGCCAACGCCGCCGGCCGCATCATCACCGAGGCCGACCACGTCGAGCTCGTCCGCGATCCGAGCCTCTCGTGCGTTTTGTACCGCCGGATCGGATGGTCGAGCGAGGACTATTGGAACTGGACGTACCACAACCACCGCGACGGTTATGCACTGGTCGCCCCAACAAAATGGCGTGTTAACGGCGAATACGAGACGATCTCGCGGTTCTGCTTTATCAGCCCGGACACGACCGAACAGGACATCCGCGGCATTATCGACACGATGAAAGATAAGCCCGTGCCGTACAGATCGTCAAAATAGAAATTCCGACTTTTCGCGTCCGAGCCAGGCGAGTGCTGTCCCGTGAAACAGTGCCTCGGTCGCCGCTTGGTCATAGTTCGCCGACGCGATCAGCCGCCCGGGCTCGAGTTCGCCGAGCGGAAACGGGTAATCCGAGCCGAGTGCCACCCGGTCCGCCCCGACGAGGTGAATGAGATAGTCGAGTGCCTCGCGTCGATGAACCAGCGAGTCGAAATACATCCGGTTGAGGTACATCGACGGGCTGTGCGGGTTGTCGACCGCACACAGATCGGGCCGGGCGTCGAAACCGTGCTCGATTCGCCCCAATGTCGACGGAAACGATCCGCCGCCGTGGGCAAAGCAGATCCGCAGGTGCGGCAGGCGTTCCAACGTTCCCGAAAAGATCAGCGAACAGATCGCCCTTGAGACTTCCGAGGGCATTCCGACGAGCCACGGCAGCCAATATTTCTGCATATCCGCCTCGCCCGCCATCTCCCACGGATGAACAAAGACCGCCATTCCGAGCTCCTGACAAGCCGCGAAAAACTCGTGAAATCGCGGCTCGCCGAGATTTAACTGATTGACGTTGGTCCCGATCTGCACGCCGGCGAGGCCTATCGTCTTGCATCGTTCGAGTTCGCTTATCGCAAGTGCAGTGTCCTGCATCGGCACCGTCCCGAGGCCGATGAACCGCAGCGGAAACTCGCTCACGACGTCGGCGATATGGTCGTTCAAAAACCGTGCAACCTCGGCCCCGTCCGACGGCTTCGCCCAGTAACTGAACATCACCGGCACCGTCGACAGCACCTGCACCCGAATGCCCGCCTCGTCACACTCCTCGATCCGCCGCACCGGGCTCCAGCAGTTTTCCTCAACATCCCGAAACGCCTTGCCGTCGTCCCGCACCATCCGGGCACAGCACGGCCGGTAATGGTCAAGCGAAATAAACCCGCCGTACCCAAACCTATCCCGCCACCGCGGGATATCTTTCGACAGAATATGCGTATGAACATCGATCTTCAGCATAACCCGTATTGTAGCCCCACGCATCGTCTTCCCCGAAATGCCGGCCCCCAATGCCCTGAACGCCGGAGCCCTCGCCGGCACCGTTGCGCCAGCAACGGGACGTATGCGTCATTACCACGGCCGCCACGCCGGCGGAACCGGCGTTTGCCGGCGGGGTCGCCAGCGTTCCAGTCAAAAGGCCGTGAGCATCGCACCCACGGCCTTGATCATTCAGCTTGAGCCCTTACTCACGTGCGGTTGACCCGCCGTACTACTAATTCTTCGTGATATGGTAGAAGAAGACTTTCCAAGCACCGTCTTCCCATATGTACGTCAGGTAGAAACGGATGACCTTAGAACTATTAACAGAATAACCTCCCAAGACTCTCAACAATTCCAGATTGCCGCTCTTCTCGATTTTCGGAGACCCATCGAATAAGACTGTTTGATTTAATGAGCTCCTAAGGAGAACTATAGTCGATTTTTCTTGTGTCAACGTGTCGAAATCGTACTTAACCTGGGCTTCTGACGTGTTGCTTTTACGATACTTCGAAAACTGTTCGCGAAAGTCCGTAAAATCGTCTTTTTCGAGGCCGATTGAAACCTTTAAGAGTGTAGACTGCACCAAACCACGTATTTCGTCTAATGTCGGCGGCATTATGCGGTCACTCGAGAATGTTGGAAGCATTTCCCGATCATCCGTTGAGGATTGCCGCGGCACGATGGGTTTTGACGACTCAAATTCGACCTTCCACCGTTGTCCGGATTTCGGATTCAGACAGATGACATCGCTGACTTCGAAATGCAGGCCCATAAAAATGCTGTTCGTGTTTGATGGTTCGGCATTCCAAATATGGGGCTCGACGATCTTTCCGACAAATGAGATCTGCAACTTTCCGTCATTTGTTGACGCGATGTTTGGTGCCATTTGAACGAAAGCATTTCGATTTGATCCGATCGATTTGGGGACTATTAGACAGTACAGGTGACCTGTCCTCTCGCTCATCATCGGCAAGCATATACTTCCTGAAAATCGAAGTATATCCAGCGGAAACGTCCACCGTTCGTTGTCAGCGTCATAACTCGCTGGTCTAGCTTCCGGCACGCCGGTCCCTTCTTCGAATAAAAAGATCATTTGATCGGAGGCCTTATTGCCGCCCGGCAACACAACATCATCTAGCAAACTTTTTTTCCTGTTTTCCCACTCCGAGGATTTTTCAAATTTGCCTTTCTGGAGTTT
>JAYVUD010000298.1:0-5306 GCA_043788335.1 Chloracidobacterium sp. | reverse complement strand
CGAGCCCCGACTGGTTGCTCACCTCTTGGGCGACTGCACCCTGATTTGATCCGAGAATATGGCCGAGGATGCCGCCGGCATTGACCTGCGGTTGTGCTCCGCCGCCGCCGAAGATCATACCCGCGAGCCCGCCGAGATTATCGAGTATTCCGCCGCCCGAATGATCCTGAGCGAGGGCGTTGTCTAGATTTTGGGCTCCCTCGGGCGTGGCAGCGTTGTTAGCCAAACCGTTGATCAGCATCGGCAGAGCCGCCTGAATGGCCGTACTGACCATCGATGGCTCGGCTCCGACCGACTCGCTGATGTGCCCCAGAGCCTGATCGCCCTGTTCTTGCCCCAAAAGATCTTGTAATGAAAACATATTGATATCTCCTGATTATTAAAATTAATTCTGTGCGGATATAGTAACAAACTATAGATGCGAACTAAACAATGAACGTTCCCGATCGTGTAAAATCTTTGCCTGCCCCTATGATCATCGCCATCCTTACCGGCATGGCGATCCTTGTGCTATTCGCCGGCGGGGCGTATTGGTACTTTTCCCGCGTCCCCGTGGTCTTGAAACAGTTGGTCAAAACGGTCACCGTCGCCGGCTTTGACGCACAGATTGGCGAACCGTTCGGCATTGCGGTCAAGGGCCGCGAGACGTTCGTATCCGATGGCGAAAAGGGCATCATTTGGACCGTCGCCGATGACGGCAAGACAGCGAAATTCACCGCTGGCCTCGACACGCCGTCCGGGATCGCTTTCTCCGGAAACGATCTTGTAGTCGCCGATGCCGGCACTCATACGATAAAACGCATCACGCCCGAGGGCAAGATCGAACTGCTCGCCGGCACCGACGGCTCGTCCGGTTGGGTCGACGGTGCCGCCAACGCGGCAAAATTTAACGCCCCTGTCGGCATCGCTACCGCTGACGGCAAGATCTACGTCGCTGACACCTACAACGACCGGATCCGCGTGATCGAGAATGGCAGCGTTTCGACTCTCGCCGGCGGCACACGCGGGTTTGCGGACGGTGCCGGGGTCGATGCCCGCTTCGACACACCCACCGGCCTTGCGACCTGGAACGGTCGTCTCGTCGTCGCTGATACCGGAAACAGGCGGCTCCGCGTCGTGGAGTCGGACGGCACGACCTGGACACTCGCCGGCGACGGCCGGGCTGAGCTTCACGACGGATCGCTTGGGACAGCCACGTTTGTCGCACCCGCTGCGATCGCCATCGATAATGCCGGGTCGCTCTACGTTGCCGACGGCAACGCGATCCGCATGATAGTCGCGGGTACAACACCGGTTGTTGCAACCATTTCGGAAGGCGGCCGCGGCCTGGTCGACGGTTCATCGCTCCGTGCCCGATTCAACCGGCCGTCCGGGCTCGCCTTTGACAGCAATGGCGAACTGCTCGTCGCCGACAGCGAAAACCGCGTCCTCCGCCGCATTTCAGCGGACATCCGCGACCGACCCATTTCGCCGGACCAGATCTCGGCACTTGCCGAAAAACCCGAAACATTTCGCACCGCCGCACCGCCGCGTTGGCCGTACGACCCGCCCGCCGCAAAACGCGATATTGCCGGAACGCTCGCCGAGATTCGCGGTGAGATGAAACCCGGCAACGACCAGGTCTGGTACCACAACGGCCTCGACATCGCCGGCAACTACGGCGAAACCGCCAGATTCGTCCGCGATGAGAAAGTCCTGCGCCCGATAGCCGCCGAAAATTTCAACACCCTTCGCGAACTGATCCGAATGCCGACCCTCGGTTACATTCACATTCGGCTTGGGCGAAACGCCAATGGCGTCCCGCTCGGCGACCCACGATTTCAGTACACGATCGACCCGGCCGGGAAAATGACCGATGTCCGGGTTCCGCGCGGCTCGCATTTTCGTGCCGGCGAACCGATCGGCACGCTCAACTCGATGAACCACGTCCATCTCATCGCCGGCCGAAGTGGTTCCGAAATGAACGCCCTCGATGCCCTCGTCTTGCCGGGCATCACCGATTCGCGGCCGCCGACGATTGAAAAGGTGACGCTGACGGACGAAAATTGGCACGAGCTCGAAGCCAGAACCCCCAACGCGCGTATTCCAATAACCGGAAAGACACGCATCATCGTCCGCGCCTACGATCAGGTCGACGGCAACTCGGACCGCCGCCGTCTCGGCGTCTATCAGGTCGGTTATCAGATACTGCACAAAGATCTGACGCCGGTCAGTGAGCCGGTTTGGACCATCAAATTCGACCGCCTGCCCGCCGCCGCTTCGATCGGCCTCGTATACGCTAACGGCAGCCATTCGGGTGCGACCGGCGAAACGATATTTAATTACATCGCGACCAACCGCGTCGACGGTGAAAGCTTCAAAGAAGATTTCCTCGACACCGCCGCTCTCGATGCCGGCGACTATGTCCTGAGAGTCTACGCCGCCGACTATTTTGGCAACCGGTCAACCAAGGACATGCTCGTAACAATAGCCAAATAGTTTTTTACGTTTTTATACGATCTGTGTTAGCATCTAATTAGGGTTTTATACGAGGCTAATTATGATAAAGCTGAGGTCGATACAGTCCTTGACGGATTTCAAGCGTAACACCAATGACTACATCAAAGAGCTACAGCGGTCGCATGACCCGCTTGTTCTCACCGTTAACGGCAAGGCCGAGCTTGTTGTGCTCGATCCTGATGCTTTCCAGGAGATCGTTGATCGGATCGAATACGCCGATTCGGTGATCGATATCAAGGAAGGTATGAATAGCTTTGGCCGCGGCGAAGGTAAACGGGCCGCCGACGGCTTAGCGGAGATCGCAGCGAAACATGGCATATCGCGTTGATATTTCACGGCCTGCACTGCTCGACGCGGAAAATATTTATCTGTGGTTGAAAGCAGCTTCTGTCGATCGCGCGGACGCTTGGTTCGGCGGTCTCTTAACAGCGACAAGTTCTTTAAGCGAGTTCCCTCATCGATGCCCGATCGCTCCTGAAAGCCGCTCGTTCATCATTGAGGTTCGCCAACTGCTTTACGGGAAAGGCAGGGATCAGTGTCGGATCATTTTCGGAGTCTCCGTCGATGAGGTCACGGGCGAAAACGTCGTTCTGATATATCGCATCCGCCGAACGTCGCAGTCTCAGTTGAGTGATCTGGAAATAATAGGTGATAAAAATGATGCATAGGTTTTTACTTTTCGTACTGACCGGTTCCCTGCTTTGCTTGACCTTGACCGTCGACGCCGGAACCATCGGCCCGGCGACTATTCGGGTAGCTCCGCCGGCGCCGAAATTTACAGACGCTGAGCGTCAGGCCGAACTCGCCCGCCGGCGAAAAGCGGTCGCGGCCAAAATGGACGACAACAGCGTTCTCGTTCTTTTCAGTGCCGAGCCAAAGATCTACACCGGCGACGTCGACTATGTTTTTCGACAGGAGAACGATCTCTATTACCTCACCAATCTCAAGCAAGCTCACGCCACGCTCGTCATCGCCAAAACCGGCGGCAAGATCGCCGAGGTGATCTATCTACCAAAACGAGACCCTCAACGCGAGACGTGGAATGGTGCAATGTACTCCGACGAGGACGCCACCCGAGTGTCGGGCATAACGCATATTCTCGACGCTGACAAGCTCGACGGGTTTCTGCAGGGTCTCAAGACAAAGCGTGACGCGTCGATCACAAAAGTCTATCTTCTGCAGCCCGAGGGCGAAATTGACACCGACGGCAAACGCGAATTTCGCGTCGAGACCGAGTTTGCTGCCGCTCTCCAGGGCCAAACCGTCGTCAACGCCCAGCCAATATTTGCGGAACTCCGCCAGATCAAATCGCCGTATGAGCTCAAACTGCTCCAGCACGCGATCGATATCACGACCGAGGCTCACATGCGTTCGTGGGCGGCAGCTCCGTTCGCCGCGATGGAGTACGAGGTCCAGGCAGAGGTCGAGTACACATTTCGCCGTCGCAATGCCGACTATTGGGGCTACCCGTCGATCGTCGGATGCGGCCCAAACGCGACCACGCTCCATTACGAAGAATCGCAAAGCCCCGTCACCAAAGGCCAGCTTCTCCTGATGGACGTCGGTGCCGAGTATGAACACTACACGGCAGACGTGACCCGCACATTTCCGGTCAACGGCAAATTTTCCAAAGAGCAGGCTGAGATCTACCAGATCGTTTACGATGCCCAGGAGGCCGCCGCCAAGGCAGCAAAGCCGGGCGCGAATATGGACGACCTGTCGCGTGCCGCCGAAACCGTTCTCACCGACGGCCTGTTCAAACTCGGGCTGATCACGGATAAAAGGTCCGGCCAGATGCGAGTCTGGTATATGCACGGCCTGGGCCACTGGCTCGGAATGAACGTCCATGACGTGGGCGAGTATTTTGTGCCGCTCAAACCGGGAATGGTCTTCACCAACGAACCCGGTATATATATTCGTGCCGACGCACTCGAATACCTGCCGAAAACGCCCGAATGGAGCGAATTTAAGAAAAAGGTCGGGCCCGCGTTCGAAAAATATAAGAATATCGGCGTCCGCATCGAGGACGATATGGTCATCACCGACACCGGCGTCGAATGGATGACTAAAAACCTGCCGCGGTCGATCGCCGATATCGAGGCATTTATGGCGGCAAACCCGAAGCCGTCATCGTCCGCCGCGACCGCCTCGCTGCTTTCGGGTTTTGACTATCGGATCAAAAAAGGCTACTTAAATTAATGCCGTTAATTTGCGGCATTGACGTATTTTGGTAAAAACCTTAAAAAAATCACCGCCCTCCGACACGACGCTGCCGCTCGTGATCGTTAATCCGAAATCCGCGGCCGGCTCGACTCGCAGCAACTGGTCCGGCACCGCCGCCGATCTGCGGGCTCATTTCGGTGCGTACGCCGTCGCGTTTACCAAACATCAGGGCGACGCCATCGATATCGCCGAACGTGCGGCTAATTCGGGCCGCTCATTCATCATCGCGTGCGGCGGCGACGGCACGATCAACGAGGTGGCCAACGGCATCCTTCGTTCGGGCAGGGACGTCGAACTCGGGATAATGCCGTCGGGCACAGGCGGCGATTTTCGCCGAACGCTCGCCCTGCCGCAGACCAACCGCGAAGCCGCCGTCAGCCTGCGAACCGGGCAGACCAGGACGATCGATGTGGGCCGCGTCACGTTTCACGATCTCGACGGCAATCTGACGAGCCGTTATTTTCTCAACGTTTCCTCGTTCGGCCTCGCCTCCGCGATCATCAAACGTGTCAAATCTGCCAAGGTCTTCGACTGGCTGCCGGTCGAATCCGTCCGCGGACGTGCAAATTTTGCCTTTTCGACGC
>JAYVUD010000297.1:0-6055 GCA_043788335.1 Chloracidobacterium sp. | reverse complement strand
TAGAGCGAGTTACCTGTCCCACAGCACTCGTGGGACAACGTGGGACAACGTGGGACAAGCCTGTAAAACATTGGGTCTGTCCCAAATGAACATTCACTTTTACAAGGATGTCCGAAAAGTCAGCCAGATTCTCTCGCGGCCCCCTCGGATTTTTTTAGCCACGAACTAACACGAACGGACACTAACAATGAACTAGAGATTCCGATCTCTCTTTCCAATGTTCCCTATCTGCCTATGTGGTAGATCTCCTGTTCGCCGGACTTCGCGAACCCGGCGTTACAATTCGGTGAAACCTCGCGCACGCTGAGACAAACGCCGCGTCTGCGATAGATCAACAGAATCCGCGTTTTCACATTTACGCTCTTTCCGCGTCGCCGTTTGATCGCGGTGCGGGCTTGTGCCTGATTCAGGGTTTGGGGATTCGGTGGTGGTGGCTTGTTATCGGAAAATAGGTAAATTACACTCTGGTATTATGACCGAAGAAACACTGAAAAAGACACCACTCAATAATGCACATCGAACGATCGGCGGACGGATGGTCGATTTTGGCGGTTGGGATATGCCCGTGCAGTATACGGCGGGCGTGATCGAGGAGCACATGGCGACGCGGACGGCGTCGGGGCTGTTTGACGTCTCGCATATGGGCGAGATCTGGGTCGACGGTCCGGGTGCGATCGATTTTGTAAACCGTCTGGTGACCAATGACGTTCGCAACCTGGTCGACGGCCAGGCACATTACTCGGCGTTGACCAATGACAGTGGCGGTGTGGTCGACGACCTGCTGGTGTATCGGTTTGCCGCGGAAAAACTGTTGCTGGTCGTCAATGCCGGCACGACCGAGAAGGACTGGGCGTGGATCTCGTCGCACCATAGACCTGACGATAACTGCGATCTGACGAACGCGAGCGGTGATTTTTGCCAAATCGCGGTCCAGGGGCCTGATGCCACGGCGATCGTGCAAAAACTGACTGAAACAGATCTGTCGGCGATCAAGTACTATCATTTTACCGAAGGCTGGGTCGACGGCGTCGAGGCGATCATCTCGCGGACCGGTTATACGGGCGAGGACGGGTTTGAGGTCTACGCCGCACCGGAATACGCCGAACAGCTCTGGAACAAACTGCTCGAAACCGGCAATTATGGCACTAAGGGCGGCATACTTCCCTGCGGGCTCGCCGCTCGCAACACCTTGCGGCTCGAGTCCGCGATGTCGCTCTACGGCCACGAACTCGGCGACGATATCACGCCGCTCGAGGCCGGGCTCGGGTGGATAACCAAGCTGAAAAAAGGTGCATTTACCGGATCGGACGCACTTGCACTTCAGAAAGAAAGCGGGGTCAAACGTCTCGTCGTCGGGTTTGAAATGACCGAACCGGGCATTGCCCGTGACGGGTTTGACATCTACATCGGGGACGATAAGGTGGGCAATGTCACATCGGGCAGCCCGGCACCTTTCTTAAAAAATAACATCGGCCTCGCATTTCTGCCGACCGAATTTGCAATTGTCGGCCAAGAAATTAAAATTGATGTCAGAGGCAAACGAATAGCCGCGAAGGTTGTGCCCACGCCCTTCTACAAACGGCAAAAGTAGCTGCGTAATTATGGAAGCGATCGAATTTCAAACCACGCTCGGTGTCGACGGGATCATCGCAATTCCGGACAGCCTCAGCAAAAGGATGCGGCGTGGGAGAGTTCGGGTTATCGTTATCGAAGATGAGGCAAAGGCAGCCGAAAACGAACCGGACGCCGCCCGGCACTTTATCAAGCACCTGATGGCGAACCCCGTAAGCGTCGACCGCTCATCTGCGTTTCTGAGCAGAGACGAAATATATGACCGCGGGACCTAACGTTTTCATCGACTCTAATGTTTGGCTCTACGCTCTTTCAGACAAGGATGACGAAAAAGCGAAGGTAGCTCGTGAACTGATTGACAAGTGCGGTACTGGCGTTTGTTTCACGACTCAGGTGGTTAACGAAGTTTGTGTCAACCTGAAACGGAGATCGGCATTTACCGAACAGCAAGTCCAGACACTTGTGTCGTCGTTCTTTTTGAATTATAAGTTTGTTGGATCGGACGAGCAGGTTTTGATCGGTGCTTCTGAACTTAGAACCAGACATGCGTTTTCCTTTTGGGACAGCCTTATCGCAACCAGTGCTCTTTTGGCCGACGTTGATATCTTGTATTCCGAAGACATGCAGGACGGATTCGTCATTGAAAATCGACTTAAGATAGTAAATCCTTTCAAAATTTAATAAAACATTATGTCAAATATTCCTGAAAATCTCCGATACAGCAAAGATCACGAATGGGTCGGCGTCGACGGCGACATTGCAACTATCGGCATCACGGACTACGCCCAGCACTCGATGGGCGACGTCGTCTACATCGATATGCCGCGGGTCGGCGATAAATTCGGCACGCACGAAGCCTTTGGCTCGGTCGAATCGGTCAAGGCCGTTTCCGAGATCTTTACGCCGGTCGCGGGCGAGGTCACCGAGGTCAACGACGGCGTCAACGACACGCCCGAGGCGGTCAACAACGACCCCTACGAAGCAGGCTGGATGGTCAAACTCAAACTCGACAACCCCGGCGAGGCAGACGCCCTGATGTCGGCCGTCGAGTACGAAGAGTACCTCGCTGCGTCGGAATAGTTTAACGGCGAATTGAGCCGGTCGGCCGTGTTCCCTGCAGGCGAGGGGGCCGCGGGCACTGTCGAATATGAAAAGGCCGGGTTACGGAGATCGCTCCGGGCCCTGGCCTTTTTTTCGTACGGAGCGTCGATGAGATCGGCGGCACAGGTGATCTGTCCGGCGAAAAGCAAAAAAAGATCTCAAATTCGATCAAATTAATAGCTGAGTTCGGCATTGCGGGTTATATAATAATAACTTCGCGATTGTTTGCGTTTGGTTACATTGTCTTATGGTAATCGCCGGTTCGCCGGTCGCTCCATATTCGTTTCGGAACACGGGAGATCAATATGAAAGCACTTGTGACGCTAATTTTCGGGGTGATGTTGACCGGCGGTTTGTCGATCGACGCGGCAGCCCAAAACTATAAGATCAAACAGACAACGTCGATGGCGGGGCAGAATATGACGTCGACCGTCTACGTTAAGGGTTCGCGTAAGCGGACGGAGAGCAGCGGGATGATGGGGATCGGGGCTGATGTCGCAGACATCGAGCAGTGCGATCTGCGGCAAAATTTGAAGGTAAACGACAAAAAGCGGCTCTATTTTCTCGAACCGTTCGCGACGGACGAATCAACTGAGTCCGCCCCGACACGGCCCGTCGCACCGCCACCGGCCGCGAACGGCAAGGTGGTCAGGGGCGGAACGATAACGATGACGTCCGTCATCAACGACACCGGCGAGCGTAAACAGATGTTTGGCCTGACTGCACGTCACATCAAAACCTCGATGACGATGCAATCGTCGCCCGATGCGTGTTCCAAAAACGATGTGAGCATCGAGACGGATGGCTGGTACGTCGACCTACCGTCATTCTCGTGCCCGGTCAGCGTTAACCGTCCGCAGATGCCGCCGACGCGGCAAGCAAAGCCCGGCGGATGCCAGGACCGTATGATCATCAGATCGTCTGGGGGAGGCAAGTTGGGCTTTGCACTGCAACTGACGTCGATGATGAAAATGGGCGGCGGCCGTGACGAAGGCTTTTCGCAATCGCTCGAAACCACCGAATTTACCAAAGCAGCGCTTGACGACGCTCTCTTTGCGGTGCCGACAGGTTACACGGCGGCCAATTCGCAGCAGGACCTCTATGGCAAGCCCGATTTTTCGGCAATGATGCGTGGCGATCAGGACGATGACACGTCACGGCCCGCGTCCGGCAGGCCGGGCGGGGACACGATAAAGCAAAATCCGCCACCTGGGATCAAGCGTGCCGGCGTAGTACGCATCGGCGTTTTGGCTCCGACCAACCGGTCAGGCGAGAACGTGTCGACGACAAATCTGCAGGGCTATCTGATCCAAAAACTGACCGTCGGCAACACCGACGGATTTGCCGTCAACAGTGAGGCAGACGCCCGGGCGGCAGGCTGTGACTATATCCTGACGAGTGATCTCTCAAAACTGAAACAGTCCAATGCGAGCAAACTCGGCGGGCTATTTGGCAAGGTGACCGGCACCGATACATCTGCGACGAAAAATTACGACGCGCAAGTCGATTTCAAACTGGTCTCGCTCAAGAGCGGCCAGCAGGTTCTGCAGAACAAGGCAGCCGCGAAGACCGAGGGCGCTGCCGACCGTGCTGCCGAGGGCGTTTTGGCACAGGAGGCAGCAGCGGTCTTAGCGGCTGCGAGATAGAGATGAGGCAGATCGGGTAGCAAAGAAACGGCGGATCTCGGCGTGCAGGCTGGTATCCGCCTTTTTTTTCGCGAATTGTGATTTACGTTACTGCATTTTCGAATTAGAAATGCGATTTTGATATCATCGTAGTTTCGTAGTACTTTTTCGATCTTTTCATATTCAAACAGGCATATTTAGATGAGATACATACCAAATTCACCCGAAGAACGCGACGAGATGCTCGCCGTTGTTGGACTAAATAACGCAGCCGAACTTTTCCGCTCGATCCCCTCGGAAGTTCAGTTGAACCGAGCCCTAAATGTGACCGAACCGCTCGCCGAGTCCGAAGTGATCGCAGAAATGCAGACGATGGCGACGAAAAACACCGGTACGACAGTCCCGTCGTTCCTCGGCGGCGGCGTTTACTCGCATTTCTCGCCGACGGTCGTCGATCATCTGATCCAGCGGTCCGAATTTTTTACCTCGTACACGCCGTACCAGCCAGAGATCGCTCAGGGCACGCTACAGTATATTTTTGAATTTCAAACTTTGGTCTGCCAGTTGACCGGTATGGAGGTCGCCAACGCCTCGATGTACGACGGTTCGACCGCGATGGCCGAGGCCTATCTAATGGCCCAGCGTGTGACCCGCCGCGATAAGATCGTCGTCGCCAAAAGCGTCCACAAACAATATCGCGAGGTCGCCGTGACCTATGCTCAGCACGGCGACACCGAGATCGTCGAGATCGATTTTGACGCAAAAACGGGCCGCGTTGCCGACACATCCGCACTTGACGACAAAACGGCAGCTCTGGTCGTCCAGTCGCCGAACTTTTTTGGCTGTATCGAAGACCTGCAGGCTCTCGCCGACGCCGCTCACGCGGTCGGGGCTCTATTTGTCGTCGTCGTGACCGAAGCGATCTCGTTCGGGCTGCTCAAAACGCCCGGTGCCTGCGGTGCCGATATCGTCGTCGGCGAAGGCCAATCGTGGGGCATTCCGATGGGATTTGGCGGACCGCACCTCGGCCTATTTGCGACGCGGGACAAATTTGTCCGCCAGATGCCCGGCCGGCTCGTCGGTGTGGCGTATGACAAGAACGGGAACCGCGGCTTTGTGCTGACGCTTTCGACCCGCGAACAGCATATCCGCCGCGAAAAAGCGACATCCAACATCTGCACCAACCAGGGCCTGATCGCCCTGGCCGCGACCATCTATATGGAAACGATGGGCAAGCAGGGCCTGCAGGAGGTCGCGATGCAGAACGCCCAAAAGGCAGCGTACGCCGCCAAACAGATCGCCGCACTTGACGGCTACGAACTCGCATTCTCGTCGCCGGTATTTAATGAATTTGTCGTCCGCGGCCCTCGCCCGGCGGTCGAGACACTTGCCAAGGTCCGCTCAGACGCCGGCATCAACGGCGGTATCGCCCTGTCTGCCTACTATGCTGATCGGCCGAATGAATTTTTGGTTTGTGTAACGGAGACGAATACGAAGAGGCAGATCGATGCCCTCGTAGCCGCACTCAGAGACTAGTTGCAAGTAATTTGAAAGGTATGGATCAAACGATCGCAATTGACGATAATCAAGTTGAGTTCTTGAAACACTACTCGCGGTACGGTTTTAAGTCTAAGGACGATCTTGTTAAAGAGGCCCTATATCGCCTTAGGAATGAAGTCGAACGAAAATCGCTTGAGGAATCCGCTGATCTATATTCCGAGATCTATGCCAATGACGCCGATTTGAGAGGGATAACA
>JAYVUD010000296.1:0-10331 GCA_043788335.1 Chloracidobacterium sp. | reverse complement strand
GTGCGATGTCCGCACCGTTCGGCCACGAGATCGTCCAACCGTCAACGAAGAATTGTCTGAAAAATTTCTTGTCCTGTAGGGGCTTAAATATGCCACGGTCGAGTTTCTTACCCAGGTCCGCGATACGCACCTCTCCATTATCGAACGTAACCCGGATCCTGTATTCGGCCAGATACTTCGCGTCGATCACGACCGGCATATAACCCATTTCACGGATATCTAGTCGAGCGGGTCGATCTTTTGGATCACGCTGCTCATTCGTGCCCGCTCCCAATTTGCCGTTAGTTCGTCTTGATGTAGTCGTGCCCATTTCTTTATTAGCGATCTCGCGGTCTTAGACTTGAATCTCCCGGTTAATAGATTACCATCAAAGTCAAAAGCTCCACGTTGTCCCTGATATTCTGCGTGAAAATGCGGCGGATTATGTTCGTCGTAGAACATCCGGATCATGATTCCGAAAAAGAACGAAACATACGGCATACATCAATATTTCATCAGATCCTGCACCGCTTTTTCGACGTCCTCTACCTGCGGGAGGATGTAATCCTCAAGCTGCGGGGCATAGCCGACAAATGTATCGGTCGAGCCGACGCGGCGGACCGGAGCATCGAGATATTCGAACAGTTCGGTCGAAATGCGAGCGGCGATCTCGGCACCGTAGCCGTACGACACCGAATCCTCGTGGGCGACGATCACACGCGAAGTCTTTTTGACCGATTCGGCGATCGCTTCCCAGTCATAGGGTACGAGCGTTCGGAGATCGATGAGATCGACGGTGATGCCCTGCTGCTCGATCTTTTTCGCGGCCTGATTAGAACGCTCGACCAGTGCACCGAACGTGACGATCGTAACGTCGTCGCCCTCGCGGACCTTTTTGGCCTTACCGAACGGGATCAGGAAATCCGACGACGGATACTGCGATTTGTTGTAGACCTGACGATAAAGGTGTTTGTGTTCGAGGAACATCACAGGGTCGTCACATCGGATCGCCGTCCTGAGCAGGCCGTTGGCGTCGAGAGCAGTCGACGGGTAGACGATCATCAACCCGGGCGTATGTGAGAATAACGTCGTGCCCGATTGCGAGTGGTAAACGGCACCGCCCTTGAGATATCCGCCGACCGGAACGCGGATGACCATCGGGCATTTTGTGTCGCCGTCCGAGCGCCAACGCGTCACCGCAACCTCGTTTCGGATCTGGTGATACGCCGGGAAAATGTAATCAAAGAACTGTATCTCGACGACCGGTTTGAGGTTGCGCAGCGCCATGCCGTAAGCTCGCCCGATGATGTTTGCCTCGGCGAGCGGCGTATTGAAAACGCGGGCTGAACCGAACGTACGCTGCAGGTTGGCTGTCACCTTGAACACGCCGCCCTTACCCTTAACCTCGTCCAAGTACTCCTCGCGGGAGCAGTCGGCGACGTCCTCGCCAAAGACGACGATCCGTTCGTCGCGTTTCAGTTCCTCGTGCAGACAGCGGTTGATCAGATCGACCATCGTGCCGGCGTTGCCGTGAAGTTCGGCTCCATCCTCGGTGTCAAAAAGCTGGCGGTCGGTCGGGTCGATATCCGGCGAAAAAACGTTGCGGAGCGCAGTTTCCGGTGCCGGCTGCGGGGTCTCGATCGCGATGTCTGAGGCCGCGGTCACCTCGGCATCGACCTCGTTGCGGAGCATCTCGAGCTCCTCGGACGACGCGATGCCCTCGGTCATCAGATACTCGGAAAATTTCGTGATCGGATCGGTCGCGACTTCGGCCTCAAGCTCGTGTGCCGGGCGATATAGTTTTTCGTCATCCGAAAGCGAGTGTGAATAAGGCCGGACGACCCGGGCGTGGACAAATGCCGGGCCCTTGCGTTCGCGGCAGTACGCCACCGCTCGCTGCATCGTCGCGTAGCTCTCGAGCACATCGGTGCCATCGCATTCCTGAATATAAAGTCCCGGAAATCCGACCACCAACTTTGCGACATTGCCGCCGGCGGTGCCGACTTCGACCGGTGTCGAAATGGCGTAACCGTTGTCCTCGACCATGAATATCACGGGCAGTTTGAGGTTCGAGGCGGTGTTAAGTGCCTCCCACCATTCGCCCTCGCTGGTCGTGCCGTCGCCGACCGACATATAGATCACCTCGTCGCCCTTAAAACCGGTGATCTTGTCCTTAAGCCCATCGACCAAACCGGCACGATAGCCTGCCTCGGCGGCCCCAACCGAATGGAGGGCCTGCGACCCTGTGCACGACGATTGCGAGGGC
Source organism: Chloracidobacterium sp. (assembly GCA_043788335.1). Classification (GTDB taxonomy): domain Bacteria; phylum Acidobacteriota; class Blastocatellia; order Pyrinomonadales; family Pyrinomonadaceae; genus OLB17. The sequence continues at coordinate 8,086 of JAYVUD010000296.1, read as the reverse complement.
ACGTTTAGCTTCGAGCTGCCCCAGTGCGACGGCATCTGACGGCCGTGGGAATTGGGGTCTTTTTCGGCACCGACCGCTGACCAGAGCATCTCCTGAGCCGTCATTCCCAAACCGAGCATCAGGGCACGGTCGCGGTAATACGGAAAGAACCAATCATAGCCCGGCTTCATCGCCAAAGCGGCAGCGGCGAGAATGCCCTCGTGCCCGGCACCTGATATCTGGAAAAATATCTTGTTCTGCCCCTTGAGCTGGATCTCTTTGTCATCGACCCGACGGGACATATACATCGTCCGGTAAAGCCCGACGAGCGTTGCAGTATCGAGGCCGTGATGACGGTCAACCGATGCCGCTTTTCCGTTCTTTGAACTGTCTTTATTAGCCTGTTTGGTATTAAGTTGTTTGATCGCGGTGGCCATTTTATAGATCCTTTTTATAACAATAATTAATCAACGACTAACATTATAAAATACCAAAACTGGAGGTTGCGGGCAATTTTAAAGAGCGGGTGTAACGTCGTCGTTCATCTGAGTCGTGTCGGGTCCCCAAATCCGCGCCGGATGTCCGGCCTGCCGCCGTAAGGCTCGGGGCGAAGCGTCCGCCCACTCGACTCTAACTGCAGCACACGCTCAGCCGTCTCACGTTTGTCGCGGCGGACAAGCTCGCGAAAATACTCGCTCACCGATCCGTAGCCGGCGAAACGTACCTTTTCCTCGATAAACGAAACCAATGTTTCGGGCAGCGAAATACTCAGTTTTGAAGTAGGCATATTTTGTCTCCCGTGCGGCCGCAATGGCTCGCAAATTTGAAAAAAGTAGGATTCGGTATGAAAAAGTAGGAATTATTACTACTCCTTCATACTTTTGAAAGGCCTGGGACAACGCGTGGGACAGACTAAACTATTGAAATCAGGAATCTTACGGCCACAAAACAGGCTTGTCCCACTGTCCCACGTGTTTTCAAAAAACCTGACCGCACGCGAACTGCGGCCAAACTCTATTATACATAATTGTTGCGAAAATAGATAGATGTATTATCGATGCAACGCTATGAGGCCGATTCTTTTTCACAGAAACATGTTCGGCCGAGATATACCCCGTCCGACCGTGCCGGATCATCGGATTGCGGCTGGTGTGGAACATGGACAACACAAGGAGGGATTCATTCTCGACGGAAAACACTACGATGTAAGGAAAGTCATCGACTAAAGCCCGGCGAACTTTCGATCCTTGGACAATCGGAAACATATAAGGACTGTTTCGAATCTTGTCGGTTGTTTTCTTTACCGCAACTCGAAACTTCGAGCCCAAACCCACCTCACGTTCTTCGTACCAGTCAAATGATTCCTCGGCCTCAGTCTGGGCGATTGGAAGTAAATTCAGGTTTCGTGTGATCACCGCTTCTTAAATCGTTCCCAAAACTCTTCCCAAGGCACAACATCGTTTGGGTGGTCTCGGTGATATGCAAGCCGATTTTGTATCTCCGACATTTGAACATCACTCAACGCAACGGTTCCGGCATCTGAAACAACGCTATCCAAAATATCTCTGGCCAGGCCGATGCGATCCGGTACAGACATTTCTAGTATTTCCTCTAAAATGACGCTCATATCGACATTAGAATAAATCGAACCTTGGATCGGTGCAACAAAAATCAGTAAGCAACGACTATCTCCATCCGTGTCTTTTCAAAACCTCGCTCGCGATGTCACTTACATACTCCCCATCTTCGTCAGGTGTCGGATGATCCGCTACTCTTTCAAGGTATTCTCGAAATGCCTTCGCCAACGGCGATGATTCTCGGACTATTTCCGAAATTATCCAAGCCTTCCAAATCTCGTCATCTGTCTCGAAGATCGTCTTCAAATGAGGAATAAGGGGTTCGCCAATTGACGCCAAAAAAGGAGCCAGCGTTTGGGCAACGGGCCAATTTATATCCTGCATCCACTCAAGTAGGGACGGCAATACGGACTCTACCGCGGGATACCCAGCGGCAATCGCCCTCTCAGCAGCTTCATGGTCGTGCTTGTCCAACGGGACGAGCCCGGTGAGCTTAGACGTGACTTCGATCTTTCGCACTATTGCACTTTCAAAACCCAGCCGTCGGGGTCGACAGCCGTTACGGCACCCGAGATGGATGCTTGGCCGTCTTTCATTTCGACGCGTTGGGTCTTGCCGTTAACGACGACATCAATAGGCATGTTGAACGGCATATTATTTGGGGTTTCCCACTTCAAAGTTGTTACGTTTGGATTGGTCGCCGTTTCGAGCGTTAGTATGCTAACTATCAGTTTTGGCAATTTCGGTTGGCGCAGATACATCTCGAAAAACCAGTCGAGTTTCATTCCCGAGTCCTGTTCGGCGATGGTCAGAAAATCGTCGGTGTTGACCAGGCGTTCTTGGCGGCCGTCGGTTTAGGTCTCCATTTGCTTTGTCGGGTACGCCATGTGATGGAGAGCCTTGAAAAAGGCTTCGTCGCCGATCAGATATCGCAGGGTGTGCAGAAAATAAGCTCCTTTGCCGTAGATGTCGCCGTCCGATTTGACGTAGTCGGGCTCGGCCATATAGACCTGATAGGCGATCTTGGGTTCGCGGGGAGCGATGGGCTGCATATTGCGAAAATTCTTAGCCCGGCCTTTCATCACTGCCATATACGCGGGTTTACCGTGCAAATACTCCTGATAGAGCGTGTCCATGTAGGACTGAAACCCCTCGTGGATCCAGAAATCGCGCCAGTCGCTGGCGGTGACGAGATTGGCCCAATATTCGTGGCCAAACTCATGCAGGAGCAGCCCGTCGGTGCCGTCAGCGTTGTATTTGAACTTGTTGCCATAGGCAATGTTTGTCGAATGTTCCATACCGAGATGCGGCGTTTCGACGATGCCGACCTTTATCGCACGAAACGGGAACGGTCCGAGATATTTCTCGTAAAACGCCAGGTATTTTTTCTGCTCGACGATCAAGCCGGCACCTTTGTCAAAGCTCTCAGGCAGGATGTAAAACTTGATAGGCATCATTTCGCCGGTGATGCTCTTGTATGTGTCCTCGATCAATTTGTACGGAGCGGCGTTGAAAACGAGCGAGTAATTGGCGATCGGGTTTGTCATCCGCCAGTTGTAGGTGGTGGTGCCGTTTGCGTTCTTTTTGGTGCTTTCGAGCTTACCCGGACCGGTCGCAACCAACGGATCGGGAACGGTGATATGCATCGCCGAGGTCGCGGCTTTGTCAGACGGGTGGTCTTTACACGGGAACATCAGATCTGCGCCGTCATTTTGCAAAGCGACCGAGATCCAATCGGCTCCGCCGGGTGTTTTGGTCCAGATAAAACCACCGATCCAGGGCGGACGCGGAGCTTCGCGGGGCGTGCCGTTGTAGGTAATGGCGGTCTTGATCTCGTCGCTGACCTGTTTGGTCATCGGGAACCATATCCAGATCTTTCCGCCGCGGCGCTCGTATTTGAGGTCTTCGACGCCGTCGCTGACCTTGGTGATCGTGTACGGCGTGTCGAGGTCGAGCACGATGACGTTGGTCGGAATTACCGTTTTTGCCGTCATCACGGTCGTTCCCGATATTGACTTCGTCTTTGGATCAGCGGCAAGCGTAAGGTCGTAATTCTGGACATCGAACGCCGCCTGTTCGAACATCAGCACGCCGCCGGTTTCGGTCGGGCGCGAGCCGAGGTCGCGTTGGGCGAAGGTTGTTGTAACAAATAATAGAACGGCGATGATGATTGACAGTTGTTTCATGGTTTAAGTTTCCCTGAGGCCGTTTCGTCGCAAAGTTGGAGGGAACCCACCCGCTTACGCAGGCGGTTCTGACTTTTTACTTTACACTCGGATCGTTTTTACCGAAAATGTAACCGATGTTTGGACGCAATTATTTTACGTTGATCGTGGCGGTTTTGTTTTTAGCTTCGATGGGTTTCGGTCAGACGGCGGCGGTTATACCGACGCCTGAAAATAAGGAACCAGCAAAGATAAATGCCCGGCCAATGCCGACACCCGTGGCGGCGGCAGAGCCGTTTGACGGCGCGGACGTGAAAACGATGGCGGGCAAATGCGTCAAGCTCGAGACCGAGGCCGGCGATATCGAGATCGAGCTCTACCCCGAGAGTGCACCTGAGTCCGTGCGGAATTTTCTCAATCTGACAGCGACCGGTTTGTTCGACACGACCACTTTTGGCCGCGTCGTCCCCGGATTTGTTATCCAGGGCGGCAGTATCTGGACACGTGACGGCGGAGTTTCGATGGAGATGGGCCGCCGCGCAAAGAGGCCGGTGCCGGACGAACCTAACAAGATACTGCATGAACGCGGCGTCGTCTCGCTCGCCCGCGGCGACGAACCTAATTCGGCGACAACTCACTTTTTCATATTGGTCGCAGCGGCATCATACCTCGACGGCAAGTTTGCCGCGTTTGGCCGTGTCACACGCGGCATGGACGTTGTCGACGCGATCAACAAGGCCGCGGTCGAAAACGAAAAACCGGCGAAACCGGTGAAGATCAAAAAAGCCGGCGTCCAGACTTGCGCGGCACCGGCAGCCACCGTTCCGCAATGAAGTTTAACTCAAGCAATTCAATCGAACATGATAAATGGCAGGTCGAAGATCATTATTTGTTGTTCGACGAGGAGCGGAAAGAGATCAGGCTACAGCAATATCTCGTCAGGTACGGCCCCGGCGATGACTACACAACGGTAATGGATCAAGCGATTTCGCTGTCCGAATTCGAACAGCGGGAAGATCTGCGGCATATGGTAACGGCGTGGTTCGGCGAAACCACTCTACGACAGGTTCTAGAAAAGATCTTGGAACTGCGTTAACCGAATAATACCGACCGGTCAATCATCGGAATAATCAAGGTCGAGAGTGATCCGGTACTCATTGGCCATCGACGGGTGGCCGTGGGCGGTTGCGGCATCGATACCTTTCCGCAACGTTTCGATCGCCTTTTCGCGGCTACCGGTACGGTCGTAAGCCTTTGCTAGAACGCCATATGCGTTGCCTTCGTCGTCGGCGATGGTGAGATAGTTTTCCAAAAGCTGGATCAAATCGGCAAACTTTTCCAGCTTTTCGTATTCTTTTGCCAGGCCGAACATAACCATCGGGTTATCCGGATCGGCATCGAGCATTTGGCGAAAGACTTCTATTCGATTTTGCATTTACCTAGATTAGCGAATCTCACCAAATAAGAAAACACGGATGTCGCAGATGAAATGAGCATCCGGTGAGATCTCTGAACTGCGACATCCGCGCTCGGCACGATGCTCACGAGTAATTCGCGGCTTTCGTAACGCAAGTCAAGATAAGTGGAAAAGACTCATCTTAAAAGTAAAAGAACGCCGCACAGATGGCGGCGTTCCGGGTATACTCGATCGCGAATGAAACTACTTATCGTAAACCGCCACCGTCTGTGCGAGCTTTCGCAACCTTTGCGGTGCATCTGATGACATCATCGGCGGCTCACCCAGTATCTCTTTCGAGGATTTACGGTAAATGGCATTGTTCATGTCCACATCCGGTGCAATATAAACACCCTTTAGTGCGAGACCGGCGAACAGACCCTTGCTGCGGGAATACGATAGTATTTCGGCATCAAGCGTCACATTTGTCGTCGCCGCGGCCGTGCGGCCAACCGGGCCGGCGGCTACGCTGCCCTCGGCTCCGATCTCAAATTTATCCTGCATCAGATTCCTCAATCCTTTGTCGTTCATCACCAACAGAACATAGTCCGTTTTTTGTCCGCCGATCTGGGGGCCAACACTGCCGCCGCCCATATTCAAAAATGCCGGAGCCGACCACCCATTACCGACGCGTCTGATCACGACGCCCTGGCCGCCCTGGCCGCCGAAAATGAACGCTGCTTTTAAGGCACCGGGAAATACGACGATCGCCTTGGCATCTGATAACAGATTTCGCGGGATCGACCGATCGCCGACACGCATTATCTCAGTGAGAACGGCCGCCGCCTTATCGACGCGAACCCCACCATCCTTTAGCTGTTTAGCACTGGACTTGTTTTGAGCCAATGCTAGCGAGCTCAACGCCACGACACCGAATATTAATAAAAAGACCCTGAAAATATTTTTTTTCATACATACCTCCTGCAACATTTGTGTTACCTCTTTAGTTTATCAATCCACCACAATCGTGTAAGTGCGATGTATCACATAGCCGGCGACCACATCAGAACAATCGCGGCTGGAGCGGTTCCGGCACTGCGGCAACGGATGCGGCCATCTCATGGTGGGCGAAACCGAGGCGTCGGGCATGAAAATCGAAAAGCTTTTGCGTCACTTCCCATTGCTCGGTCTTGCCGGTCATCCTCTCTTTGTACGTGGCGTGGCGAAGCGTGCCGCCGCGTTCACGTTTCATCGTATTTATTACCTTGGAAACTGCCGTGGGCGAGAGTCGTTCGTGCATTTTCTGTACAAAATACGTCTCGATCGAATCGGTATCGATATGGAGCATCGACATAAATGCCCGCTTTGCACCGCACTCTTTTGCACGTTCGAGCAGGCCGGGAATGTCGGATTCGTTGTAGCCGGGAATGACCGGGGCGATGCCGATGCCGGTGGTGATGCCCTCGTCCGAGAGCATTTTCATCGCCCTGAAACGTGCCTCGGGCACCGGTGTATAGGGTTCAAACGGGTTGGAACGTTCCTTGGTCAGAAACGGCATCGAAAAAAAGACCGATACCCTGTTAAGTTTTTTGAGAATATCGATATCGCGCGTGACGAGTGGCGCTTTTGTAATTACGGCGACCGGCACGCGAAAATCGACGCAGACCTCGAGGCATTTGCGAGTCAGCTGATAACTCGCCTCGAGCGGTAGGTACGGATCGGTCGCGAACGAAAAATCGAGGTGCGGCATTTTGTCGCGGCATTTTTTGAGTTCCTGCCGCAGCAAGTCAGGCGCATTCGGCTTGACGACGATCTTGGTCTCAAAATCGGTTCCGGCACCATAGCCAAGATATTCGTGATACTGCCGTGCAAAACAGTATGTGCAACCGTGAATGCATCCGCGATAGCAGTTGACGGTGTATCTCCAACCGCCTTCCCAGCCGGAGGCGAACGCCTTTGTTATCACTTTTTTGGTCGCTGTTTCCTCAAAGACCTCGAGCTTGGTCGGCGGCGGTTCGCCGACATATTCGGACGAGTACTGAGAATATGGGTTTGGCGGGTTTGTAATTTGTCGCACACGTGCAACAATAATGTATCTGAGGAATAAAATCAAGATCAGCCACAGATAGCCTTAGAAACAGGACGTTATTCCCGCCGATCTCTGTCAACTCTGTGGCTAAACGTCCCGCTGCATCAGCAGATCCGTCTGCGGGTCGCTGCCGAGTTGGAAGATATGCTTGCCGACCTGACGAAATCCGTTCTTTTCGTAAAACCGCTGCGCCCGCGGGTTGTATTCCCAGACGCCGAGCCACATCACGTCGTGGCCGCGGTCGCGTGCCAGTTCGAAGCAGGCGTCCATCAGGTTCTGCCCGACGCCTTTGCCGATGTACTCCTGGTGCGCGTAAAGCCGAGCGAGTTCGATCGGGCAAGTCGCGGTAATACCGTCCTCGGTCGTGGCGAAATTGAGTTTGGCGTATCCGGCGGGACTGCTCGCGATCTCGGCGATCAGAAATAGCGAATTTGGCTCGGCAAGTTCGGCGGCGATCTGTTCAACGTTAAACGCCTCCCGCATATAATGGGCCAGATCGTCCGGAGCGTTCTTAGGATGTTCGGCGAAAGCGTCCCAAAAGGTAGCGTACGAAAGCTCGGTGAGGAGTTCGGCGTCGACGGTCGTGGCGTGGTGTATTTCGATCTCAGACATATTTGAAACAGGATAGACAGGATGCACAAGATGCCGTTCATCCTGTCTATCCTGTCCACCCTGTAAGAAACAACGGTTATTTTCCGCTCATTATCAACTTGGCGACGGTCTGGAGTTGCATATTCGACGTGCCTTCGTAGATCGAGCCGATCTTTGAGTCTCGCCAGTATTTTTCGACCGGATAATCTTTGACATAGCCGTAACCTCCGAAAAGCTCGATCGCCTTTGACGCGACAGCCTCGGCACATCGTGACGAATAGAGTTTGGC
>JAYVUD010000295.1:0-2330 GCA_043788335.1 Chloracidobacterium sp. | reverse complement strand
GTTGCGGCTCTGGAGCAGGCGATGACGGGCGAGCGGCAGATATTTCTCGCGACGCAGCACGACGCGAGCGTTGACGAGCCAAAGGCGGATGAGATCTACTCAGTCGGAACGCTCGGACGGATCTTGCAGGCTCAGCGGCAGGACAACGGCCAGATCAAGGTGGTCGTCGAGGGTCGCGAACGCGGGCGTATGGTGCGTGTCGAGCAGGACGCCGACGGTATGTTTTACGCACACGTGCGGCGTGTGGGTTCGACCGATGAGTCAGGCTATCGCACGGACGGCCTGCTGCAAAAGATACATTCGCTCGTCGAGCAATTTCTGCGTGTCTCGCCTGATGCTTACGCAGACGCGTTGCATGCGAGTTTGCGCGGGGTTTCGGCGGCACAGATCGCTGATTCGATGTCGTCGCATCTGCGGATAGACGTACAGGAAAAGCAGGACCTGCTTGAAACAGTCTCCGTCGCCGAGCGGCTGCAAAAACTGATCGACGTGCTTGAGGGCGAGACCGAGAAACGCCAGATGGATCGCAATGTACATTCGCGGACCAAAAAGCAGATGGACAAACATCAGCGTGAATACTATCTCAACGAGCAGATCAAGGCGATCCACAAAGAGCTGGGCCGCAAGGACGAAAAGGCCGAGCTCGACGAGCTGAAAAAGAAGATTCTTGACGCCGGAATGACGGAAGAGGCGACCGAAAAGGCACTGCAGGAATTTGCCCGCATCGAAGCCATGCCGCCGATGTCCGCCGAGGGAACCGTCGCTCGAACATATATCGACTGGCTTTTGAGTGTGCCATGGCAGGCGAGCTCGGACGAGATCGAGGAGCTAAGCGAGGCAGAAAAGACCCTTAACGAGGACCATTACGGACTAGAGAAGATCAAGGAACGCATTCTCGAATTTCTCGCTGTGCGTCAGCTTGTTAAGAACCCGAAAGGAACGATATTGTGCTTCGTCGGTGCTCCGGGCGTTGGTAAAACTTCGCTGGGTAAGTCGATCGCTAATGCGACGGGACGTAAATTCGTGCGGCTCGCTCTCGGCGGTGTGCATGACGAAGCGGAAATTCGCGGCCATCGCCGCACATATATCGGGTCGATGCCGGGACAGATCATTCAGCTGATGAAGCGTGCCGGAACGACGAACCCCGTTATTTTACTCGACGAAGTTGATAAGCTTGGGCGTGACTATCGCGGCGACCCGTCGGCGGCTCTGCTTGAGGTGCTCGATCCGGAGCAGAACGGCACGTTTCGCGACCACTATTTGGACGTCGATTACGACCTCTCGAATGTATTTTTTATTGCGACGGCAAACGTGCTTCACACGATCCCGCCGGCGTTGCAGGACAGGCTTGAGATATTGAGTTTGTCGGGCTACACCGAACGCGAAAAGCTCGAGATCGCCAAACAGCATCTCATCGTCAAGCAGTGCGAAAACAGTGGTATTGACGCCGAAAAAGTTAGTTTTACTGACGACGGTATCCTCGAGATCATCCGCCATTACACGCGCGAAGCAGGCGTCCGTAATCTCGAACGCGAGATCGGTTCGTGCCTGCGTAAGATCGCGAGGAAGTTCGTTGCGTCGGACTCGAAAGAAGATTTTCGCGTCTCTGTCGATGCCGAAAAGGTCCAGGAACTGCTCGGCGTGATCCGCTATCGCAAACAGGACATCGCCCGCAAGAGCGAGATCGGACTAGTAAACGGGCTTGCATGGACAGAGGTCGGCGGCGACGTTTTGCAGGTCGAATGCACGCTCGTCAAAGGTAAAGGCGAGGTGACGCTCACCGGAAAGCTTGGTGAAGTGATGCAGGAATCGGCTAAAGCGGCATTGACGTGTGTTCGCACGCGTGCCGAGGAACTTGGAATCGATCCGGCTGATTTCCGCGAGAAAGACCTTCACATTCACGTGCCTGAGGGAGCGATCCCGAAAGACGGCCCAAGTGCAGGTATCACGCTCGCTACAGCGATGGTGTCGGCTTTGACAGGAAAACCTGCTCGTCACGATGTGGCTATGACAGGCGAGATCACGCTTCGCGGCAAGGTTTTGCCGATCGGCGGTATCAAAGAAAAGCTACTTGCAGCGCATCGATTCGGGCTGCGAACAATTATCTTGTCGAAGGAAAATGAAAAAGACCTCGTCGATATTCCCGAAGAGGTGCGTGACGATCTGACGATCCACGCCGTCGAGATGATCGACGAAGTGCTACACTTTGCATTGGAACCGGCACCGGAAACTGTAGATCTTGCGACACCGCAAATATGGAATCCTGACGCAAGCGTCAATGATATTGCGTCGGTTATTGAATAAATGCTTATAAATAAAGAAACATCAGC
>JAYVUD010000294.1:0-9424 GCA_043788335.1 Chloracidobacterium sp. | reverse complement strand
GCCGCCGTACAAGAGCGGGGGCAAGCCCGACCTTCGCGACTGTCATTAATTAACCTGTCCATATCCGACCATATCGCAGGACTGATCTCGCCGAAGTGCACAAGAACGGGCTTGCCGATTTGCCGCGTTCAGAGTGCACGCTTAAGCGTGAATCTTCGCCAGGGTTTGTACACGCGAAGGCGTGCACTGCGGAACTCGAGACTCGAAACCCGAAACGTGTTAATACACAAACGCACTCGCGACCGGCACGTCGCCGGTCAGGCCCCACGGGATGGCGGAGAATCCGGCGGTTGATTGCTGGATATAGAAGGTGCCTTGGGCTCCGGATCGCCAGACGGCGAGGTCGGCTTTGCCGTCGCCGTCGTAATCGCCGGGTACAGGAATATCGCCGGCGGCACCAAACGCGGCACCGTAATACGTCGGCGTCTCGCTTCGCAGCACATACCACGTCGATGTCGACGGCCTGAACACGGCACAGTCCGTCTTGCCGTCGCCGGTGTAGTCCGCTTGGACGATCTTGTCGCCGACCGCTCCAAACTGGACGCCGTAAAACGACCCGTTGCCGCTGTTAAACCTGAACCATTGCCCTAAGCTCGGCCGATACACCGAAACATCCGCCTTACCGTCGCCGTCATAGTCCCCGAGTGCCGGCACGTCGCCCGTCGTTCCAAACGGCACCACCGCAAACCCCGCAGTCGACTGCTGCAGATACCAGTAGCCCTGGGCACCCGAACGAAACACCGCGAGATCCGCCTTACCATCACCGTCGAAATCCGCCGGCATCGGCACATCGCCGCTCTGCCCAAACCCGCCGCCAAACTGCAGCGTCGAATCCTCGCTCCGCAATATGTACCAGCTACCATCCGACGGCCGCCAGATCGCCACATCCGTCTTACCGTCGCCCGTATAGTCCGCCGGCACCAACACATCACCCGCCGCACCAAATTGAAAAGCCGCAAACCCGGCCGTCGACCTCAACAGGTACCACGCATTATTCGACGGCCGATAAACCGCCGCGTCCGTCTTCCCGTCACCGTCAAAATCGATTCGGGGTCGCCTGACGATCGCCGGACCCAATATTGACACGCGAATGTCCGGCGTCCCGATGAATACGTTTGAGGGTCCCCAGAGATGTATCGTAAACATTTCATCTCCTTCGGCTATGTTATCGCCTAAAATCGTTATTGCTATGTTTTTGGTTGTCTCTAGCGGTGCAAGAGTTAATGTTCCATCACCAATGTTGACGTAGTCGTTGCCAGCGACGGCTGAACCGTCGACCGTCATGTAATGCAAGGTAACTGGCTGAGAGGTTGGATTGCTCAAGTTTATCGGGACGATAGCTAGCGAACTATTTCCATTAGCGGGCTCTTGGACGTTAATACTCAATCCCGAAGCCGTTGGATAAGGGTCATCACTCAAGATTGGTATCGTGATTGATGTTGGATTTAGCGGAACCGTATTTGCACCTGCCGGAAAACTTATATTTAACCCGAAGGATTCAGCAGGTTCATAAATATTGTCATCCAGTATCGGGATCTGGAGCATTTTAGTTGTTTCGCCCGGCGAAAATGTAAGTGTGCCGGTCGTTGCAACATAGTCGCTTCCGGCGGTTGCCGTTCCGTCGACAGTTGTGTAATTTACAGTTGTTACTGCCGAGAGGTCACCTGAACGATTGACCGGTATCGTTATCGGCGAATGATTCTCCCAATTGAACGTCGGCGGATAACCAAGGCTGACTCCGGTCGGCACAACGCCCCTAGGCGATACAAGATCGCTGGTTATAAGGTAAAAATACGGAGCAGCTGATGACGATGGATGTACGGCCAACCCGTTGGTTCCCCATCGAGCGATAGCGTCCGCCGACGTGTCGGATGCAGGCAACGGTATGGAACCAATCCGTCGAAAATTGTCCATGTCGAAGACCGCGATCGATGTCGAGATCGCTATAAATACCCTGCGTAGTTCGGTATCGACAGCGATCGCATCTCCAAATCCGCTAAGGTTGTCGAGTGGATAGTTTCCGAGTTTGTACCCAGTGACCGGATCGATTACCGATCCCGAGGAGGTAAAGATCCGACCTTCAGCATAAACCATTTTCACATGGAAGCCGTATATGAGGTTTGGAACATCGGAAATTGAATGCAGGCCGTTCTCGTCAACAGCAATTGTATATAGGTTGAAGCCCGTACCACCGTTATTATATCCGTATAAAGTGTTTGGCGAGTCTCCGAACGCCACCCTTCCAATGGTCGCCCGGTAAATTGCGTTCGGCGGTGGAGGATTCGGTACGTTTGGTCGTTTGACGCCATTATCAAAGATCGCCGCACCGCCGTAGCGGTCGCCGATGACTAACGTCTGCGCATTCCCGGGTTGAACGGCCATGTCACACAATGGATAGCCGAGGCCGTGAGCAAACCGCATTCCCGCGGTCTGGGTTAGCACATCGAACTGACGAACCGCATTCCCGCCTGTTGTGGACAAATAGATCGCGGCCCCATCAGCCGATTGGGCCATTAAGCTAGGGTCTTCGCCAATAAACGTTGAGGTTAGTTGCTGTCCAGTTTGGGGGTCGAATCGTACGATCGAGTTTGCCGTCCCGTTGGTAGCCGAACCGGGAGAGCTGACATAGACCATTCCATCAAGCTTACTTACAGCGATGTCATTGTTTGGTTGAGCTATCCGCCGGGTGAATGTCGCCTGGGACGGAGCCGGCGTAGGCGTTGGCGATTGAGCAGCAGGCGGTATCGGTCCTGGGCCAATAAGATCAGAGCGGACAAAATAGGTAAATGAGTTCGACGTACTGATCGCGAGTCCGTTACTGTCCCAGCTCGCAACCCCAATAGGATCCCCTGGTATATCCTGTAAAATTATAGAACCTAATACTGCAAGGGTTTGCGTATCAAATGTACGAATCTCAAGCGCCCCACCCGAACCGCCGAATATGTGTGATAGGTATATAGCTTTGCGACCTAACGCGTCGATTATAAAAGGATGATCGGTAGTATACGAATCACCGTTATCCAGGGTCGCGACAGTTTGGCCGGCCGTGTCCAGGACCTGGCCGTTTGATGTGAAAAGACGTCCGGCGAAGTATTTCAGCCGCGACCCACGCATTTGAACGCCTGAATTTACGGTCGTAACACCGTTTGGCCCCACACCGAGGGTTTGAACGACACCGTAGCCGTTGTCGATCGCAAAGATACTTGATCGGTGTTTGCGAAAGTCAGTGGCCCGCTCAGACCGCCAGAATTCGGCCTTGGAATCCCGTTGTCAAGTAATGCGACGCTGCGATAGGTGCTATCGTAGGCTTTTTCCCGAGAAACGGCGATGACGTTAGGGTTGATCGGCGATACCGCAAAGTCAACGACACGATATGGGCCGTAGATATCCGTTTGCCCCGCGCGAAACTCTTGGCCGGCGGTTCCAGTAGAAAGGTCGATCGAACGGATCGACATCGAACCGACAAGGTGGACGTAAAGCGTATTTCCATCACCGGCCAATTCAAGTTTACCTGGCTCACTGCCTACCCAAATAGATTGTTCGACATCTCCGGTCGTGGGATCGATTCTCACGACTGAGTCTGAGTATTGATAGGTTCCGCCAGGCACACTCGCGTAGATCTTGCCGGACTGCGGATGAAAGACGACCGAGTTTGTCCGAGGGGCGTAAGCTGTGATACTTACAGCGTATTGCGGCGTCAGATTTGCCGCTCTCGAAGGTTCATACACGGCTCCGAACCAACCCGCAAACGCGAACAAGACCATTGTAAAGAAGATAAGTAATACGGAGCGTCTTGTTAGGAAAACGTTAGTCATATGGGTGAGGTATACGCAGTCTGGCAGTTTCAGTACGGTGACTCGTGCGTTGCGAAATTTGCCGAAGCCGCACATCTCCAACCTATTCCAATCACCCATTATACATGAAATATCAACAAACGACAACACCGTTAAACGGAAGATTGAGCGACTATGTTTCTTGCGGCCCCACTAAAATTGGGATCCGAACAGATGACATGATCTCGCCCCGGTCGACACCCGGCATAAAGGAAAAAAGGCGGTAGCCGAACTCTTCGCGAATGCCTGAAAGAGTTTGCCACATCCGATAATGACGAAAAGCCCCGTCGGGGCGGCCTGTTTCTATCACGGCCACACCGACGGAGCTTGTATTATCTTTCAAACCTGTTCCAAAAAACAGGCCGCCTTTACAGTGCTGGTTTAAGCAAAACGTTAATACACGTAAGCATTCGCCACCGGGCGGTCACCATTGATTCCCCACGGAAAGACCGCGAAGCCGGAGGTTGACTGCTGGAGGTAGAAAACGCCCTGCGTGCCGGGACGGTAGACCGCCAAGTCGGCTTTGCCGTCGCCGTCATAGTCTGCCGGTGCGGGAATGTCGCCCGCCGCGCCAAAGGCCGCTCCGTAAAATGTCGGGCTCTCGCTGCGGAGGATGTACCACGTCGATGTCGACGGGCGGAACACGGCACAGTCGGTTTTGCCGTCGCCGGTGTAGTCGGCCGGGACGATCATATCGCCCGGCGCTCCAAACTGGACGCCGTAGAACGATCCGTTTCCGCTGTTGAGCCTAAACCACTGGCCGAGTGACGGGCGGTAGACGGACACGTCATTTTTGGTGTCGCCATCGAAATCACCCATTGCCGGAACATCGCCGTTCGTGCCAAACTGCACGGCCGCAAAGCCTGCCGTCGTCTGTTGCAGGTACCAATAGGATTGTGCTCCGGCACGATAGACCGCGATATCGGCCTTGCCGTCGCCGTCAAAATCACCCGGTGTCGGAACGTCGCCGTTCTGTCCGAATGCGCCGCCAAATAATAGCGTCGAATCCTCGCTTCGGAGAATGTACCACGACCCGTTTGACGGACGCCAGACCGCGATGTCGGCCTTGCCGTCGCCCGTATAATCCGCCGGCACGATCACGTCGCCCGGGGCTCCAAACTGTGTCGCCCGAACGGCGTTATCCGAACTGCGGACGCCCCACCATTCGCCTACCGAGGGTCGATAGATCGAGATGTCTGCACGTCCGTCACCGTCAAAATCAAACGGCGTGAATCTGAACGACCGCTCGAATGCGCCGATGTCGGCACCATTGCCGCCCGCTGCGTTCGGGATCAAAGGGTTGTCATACGGACGGATACTTCCACGTTGGTCGGTGATCAGGCTCGGGCTGTTGCCCTTGTCCATTGCCGGACTGTTATTACTCAGTGCTCGCGTCAGTGTCTTGCCGCCGTTATTCATCAAAACGCCGATACGCGGGTCGATCGGGTTTGCGGTCGTACCGAGTTGGTTGGTCAGGCCCAAACCTTCGCTGCCATCGGCGTTGCCGATCAGATTGTACGTACCGGCAAATGCCTGCCCGAGACTCGCCCGTCCGACCAGATCCGGGCCGTCGAGAGCGGTATTTTTCGCGATCAGACTGTTATTCAACGTCGCGGTAAATGTATTAAAAACGCCGCCGCCCTTTGCCGCCGAGTTGCTCGTGATCGTCGTATTCGACAATGTCGACGTACCGGTGTTGTAGATACCGCCGCCGTTCACAGCCGCGGTGTTGCCGTCAAACGTACTGTTTGCCGCATTTACCGTTGTGCTCGTGCCGGCATATACGCCGCCGCCGCTCCCGCCGTTTCCGGCCGTGTTGGCGTTGATGGTGCTCGATGTGACGTTCAGCGTTGTGCTGTCAAACATAAAAATGCCGCCACCGTTCTGGCCCGAATTATTGCTTATGGTCGAATCGATCAGCGTCAGCGTCGCACTGTTGAGCATGTAGATGCCGCCGCCGTTGCCGGTCGCGACGTTATTTTTGACGGTTCCGCCCGTCAGCGTGAGCGTGCTGCTGTTGCCCATGAGGATCCCGCCGCCGAGGCCGTTATCGGCAAAACCATTGCTGATCGTCAGATTGGTCAATGTCACGACCGCACTATTGACCAGCGTGAAAACGCGAAATGTTCCGTTTCCCTTGATCGTCAGTGCCTGGGGCTGCGCGTTGTTGATCGTGATTGCCGCCAGTGGCAGATTTGGCAGCGGCGTCAGCAGGCTGATCGTAAAGCGGTTTGTCGCCAGATCGTAGCCCGGGTCCGTCGTCAGGATGTTAAATGAGACCGTGTTTGCCGCCGCGTTTGTGGTCGCGTCAATGATCGCCTGCCGCAGACTGCCCGCACCGGCATCCGCCGTTGTCGTTACGGTCAATGCCGCCGCTTGTGCTCCGATGACTCCGAGGAGCATTAACACTCCGACCGAGCCAAATATTTTGTTGAGTTGCTTTATGATAATAGACATTTGAGTTGTAATCCTTTTCCACGGTCGGCAGACTAGCATTGCAGGTCGCATTTGACCTCAGCGGTTCGTACCTGAACTGGCCGGTAAAACAACCGTAACAGCTATCGCCGACCTTGTATGTACTGCACCGTACCAACGAAAATAATTTCACCCGTCCAAAAAAAATGCCCGGCCCATCCGGCGACAAGCGCATAAAAAGGCCGGCTGATGTTACTCAGCCGGCTCTCGTATCCGTTTTGCCCGAAGTCGCGCCCCGACGCCCGACGCCGCCGCCCAGCCGCGGCCCGCGATTGGCGAGTACGGGTATGGCGTAGGATCGTCCCGTAACTCGTCTAATAATGTGAAAACGCTTGAAATGCATGCTAGAATTCCGTGCTATGAAGAAGATGGCCACCCTCTCGCTTTTTATTTTGTGTTGTTATGTACAATTGAACGCCCAGATCGCTCCCCCGCTGACAAACAAAGATGTGATTGAAATGGCGTCCGCCGGCATTTCGGAGAGTGTAGTAATTACAAAGATCCGTCACTCGAAATGCCAGTTCGAAACGGATACCAATGCCCTAAAGGAACTGACTCAGGCTAAAGTTCCGGAGAACGTTATTTCGGCGATGATCGAGAAGTCTGAACCTTTACTTTCCGTCAAGATTCCGGTGAGTGCGGACGACGGGCCGCGAAAGGCCTCTCCGCTCTATTTCCCATATAATCAGCTATCCAAGACCGAGCAAAAGCTGAGACTACGCGCCCCGATCGAGTGCGACATAGCAGCATCAACGTCACGCGTCTCGCAGCTCCTCGTGCGTACATTTCAACTCCAGGGTTATCGAGTCGAAGAAAACACAATGAATTCAATGCATTTGGTCAAGGACGTTAGAGGTCTGGGCGTCGAGATTCTCGCGGGAATGACCGGCAACGATAATGTTCAGTGGTCCATCCGTTTTAGTATTTCCGAGCTTGACGGCATCTCGCACGTCAGTGCCGATATATGGATTACGATGGAGAACGCCTTCGGAAAGAAAACACGCCAGGACGAAGGTCGAAATGCTAAAAACCGGGCTTGGGTCGAGGACGAGTTGGCCGCGGTTAAGCGATCAGCCGAACGACAGCCGAACTAATGATAGACATCGTTATGTCTTCCCTTGCATGAAAAATCTAATCTTTCACATTCTTCTGTTTCTGACATTCGTGACTTATATGAATGGCCAGACGGTTACGAAGTTAACCAATACAGACATTATCGAGATGGTCGCGGCGGGGATTCCCGAAAGCGTCATCATTACCAAGATCAAGAGCATGCCATGCTCGTTTGCGACGGAGGTCAAGGACCTAAAATCTCTAACGGAAGCAAAGACTCCCGCCGCGGTAATCTCCGCGATGATCGAACAGGCGACTCGTCCGGCGGACGTTCGGGTTGATCCACTGTCCGATCAACCAAAGATAAATGTTCCGCCCGGAAAGACGGTCGTCTACCTTTATGCTCAGTCACCGCCTGCCACGGTCGGAACGGTCAAGAAGGCCGTCATGCTCGACGGTAAGATCATCGCGGAGATTCAGGGGCAGCAATATTTCATCGTTGTCACGAATCCAGGTAAGCATTCATTTAGTTTTGAAACGACGCGACGAGGCGGGATCGAGCGAGATTTTAAGGCTGGAGATGTTTTATATCTTCGTGTTAATTGGCAACTCGGTATGCTGTGGGTCCATATCAATGGCGTCGATGTCGTCGACCCGACATCTGGAGCATTCGAGGTAAAACAGCTTCATCCGGTGTCTTTGAAAAATATTAGGGATAAGGATCAGGTTGTTTTGGAGTTGAAATAGCCATGTCGATGATCAAATGTCTGAACTGCAGAAAACCAAACCCAATCGGGACCCAGTTCTGTCTATTTTGTAACCGCAAATTCTGGAGCAGCAAGGCCAAGATATTTACGCTGATCGGGATCCTTTTCGGCCTCCCGCTAATACCTTTATTCTGTGTGATTACGACGTCCCCGCCCGGTCCTTCAAGTCCACTGACCAACAAATTATCCAGGCAGAACATTGAACCGCGGCCCACAACGCCAATGCCCGACCCGACCCCGGCTCAGCCGCAGACTTTTGCAAACGCAGCGGCCGAGGCAAATAGGTTGCTGGCTATCCCGAAAACTGAATTCGGAAACGTGGATCTGAGCGCTTTCGTCGTCGCGGAAGGTGCACTTTCTGCATTCAAGAAAGGCTCAAAGGACTATGATTCCGCGTACTCGCTTTCGCTCAAGCTCTATGCCCGCCATCAGGAAATTCTTAAGTACAAGGACGATAATGCACCGCCTGCAGACCCCGGCAAGCGTACCGCCGAGCAATACGCTCAGGTCATTGTTGCCGCAGACGATGGATCTCATACGCTGGCAACCCTTGACGACATTCGCGTCCGTTACCTGATCGATACGCTTGTCAAGGAGACAAAAGAGACGACGGATGTTATTGCGACCGCAACCAATGCGGCCTCAACCATGCTGGAAAACGATTATGGGAAGAAGATCACCCGTCAGCGGCTTCTCGAGGACATGAAGGCGTTTTACACGGATCATCGGTTAAAGTACCGGCCAAAATACTCAGAAACGATTATGGCTCAGGCCATAATTGAATATGCGAACTAGCGGCCACTGTATCAACTTAGAAAAGGTGGCTCTAAGACGCGGTTCGTTATCGAGCATAAGCAAATAGTGATATATCCATAAGTGCCCCTGTAGCTCAGCTTGGATAGAGCATTCACCTCGCTGTGAATGCTCGCTGGTTCGAGTCCTGTCAGGGGGCGTTTTTCTTCTTGACAACCGTCAACTCTCGATACTATGTTTAGGTTGCGAGGTGATTGCGTTCCGCTGAGTGATCAGCTTCGAACGTGACCAATCAAGATTAGCCCCGGCCTTGAAAACCGGGGCTTTTCCTTTCTGCCAAGTGATTTCTTTGAGCCCTTGCTCCCACCTTGCCCTAGACGTCTTTTACGATTGCAGTAACGATCGAGATTGATGCGGCTGTGCGGCTATCTTGCCGGCCCCGAATCCGACATACGGCGGTTCTCTACAACTCCGAATTTTCGGACACATTCATTATTTCAACGTCAGCCGCGCGAGCCACGCTTTCAGTTGGCCGTTTCGGTT
>JAYVUD010000293.1:0-3065 GCA_043788335.1 Chloracidobacterium sp. | reverse complement strand
ATGGAACAGCTGGTTAAAAAACCATACGACAAAATCCCGGCCGGCTATTATCTCATAAAGGTCGGTGAGATCCTGCCGGACGATCTTGTGTGGAACTGGTGTGGCAAGGAATGGCTGCGGCATGACGACCCGGAGTGGGGCCCCGCCGCGGTCAAGGCCGAGGACTGCGTTTGCGTCGTCCGGAAAGCTCGCGGCCCGGAGCCGCAGAACTATGGTTCATCGCGCAGCTACTCGGTCAAGCGGGGTTACGACTTGCCACCTGCCGCGGCTCCGGCCACCAAACCGGAAAGCAACGCGGTTCCACCCGTTGAGCAAACTTCCCTGTTCAAATGAAGGATCTTGCCGATAAATCAAAGCCCAGGACGAGTTCCCTTACCGAACGGACGGAAGAATCTCATAAAATCGTAAAAAATAGAAATTCTACACAAAATGTGTAGTTTATCGTTGTCCTTATAGATTATAGTTGCTATAATCTATTTATGGTTGAAAGCAACCATAAGTTCAAATTTAGACCAATGGAGAATCTCATGTTCAATAACTTAGAATCACGATCCGAAGCGGCGTCAACTGCCCGGGTCAAAATGGAAGAAGTAATTCAGCGCAACCTGTCACAGACCGCTCGGGTCGTCGAGACAGTGGAAAGTACGGTGATCGAGGATCGCGTAGTACGTGGGTCCAAGCTGGAATTTGCCCTGGACAATCGCGTCATCCTGGACCAGATCATCAGCCAGTCACAGAGCGAAGCGCAGCCCAAGCCGGAGATCAACCTGATCACGCCGGACGGGCAGACATTCTCGCTTCACGAAAACGCAGTTTCCCAGATCGCGGACCGCGCGAACGTTCCAATGAAATTTACGAACGAGCTTCTTTCGAAGGGTTCGTGGGGTGCGGATCTGTTAGCCGAAAACTTTCGCAGGATCTACCAGCATGGAAACGGTAACCGGTACCTTATCCGCAGCGTCGGCGATCAGGCACGGGGTTTCCTGTCCGATAAATACCGCCGCTTGGATGTTCGTCCGCTACTGGATGCATTTATGGGTGAATGTAACGCGATCGGAGCGATGCCGATACAGGGATTTGCGACGGATACGCGTGTAGGTATCCGGGCGATCCTGCCAACTGTGTTCGAACCGCTCGACGGCGAATGTATGGTATTCGGCGTCAACTGGCAGAATTCAGACTTCGGAAAAGGTGCCAATTCCCTTTCGCTGTTCATGATGCGCTTGTGGTGCCTGAACGGAGCGACGATGGACGAAGTTTTACGGCAGGTTCATCTTGGGGCCAAGTTGGACGACAACCTCGAGTACAGCGAAGCAACGATCCAACTGGATACGCTGGCAAGCATCAGCAAGCTGAAAGACGTTGTCCGGTACGCGTTCGGTGAGCCAAATATCCAAATCACGCTCGAAGCGATCAAATCGGCCGCAGCGGATAACATTGATCCGAAAACGGCTAAGGAGATCCTGAAAGCTCGACTTCACAAAGGTGAGATCGAATCGGCCATCGAAGCCTACAACTCGCCGGATATCGTGATGCTGCCGGCAGGTAATACGCGATATCGCCTAAGCAACGCGGTGTCGTGGATATCGCAAGCCGCGGACGTTACAACGGACCGTCGGTTAGAGCTTGACCGGTTCGCCGGTGAGCTGATCGGCAAGGTTGCAGTAACGGCGACTGAGGTTTAGGGACAGTTGGGAGCGGCCGCTGTCGGCTGCTCCCGTTACTTATTGGAGGAAAATATGAGCGAAGAAGTTAAAGAATTAAAGGACATAATCGAATCAGCATGTTTCGAGCCTCGTGAACACAGCGGCCGGTTTATGTACGGTGTGACGTGCCTGGGTTTTACGATCGATGGTGAGACGCAGGTATTGGGAGTATTTGCCGAAATGTTGGAGAACGCATTGGACAACGACGAGAGTGAGTTGATTCGGCGAGCCATGCGCGATGCCAGAACGGACGATATGGGGACCGGGACGATCATCTATTTCCCATCTTTTGAGTATTCGGAACACCCGGACAGCTAAAACACAAATGGAGCGATCGACGGCGGCCGCTCCATTTTTAACTTTTCAAAAATACTTTACAAAATGTTTAGAAACACTTGACAATAAATTATAGTAACTATACTATATGTATAGTTAGTTTGAATTTACGAAGGGAGACGATCTAAACATGCGAGACGAAACACTTGAAGCCGAAGACAACCGAAATCAGACAGAACAGTTTTTTGCAGACGAACGCGAATATGCCGCCAACCGTCCGGGATCCGAAGATCAGCAGGTAGCCGACCGCTGCCACCACTGCGGTGAACCTGGATTTATGACCGTTGACGAAAATGGACTGCATTGGGGCATGTACTGTTATTGGAATCATCTTGCGGCTACGAGGGCCGCACAAGCGACGTCCTTAGCATGGGCAAACGATCGACTGATGGGGGTGACGCGATGAATGACGGTCAGCACGGTACAGACTGTTATTGCCATACCTGCAATATGGTAGCCCCTGAAACTGTTTCGCGTGCTCGTCTCAGATCCTATCGCGTCTGGTTCACGGATCGGACAACGGTCCAACTGGACGCAGTGTCCGGCGACGACGCTTTCGACAAGGCAAACCAGATGATCAGGGACGGGAAAGCACGCGGTGTCATCCACCGGGCCGAATGTCTCGATAACTAATATTCAAGAGGTTAACCATGAGAACACAATCACTGACTTTGGATCAAATTCAAACGGCCCAGCACGAGACGGAACGACCGTTCGTTGCCCGAATGTACCGCAACGACTCCTATGCTTACTCGCAGAGCTTCGCGACCCACGCTCTGGCCTGGGCAGCCTGCCAGGAGTGGAATTCCAAGAGCCCGCTGTTCTGGTCGAACATTACGGACGAATCGGAAAAAGGAAATGTAAAGAAATGAGTATATCGAAGCAACGATGGATAGCCACAGGGGATCCGAGAGATGGTACCGAGGTTTATGACGATGAAGGAAATGAGGTTGATCCGTCCGATCAGCTTATTGCGACCAACCGCATCGTCGTGATTGTTCGAGGCGGAGTGGTAAGCGACGT
>JAYVUD010000292.1:0-6128 GCA_043788335.1 Chloracidobacterium sp. | reverse complement strand
AACAAATCGCGGCTCCGACGCACGCAATCACCAAGGCACTGAGTATCGGTACGACGCGAAAAGCTCGATACTGCGATAGCGACGTGCCGCCAAACAACTTGCCGAGATAGAGAAAGACAATTCCAACCCCTGTCAAAGTAGCGGCAAGGCCAAAACTGAACGCGACGGTCAACACGAGGCCGTAGCCGATGCGGCCTAAAGATATCGCCGACAGCATCAAGACCAACGCGGACGGACATGGCAGCAATCCCCCCGAAACACCGAGAGCCAGAAGACTACGCCAAGAAATATCCTTGGGCGGCATATGCGAATGGGTAGAACCGCCGTGAGTATGGGTGAGTTCGTCGTTCGAATGCGAATGGTCCCCGTGTGAATGCCTATGATCATCATGCGAATGACTATGATCATTATGCGAGTGCGTATGGGCCGCGAGAGAATGGCTATGACCTTCGTGTCTATGTACCTGCTGATCATGTCCGTGTTGATGACTATGATCATGGTGATGCGGGACGACGGTCCGGCGTAAAAACCCACGTAAGCGGGTGTTGAACAACGACAGCCCGACCGCAAATACCATCAAACCGGAGGCGAAACTTAGGTACGGCATGATCCGCTCGGGTGAAAGATAACTTGACGCAAAAAGGGTTATTATGCCGATCGCAAAGACGCCCAGAGTGTGGGTCACGGTAACTGTTAAGCCAAGGAAAAGAGCATGCTTGAGCGTTCCCCGAGAACCGACGAGATATGCTCCGACCACCGTTTTGCCGTGTCCCGGCGACATCGCGTGCAAGGCGCCAAAGCCGAGCGCGAGCAATATTCCAAAAAGCGCGACGGCCGGCGTTAGTTCTGAGATCGAGATCAGTTCGGCAAAGCGATCCCTCTCAGCGGCGACCACCGGTTTGCCGTCGCGGTTTCGGAGCGGCTCAACACCGGCGGGAGCAGCACCGAGCACAAAAGATAGATCAGCGGTGCGCTCGGCAAGCGGCGACTGAAGACGATCGGCCGGATATGCTTTTAGTTCGCTGCTCGCGCCACTCGCAAATGCGGTGCTGTTATATACCGAGACACCGACAGATTGGTTGGCAATGATCTCGTTCCAACCGATTCGGTCCGCAAAATTTTGATTCTCAAAATGCAGAGCGGCGGATTTGATTCCGGTAGGTAGGTCTGCGACCAGGTCCCATGTCATGTTAAGCGTCGGCAGATCGGCCGCTCCCGGTGTGATGTATGCCTGATCGCGGATGGGCCTGATAGAGACCTCATTGCCGTCGACCAACAACTTCAAATGTTGGACGTACCCCGGTGTCAACCGGTCTACGTAAGCCTGCAGCTCCTCGGCAGAGTAGACACCGTTCTTGTCGGTATCGATCAGAGCGGCCTGCTGCACGACCGGGATCTCAGCCAAATCGACGATCTGCCTAAGCCTGATCTGCGATGTTCCAATCTCGATACGGGTAAATTGGTTAATGCTGAAATTGCCAAGCGGATGTGCGAGCACCGGACCGACAAGTGCGATCAAGGCTAGGCAGATCCAGGTCAGATTTTTGCGCTTCATAAGGCTCCCTTGTAATAAATCGTTAGTTAATTTCCAGCAAACTCTTTCGTGCGACATCGGCCTGGATGAGGTCAAACGCCGGATTGAGCTTCAGTGCAAGCGCAAGCTCGCGTTTGGCCTCCGCTTTATTTCCCAATGCATTTTCGATCATGCCGGCGTGATACAGCGTGCGGGCATCATTGGTCTTTAGCTGAAGTGCTTCCAAGATCGCCGTGTGCGCTTCGGGATACAATCCTTTTTTGTAAAGCGACCAGGCGTATGCATCGCGAGTAAGAATGTCTTTCTTTAGCGACGATTCGCGGGTAGTTATCTCGAGTGCATCTTCGAGTCGTGTTCCTTGGTCGGCCCACAATAGTGCCATACGCTTCTGGTCATTGCTGACGCCCAACTTGGTCTCGATCAGCTCAGCGAGATCGTACTGTTGTTTGGCCCGCTCTAGATCGCCCATCTTTTGGTAAACATTACCAAGTATGATCGTCGCCTCGACATTCGGAATGCGGGTCGTCGCTACAAGCAGAATCTCGGAAGCCGGTTGAAGGTCGTTCAAAGAGGCTCGGACACGGCCTTTCCCGATTTGGGCCAGATAATAGCCCGGCAAAACACGCAGGGCCTCGTCGTAAACGCGTTCGGCGTCAGTATATTCGCCGTATTTCCAATGCTCGTCGGCCAGCTGGGTCAGACACCAGCTTTGCGCTTCCTTGTCGTCCGGGTCGGCGGTACGCGCGGCGAGCGTAAACATCTCGATCGCTCCTTTCTTATCACCGTACAAAGATCGCAAATGGGCGACACGGGCGTAAGATGCGGTATTCGGCTTAAGGTCGATCATCTGATGGGCTGATTTGACGGCGGCGGCGTAATAGCCGAGTTCGGCGTTTGCATCGGCGAGCACGCCGTATACGAACGCGTCGTCAGGATGGCCTTTTTGGAGAGCTTCTCCGGCAGCGAGAGCCTGGTCGAAGCGATGGTACGTCAGATGGAGCGACGCCTGCAGCTTAAGTGCCGATGCGTCGTCCGGTGCGAGGGCAAGGGCTTTTGAAACTGCCTGTTCGGCGATCGCGTTCAAGCTAAAGTCACCGGTCGAACGAGCCTTACGTATGTAAAGCGACGCGAGCAAGAGGTGAATTTTGGCCGAATCCGGTGTCGCGCCAAGCTGGGCTAAAGCATCGGCGATCTTGCGGTCGATCGGATCAGATGAATTCGCGGACGGAGCGGCCGCGATCGGGATAGCCCCTGTGGCAACCGCGTCGGCACCTGCGGATATGCCGCAGGACGAACCCATGAGGGAGGCCGCGACCAAAATAGCGATATATAATAAATTTTTCATAGTCGTCACCGTTTTATGCGTCGCTCCGAAGTACGTGGCTCCGGAGCGACGGCTAGTTAAACTAAGGGCTACTTGAATTTACCGTTTTCGTCGACGATCGGAGGGCTGTTCATATCGCGCACGGGCTGGCCTGCGAACTGCTGATTTGACGTCCGCGGCATATTACCGGCGTTTGGCGGCAACAGGTACGGAAATCTGGTCAGGAGCGGCCCCTCGGGATTAAAGCTAACGCCATCGCCAAGAGCATTGTTCGGCGAGACGTTGGTAGCAGGTGTGAAAGGCGTGCCACCGGCCATCGCCCGGAGTGCGATATCGGTGACGTCGTCAAAAACACGCCGGCCATTCGGAAATCCGGCTACGTCTCCACCGAGCAAGCCGAGCCTGCTCTGGCTGCCGATCGGCGTTATTGGGATGGCGACGTTTAGCCTAAGATACTCGTGCGGAGAACCATCGGAGAGAAACGTCGTGTAATTTGGCCCGGTCACGGCATTCACCGGAATTCCGGTCGCGAAAATGGACACAAGATCATTTCGCGGCGGGGGCGGAATAGCAATACCGTAAACCAGAGCCATATCGCGTGCGAGCTCGGGATCGAGAATGTACGGTGCGGCAACCGCATCATTTACCGGCGAGAGCGAATTGAAAGCATCCTTTAGACGAAGCGGAATAACAACCTCGTTGACCAACGGGTTGCCCAATCGAGAGATCTGAACCCATCCGCCCGTATTGCTCCGCGAACCGTCATCACTGATGACACGGCTCGAACGGCGACTGGCGGTCGCCCAGACACCGACCACGGCGTCCGATGACGTCGCACTGGCCGGGACGGCTCTCGACGAGGTAAGTTCCTGTATCGGAACCTCGATCGCGATCGTGCTGACATTGTAACCCTGCGTGGTATCGACCCCGCCGCTGGCACCGATGGATCGAAGATTTAGAGTGTCAAAAACGCCGCCGACATCGATGTAAAAGTACTCATCGCGTTGACCGGCGAAAACTTTGCCGCCACCAGGCAAGGGATAGACCGCCGGTTGGCCGAGATTTGCCTCGTAATTGGGCGTCGCGCGCGGACCCATGTTGGACGGCGGAGTTCGAAGTCCGGCCGCAATCGTGCGGCCCAGACGGCCGCCCGTACGGTCGACACGGCGAACCGTATAGGTCTGCGGCATGTTATAGTCTGGATCCGTGAGATTCGAGATCACGCCGTTTTCGTTGACGGCTCCCATTCCCAGAATACTTTCGCCATTGACGATCTTGGTCGTAAATTGAAACTGATACGTGACGTCCTCCAGTCCGTCTCCGTTATTGTCGATCTTGATCTCATACAGGACGGTATCGTCAAAACGATAATACTGCGGGCCGCCGGACGGCTCCTGAAATGGAATGTAGTTAGCGATCAAGGTGACGTACCCAGCCCGACCGGGTTCGACGCTCCTGAAAGCGTAAGTATCTGTGTTATCAGCAAATCGGTCCATGCTGATAAGCGGTGCCTCGGAGTGGCTCGATGAAAACGCCGGTACGACGCTCATCGAGAGTAGCAGCGACAGTATGCCGACGCTATTAGCGATCTTTTTCAAAACTAAATTCATATACTTCTCCTATTTCGGCGGTGGTCAGACGCTCGTCGATCGAGGCGTCTGGACACGAGCGGAATTAATGTGTGTCAAATGCGGCCACCGGAAAATCGCCATTTTGTCCAAATGCGAATGTCGATGTGGCTCCGGTTGAACTTCGAACAACGGTGTAGGTCGCGGTGTCCGGATCCCAGACAGATATATCCGTCTTTCCGTCGCCGTCGTAGTCGCCCTGGGTAGCGTACTGTGGGCTAAATCCGAGGCTCGGGTTGATCAGGCCGCCGGAGCTCTGAAGGATGAACCACGTGAAATTGCTTCCCTGACGAAGAGCCGTAAAGTCGGTCTTTCCGTCGCCATCATAATCGCCGGGAACGATGAGGTCGCTGCCGATGCCAAATTGGACAGCCTGAAATCCGTCACGGCTACGCTGGACGTAGAATGTCGCAGGCTGGCTACCAGTCCCGCGTCTGACGCCAAGATCAAATTTTCCGTCGCCATCGTAATCTCCGGGGGCAGCAAAATCAGTCGAGAGGCCGAACTGAGCCGCCCGAAACGTATTTGTGGCACTATTTTGGATATACCATACAGCGTAGCCTCCACTGCGCCGGATGACGGCAAAATCTGCCTTTCCATCTCCGTCGTAATCTCTCGCGATCGGTTCATCACCCGGTTGTCCAAATTGGTAGTATTGAACTGTACCGTCGGTACTGCGCAAAACGTAAAAGAAACCGTTGGTCGAACGCCAGACCGCAATGTCTGTCTTGCCGTCGCCATCGAAATCGGCGGGCGTGAGATAATCGCTCTGCGCGAGGCCAAAACCAGTCGCCGTGACGGTATTAGTGGAGCTTCGGTTAATGTACCACCCATTGTTGGACGGTCGGAAGTTGGCATAGTCGGTCTTAAAATCACCGTCAAAATCAACGGTCGTGCTTGCCGCGGATCCGGGCGCGATAGCGAGGCCATGGACTGGCAAAGCAACGCCGATCGCCCCAACAACTGTCGTGGTGCCGGTAAAAAGATTCATCCGGAAAAGTTTTGAAGTGGTCTCGCCGGTCACCTGGAGTGCCGCGAGAGCCGTGCCATTTGACCCGGAAATATCAAATCCATTTGTCGAGGTCGCGTCAAAACCGAGAGCAAATGTCTGATTCTGCGTTCCGGTATTTGGAGATGGCGACCCATTAACGCCGCCCTGTATATTAATGGTGTCCGACGTGGTATCGATAGTAAATAGGGTGGTCGTTGTGGCTCCGGCAAAGTTGTTGTTATAGGCCGCAGCGGTCACTCCGGGTACGCCGGGATTCAGAGCCGTGTCGGTTCCCGCCAGAGTGCCGTCGATCGGATTTAGCCGGATATTTTGCCCTGTGTTTGAGACGACCCTGATCCTGTCCGCCACCGGATTGAAATCAAAACCGAATACAGTTCCGACGAGCGTAAACGCTCCGGCGATGCCGACCTGCGTCGCGACGCAGGTCGTCGTATTGACGGTGTAGAGCCGACTTGAACTGCCTAAAGCATATAAGAGACCATTGACCGGGCGAAAATTTATGCCGAGCACATTTTCGCCGGCTTGCAGGCCTGTAATGGCAGAGACCGTCGTTACGGTTGCCGGTGCGGACGAATCAAAACGCAGCAATTGATTGCTGGATGAAACGCTGAATACGGTAGCGGCCGATGC
>JAYVUD010000291.1:0-3462 GCA_043788335.1 Chloracidobacterium sp. | reverse complement strand
AGATACATGACCGGCGAATTGAAAATCGCCGTTCCCGATGTGCGGCGTTTGCCGAACGGCAAACGCATCAAGGTCAAGGGCGCCCGTGCCTACAATCTCAAAAACATCGACGCCGAATTTCCGCTCGGGTTGCTGACGGTCGTGACGGGCGTCTCGGGCTCGGGCAAATCCACCTTGGTCGAAGATATTCTCTATCCGGCACTCTATAAACACGTATATAAGTCGGCGGTCGAACCGCTCGAGCACGACTCGATCGAGGGTCTCGATCTGGTCGACAAGATCATCGAGATCGATCAAAAGCCGATCGGCCGCACGCCGCGATCCAATCCGGCGACATTCACGGGGCTATTCACACCGCTTCGCGATCTGTACGCGATGCTGCCCGAATCGCGCACCCGCGGCTACAAGGCGGGCCGCTTTTCATTCAACGTCAAAGGCGGCCGCTGCGAGGCGTGCGAGGGTGACGGGATGAAGCGGATCGAAATGAATTTCCTGCCCGACGTCTACGTCACCTGCGACGTCTGCCGCGGGCACCGGTACAATCGCGAAACGCTCGCCGTAAGGTTCAAGGGACTCTCGATCGCCGATCTGCTCGACACGACCATCGAGGACGCGCTGCCGCTGCTCGAAAACATCCCCGCGATTCGCAAAATTCTCGAAACGCTGCTCGACGTCGGCCTCGGCTACATCAAGATCGGCCAGTCGTCGACCACGCTCTCGGGCGGCGAGGCCCAACGCATCAAACTTGCCAAAGAGCTGTCGAAACGTGCGACCGGCAAGACCATCTACATCCTCGACGAACCGACGACCGGCCTCCACTTTGCCGACGTCCACAAACTGCTCGAGGTTTTGCAAAAGCTCGTCGATACCGGCAACACCGTCATCGTCATCGAGCACAACCTCGACGTCATCAAATCCGCCGACTACGTCATCGACCTCGGCCCCGAAGGCGGCTCCGGCGGCGGCCGCATCGTCGCCCAAGGCACCCCCGAAGAGGTCGCGAAGGTCAAAAAGTCGTATACGGGGCAGGCGTTGAAGGCGGTTTTGAAGTAAGTTCGGCGATCGCTGTCTTGTCCCTGAAAGGGACACATTCAATGACGTCGGGCAACACCCGACGAGCGGATCAAAACAACGATCTCGTCCCTACAAGGGACGAATCGACGGCGTCGTTATGTGTCCCTTTCAGGGACTTGATTATCTCGTTGGTCATGATCGTCGGGATACTCCCGACGCTATTACATTTGTCCCTTTCAGCGACTAATATCCGCCCGACAGCCGCAAAGTCTCTCCGACCGTCCGAAAGTTCCATCCGACAGCTTGCAAATCGCTTCCGACAGACGTAACATTCCGCTCGATTCGGTAATACACGTATCCGACAGGCAAAAAGTCGCCCACGACGCCCGCAAAGTCCCTCACGACCCCTACATAGTGTCTCCCGACGATGCGAATACGCCCTGCGACAGAGGGTGTCACCCGCTACGCGGGCTTAATGACCCGCTCCGTCCCAATCTTGATTAGACCCGCCATCGGGAAGCGTTGCAATGTCGCAACTATCACCTGCCCTTGACACATCTGATACAATTAAAATAGAAGCTGGATCTTTGAAAACAAGAATGTCGTTACGTTTCGTAAACCCTATTCAGGACTAGCCGCGAAAGTGACAAGGCCGGCCGGGACAGACGTGAAATAAAAAAAACGTCGGGACAGCGGGACAAATGGGGTTAAACTCAATTGTATCAATAGTTTCCCTGTCCCGCGGCTTGTCCCGCGGGGGCGTCGAGTGTCAATTTGAAAAAACCGTGGGACAGTGGGACAAAACGCGTTTATGATAATAAACACAATGCTTTAACTTGTCCCACCTTTTGTCCCACTTTAAGTATTCGTGGGACAAAGGACGGAGAGATCGTTCCACTTCGCCTATAACTTCTCGCCGATGGCACGATTGTGGCTCTAAGCTTCGCACACGCAAAAGGTACGCGGTTCCGTTTGGCGGCACGAAACGGAACGCTCCGGAGCACGCCCGTGACGCCGACGAGGACATTGAAATGGACTTACGTGCCCAAAAATCCGCCGCATGCGCGTGGCGCCAAAAGGATCGTACACGGGGCAGGCCCTGAAAGCGGTTCTGAAATGACAAAAGCGGTGTATAATCCACAAACGAGGTATCGCTATGTCAACAACTGAAATGGAAATCAAGATCAAAGCCTTGGACGCTGAGATAGGATTACTAAAAACAAAGGTAAATAAGCTGGAAAAGAAAAATTCCGCCGACCAGCCATGGTGGGACCAGATCGCGGGAACTTTTACCGATGATAAGGCCTATGACGAGGCAATGCGACTTGGGCGGGAGTATCGTTTGGCCGAAAACGAGGATCACGATAAAGACGACGAGCAATGATCATTCTCGACACTGATTGACTTAGTATCTTTGAGAGAGAGAAACACCGTGAGTCGTTGTTGAGGGCAAATCTCGCGCATTTCGATTCTGAGGATATTTCGACGACCATCATCACCTACGAAGAGCAGATGCGAGGATGGATGGCCTATCTGTCGAAATCCAAGAATATGGATCAACAACTTATTGCGTATAAGCGGCTCAACCAATTTCTCGAAAATTTTCGTAAGATCAATGTTCTTCCATTCGATGAAAAAGCCTTGGCAGTCTTCAAGGATTTGAAATCCAAAAAGATCCGAGTCGGCACGATGGACCTCAAGATCGCCGCAATTGCCCTTGCAAACGACGCGATCCTGGTTACGCGAAATCTTGTGGATTTTGAGAGGGTGCGCGGATTAAATGTTCAGGATTGGACATGATCGACTTTGCCATCCTTCAAACCCATCGCCCTGAGCATTCCGAATAGTAGTTGGGGGCAGATATTTCGGATTAGAAGAAACCGGCCCATCTAGTAGGTGTATGATGAACTTAAGAAAGTATTTAGTCGTCATACTGCTCTTCTGCTCATGCGAGACGTCGTCAAACCGCTCGGCGGTTCCTGCCACGCCTCAGCCAACGAAAGCCGAATTGCGGGTGATCATACCGCCTGATTTTAAGTATATTTCCGGAGTCGACGGTTCCGCGTTGAAGTCCAACCTTTCGAAACTTCGCGAAACCGTCTTACCCACAGACGACATAGAAGTGCGGATGCATGTTGGCTCGAGGTTAGGGTATGATCTGCTTGTCTTTTCCCGGTCTTCGGGCCAATGGCAAGCAAAACACTTTCCGTTAGGGCTGTGTTCATCGGACGTCGAACCCCCACTTTCAGGGGAGACACTGGGTCCGCCGGTTTCGGGCTGGGAAGCGACTTGGGAGAGGCTCAAAGCCGCGGGGCTACTTTCGTTATCAGGTGTTAGGGATGGTGGAGTGCTAGATGGCTATGACTATATAGTTGAAACAAATCTAAACAACACCTTTTTGCTTTACGAATACATAAATCCTCAAAATTTGAAGGAACCGGACGGGCA
>JAYVUD010000290.1:0-5648 GCA_043788335.1 Chloracidobacterium sp. | reverse complement strand
GAAGCAGACGGCTTGGTCGAACTGGCCGAGATGTTGTCGCTAATGCGACTGCGTTCGGAAAGGGCCATCCGGGTGATCAGAGGATGAGCCATATTCCGCTGTTTTTGCGAAAGTTGGTCATTCGGCGGGCGGCAAACCATTGCGAATATTGCCAGCTTTCGCAAAAAGGACAAGAGGCGACGTTTCATGTTGATCACGTGATTCCGCTCGCATCGGGCGGCACGACCACTGCGGACAATCTTGCACTGGCTTGCGTGTCTTGTTCGCTAAAGAAAGGGGCCAGAGAATTTGTTGTCGATGATAAGACTAGAAAAGCGATCAGGATCTTCAATCCGCGTAAGGAAAGATGGGTAGATCATTTCGAGTGGAAGGGTGTTGAAATACACGGCAAGACCGACACTGGAAGCGCGACCATCGAATTGGTCGATCTGAATCGACCGCTGATCCTGGCGATAAGAGAAGAAGAAATTTTGTTAGAGAGGCATCCGTTTACACAATGACTATCAAAAAAGTTACACAGCACCCGTCACAGAACGAAGCACTTATTTTTGAACGATCGCATATTGGCCGGGTCGGCTATAGGCTGCCGAAACTCGACGTCGAGGAAACGAGCCTCGACGATCTCCTGCCGGCAGAACTTCGCCGCACGGATGGCCTCGAGGGCGTGCCCGAGGTGTCTGAGGTCGACGTGGTTCGGCATTTTACACGAATTTCGACCTGGAATTATTCGATCGATCTCGGTATGTACCCGCTCGGTTCGTGTACGATGAAGTACAATTCGCGGCTTAATGAAAAGGTCTGCCGTCTCGACGGTTTTGCCGGCCTGCACCCGCTGGCACCTGAGGCAGACACGCAGGGAGCGTTGGAGCTGATCTACAAACTTCAGGAGGATCTCGCCGAGATCACGGGCCTGCCGGGCATCTCGCTGCAGCCTGCTGCAGGTGCTCAGGGCGAAATGACGGGCGTGATGCTCATCCGTGCGTTTCTCGACCATCGTGACGGCGAGGCGTCCAAGGACCGCCGCGTGATGCTCATTCCCGACTCGGCTCACGGTACCAATCCGGCGTCGGCGGCGATGGCCGGATTTACCGTCAAGACGATCCATTCGACCCCCGAGGGCCTGACCGATCTCGTCCATCTCCAGCAACTTTGCGACGAAGGCGGTGTTGCCGGGCTGATGCTCACCAACCCAAATACGGTCGGCATTTTCGAAAAGAACATCAAGGTGATCTGTGAGATGATCCACGCGGCGGGCGGTCTCGTCTATATGGACGGGGCAAATATGAACGCCCTGGTCGGCGTTGCACGCCCCGGTGATTTTGGTGTTGACGTCATACATCTCAATTTACACAAAACATTTTCGACGCCCCACGGCGGCGGCGGACCGGGTTGCGGCCCGTCGTGCTGTACGGCCGAGCTCGCCCCGTTTTTGCCGACGCCTCGGGTCGAAAAGAACGGCGAAACCTATACGCTCAATTTTGATTACCCGCTCTCAATCGGCCGCGTCAAGGCATTTTACGGCAATTTCGGGATGATGGTGCGGGCACTCGCATATATCTATACCCACGGTGCCGACGGCCTTAAGGAAGCGACCGAGGCCGCAGTGCTCAATGCACGATATGTCTGGAAAAAGCTCGCCGGCACCTACGACGAGCCATACGAAGCCGACTGTATGCACGAGGCGATATTCTCGCACAAAAATCAACATCAGCACGGCGTTGCCACGCTCGACATCGCCAAGCGTCTGATCGATTACGGTTTCCATCCGATGACCGTCTACTTCCCGTTGGTGGTCGACGGTGCGATGCTCATCGAACCGACCGAATCCGTCGGCCGCTCCGATCTCGACGCTTTTATCGACGCGATGCTGGACATCGACCGCGAGGTCAACGAGGATCCGCAGTTGGTGATCGACGCCCCGCATACGACCCGCATCGGACGCCTCGACGAGGCGAGTGCGGCGAGAAAACCGGTACTGCGTTGGAGAAAAGAGGTAGACACCATGACAAAGGCGGCGTAGTATTTCGATCTGGAAAAGTTAGTTAACATTCAGATCGAAGAACTTCCCGAGGGATTCTACCTCGCGACTTCAGAAGACATACAGGGTCTTGTCGCCCAAGGAAGAACTATTGCTGAAACGCTTGAGATTGCGCGCGATGTGGCGAGAAAACTCATTGAGTTGCCCACCGAATAAGCGGTCTCGAGTCTTATAGGATCCGAGAAACATGAGTTACGACCTGTATTGCTACAAATCGATCCTCGGATATCCGGATTTTAACGAGGCTGAGTCGGTCATAAGCGCCGAAGACGAGTCTGAAGCCCCAAATCCTTCCGATACGGATCGAAAAAATATGCTAATGGTGGCCGAAACCCTGGTCGCTTTCGATCCACGTTTGGAGCTTTTCGAGCTTGACTTCGATGCGATCGCAAAGTTAAGGTCGATTTCGACGGAACAGGCAAGAGAGAGCGTGCCGTATCTCGAAGTCAACACTGCGGAAAGTGAGGAGCACTACGTTCAATTCATCATTTCTAACGATCATGTCGGGATCAGTTTCGGATTTGGAATGAACGAAGAGTTTATGAGCCGCATATTGGAATACGTTGATGTCATCTGCAGAAAGACCGGCTATTTTCTTTTCGACCCACAAGACGGCTCGGTTATGGACCCACTCCATCCGATAGCCCTAAGTAGGGAGGAATCAACGAATTGGACTGACACCGACGAGGTCAATTTCTACAAAGAAACAAAACCGTGGTGGAAGATTTGGTGAACAAAAAAATCAACTATGAAAGTAAGAATACTTATCACTCTTTGTTTGTCATTTTCGGTATTGAGCTTTTCCGTTGCAACATTCGCAGACGGCGTCACCGAACGCCTCCGATTTGCCAAGGGGACACACTCCACGACTGTGTCGAACAGTGTCGTCCGGGGCGACGAGGACACCTACATTCTCGGAGCAAGAGCGGGACAGACGATGTGGGTCAAGATCACCTCGCTCGAAAAGAATGCGGTCTTTCAAATCGAAGATCCGAGCGGCGGCTATCTTACCGGAGCCGGAGCAGGCGATGACGCGATGTCGTATAGTGGCACGCTTCCCGCCAAGGGCGACTATAAGATCATCGTGGGCGGCACTCGCGGTAACGCGAGTTACAAGCTCACGGTATCGATCAGATAGATGTGACCCGTATTTGTAGTTCGAAAACGGCCGTGAGAACTTAACTCGCGGCTTTTTCGTTTAAGTTCGCAACGATGCGTGCAAAGGTCAGGAAAGCCAGCTTTTTACTACGAATGTTGATGCTTGTGATCTGGATCTCTGTGATCCTGGCGAGCGTCGGCAGCTATCTCCTGTATCCACAGGCATTTACCGCTGAAAATATCGCGGCTTTTATGCTGCGGTTCGGGGGTGCGATCTGGCTCGTCTATCTGCTCATGTCGGCACTCCGCGGATTTACGTTGCTGCCGAGCACGCCACTCGTGATCGCCGGCACGATCCTCTTTCCGTCTCAGCCGCTCGTGGTTATGGCGGTCTCTATGACGGGCATCGTGATCTCGTCGAGCATGATCTACCTCTTTTCAGAATATCTCGGTTTTCTCGACTACTTCGAGGACCACAAACCCGACCTCTCGCATAAGATAAAAGCGAGGCTCGAGCACCCGACCGGCTTCGCTTTTGTTGCTCTGTGGGCGTTTTTCCCGCTCGTGCCAACCGATCTCGTCTGCTATCTGGCCGGCACGACAATGATGAACTATTGGAAATTCATCGCCGCGGTCCTCATGGGTGAAACTATATTGTGCACGTTCTACGTATACTTTGGCGGCGCGATCATCAACTCAATGCGATAACTCCCGATCCCGCCTTTTTTGGCGATCGTCTACTCGTCTGCTTGCATCAAACACGACGAAGACAGAGCGAAACTGGAGGAACGTAATTAGTGAAAGATCGTAATGATCCCGTGGATTGTCCCGGGCGTCGGGAATTCTTGGTGAGAGCGGCACTGGTTGCCGGCGGATTGGCTCTGACACTATCCGGTGCGGCGAGTGTGTTTGGTAAACCGTTTGAGCAGCTCGTCGTCACGATCGACGACCAAAGCCCGCTCGGAAAGGTCGGCGGAGCCACGGTCGTTGATTCGTCGGTCGGCAAGATAATCATTGTTCGAACCGGCGAGCTCACATTTGTTGCGTATTCGGCACGATGCACCCACAAAAACGGTATCGTCGACTACGACAGTGTAAAGAAAGAATTTGTCTGCCCAAAGCACGGGTCGACGTTTGATGTTGCAACCGGAAACGCCCTCGATGGCCCCGCGGACGAACCGCTGCCGGCATACCGGGCGGCAGGAGCTTCCGGGTCTGTCACGGTAAATATTGGAGCGTAGAACGAGCGCACATCGATCGGGCAGGTGCATCTTATGCTTTTCGGGGATTGCACGGGTTTTCGAACAACGATATAATTCGGCAAATCTAATGTTTGCGTAGACGGCGCCATCGGTAGCGGGGCGTCAGAACGGTTTGGAGGAAGACGAGAAAATGAAGTTTTTTGGCGCACTTGTATGTCTCTGTATGATATCTGCCGCGGCGTATTCCGTTCGCGTCGCGGCTGACGACCATTCACGGCTTGAGCCTGGCTTGCAGGCAAACTCTACCCCGACGCCGTCCCCGACCCCGAGTTCTCCCGATCCGGCGGCACTTTACAGCTCATACCGCGGCGTTTTGCTTCGCGCTCCGGTCGCACAGGTTGTCGAAAAGCTCGGGGCTCCGACGCAAAAGACCAAGGGCGGCGACTTTTACCTCATTTCCCCAACCGAATCGGTCCAGATATCCTACGAGTATGACGAGACCGTCAAATCGATGTCGATAAACTTTACCGGCGATCTAAAAAGCGTCCCGAATGCAAAGGATGTCGTCGGCGTCGACGTCAAAAAAGACGCCGATGGGATGATCTCCAAGATGGTGAGTTTTCCGAAAGACGGATATTGGGCCTCATACACCAGGACCAGCGGAAAAGACGCCGCCGTGATCATCACTCTGCATAAACTTGCCCCCAGATGATCGCTCTCGACGCGCATTCAGCGGTCGATGACCCATACAATTTATTTTTTTTTTGCGAAATTTCTTCGATCTGTGATTCGCATCACATAATCTTTGATCGTAAAGAGAGAAGATAAGGCTCAGGATTCCGACATCCGGCGCATTCGGCGTTTTGATCAAACCGATCATCACATCGTTTTTGCGGTCCGGTTTACGTTATCTTGATGGCCGGACATCGGTTTCCTGTATCTACTGCCACATTTTAGGAGGCACTATGAAATTCAGGGTTTTAGTTAGTATTTTGTTCGCTCCCGTATTTTTGTCGATGATCCTGTTCGTCGACCGATCTCAACAGGCAACAACGGCTGTCGCCTCTGCCGCGGCGGTGCCGCAGCGGACGCCGGTTCCCCCGACGTCCAAACCCCTGTACGAGGGCTACAAGGGCGTGACGATGGGTACTCTCGCGACCGACGCCCGCAATAAGCTCGGGAAGCCGAAAGAGTCGTCGGATGAGCAGGATTTTTACGTTATTGCCGAAGGCGAAACGGCCCAAATACTCTATGATGAGGCCAAATGCGTCAAGGCCATTTCGGTGACCTATGTCGGGGCCGGCATCAAA
>JAYVUD010000289.1:0-10545 GCA_043788335.1 Chloracidobacterium sp. | reverse complement strand
ATCGTTCCCAGAACCGTCGCTCCGCCGGACATATCGTACTTCATCGCATCCATACCTTCGCCGGGTTTGAGTGAGATACCGCCCGTGTCAAACGTGATGCCTTTTCCGACCAGAGCCAATAGTTCGCCTTTTTTCGCGGTACTCTTCTCAGGTGAATAGGTCAGGACGATCATCTTGGCCGGCTGCTCAGAACCGATAGAGACGCTCATGAGCGAACCCATGCCGAGTTTGGTCATCTTGGCTTCGTCGAGGATCTCACACTTGATGCCAACCTCTTTTGCCATCGCCTGTGCCCGTTTGGCCATCTCGGTCGGATGGAGGATGTTGGGCGGTTCATTGGCGAGGTCACGGGTGAAATTCATCGATTCGCCGATCGCCTGGCCGCGGGTCAGGCCATTTTTGAGGTCAGCCGGCTTTGCCCCGTCGACGAAGACCGTAAACGCGGTGACGGCCTTTTCGTTCTTGTCTTTTGTCTTGTATTTATCAATGTCAAATTGGCTGGTCACAAACCCCTGAGCCGCCGCCTGAGCTACCTCGACCGCATCGCCGTCGCACCGGGGGGCAAGTGCTATGCTCTTAACATTACGCGAGCGCAAAAAGCGGGTGGCAGTGCCGGCGACGCCGGCGACATCGGCCTCTTTGTACTCCGCCTGTCCGCCCACACCGATCAGCAGCAGACGGCCGGATCTGACCGCGCCCGTCGGAGCAAACCGTAAAAGTGCGGTGTCACCCTTTTCGCCCTTAAAATTTTCCGTCTTGATGACAGACGCGATCAGGCCACCCGTCAATGCGTCAAGATCCTTCAGTTCGCCGTCGGACGGTTTTTCGCCCTTAAATACGGCCACAGCCAAAGCATCTACGTTTGCTTCGGTAAATTTTGCGGTAATTCCGTGAAACTTCATTCGCACCTCTATAAATTTTCGTTATGCTTGCAAAAAGCCTTGTAATATCTATAACTTATCTCAGGTTTTCTTTCAACTGAGCACGCGTTTCTTTGTCGATCGTTTTCTTCATTTCCGTCTCGCGTTTGTCGTACAGCTTCTTGCCCTTAGCGACGCCGATCTCAAATTTTATCCGTCCGTTCTTCCAATAGATGCGCGTGATGACGAGCGTCATGCCCTTAATGGTGGTCTCTTTCTCGAGCTTTTCGATCTCGCGGCGGTGGAGTAGTAATTTTCGCTCGCGGAGCACGTCGTGATTGTTGATATTGCCGTGCGAGTAGTGCGAAATATGTGAGTTTACGAGCCAGACCTCGCCGCCCTTGATCTGGACAAACGCCTCTTTTAGTTGGATGCGGCCGAGCATGATGCTCTTGACCTCGGTGCCGACGAGTGCCGCACCGGCCTCGAACTTATCGAGTATGTAGTACTCGAAGTAAGCCTGGCGGTTATTCAATATATCTTTATCGAGCGGCGGCATAAACTTCTATTTTGCCTAACAGGACAGGGAATCGCAATGAGAGTTGACAACCCAGCGTCGGGGAACGTAAATTATTATCAACGCTGGGAGATCGTCTAATGGTAGGACTGCAGTCTCTGGATCTGCCTATCGGGGTTCGAATCCCTGTCTCCCAGCCAGTTTTCAAACGTCCGACAAACTTCAGTTTGTCGAACTTTGACGAGAGGTGTGACAGCGTTGAACCATTCACGCAACGCTGTTGGGTGGCATCGCAGGATCAACAAACTGAAGTTTGTTGGACACGATTATGGACGGCTGGCATGAAACCGATATTCGCGTTCGCTACGCCGAGACCGATCGGATGGGTATCGTGCACCACTCAAACTACCTCGTCTGGTTTGAGGCCGCCCGCACCGACCTATTCCGTGCCATCGGTTTTTCCTACCTGAAAATGGAAGAAGAGTCGGACGCCCTGATGGTCGTCGGCGAATGCTATATCCGCTACAAATCCCCTGCGTTTTATGACGACGTCCTGACGATCCGCACGCGGGTGACCCAGTTGCGAAGCCGTTCACTACGATTTTTTTATGAGGTGTATCGGCGGTCGGACGACACACTGCTTGCCGAGGGCGAGACGATGCACGTCATCACGAACCGCAGCAAAAAAGTACGAACCCTGCCGCAGATGTATCGCGACCGATTGCTCGATTATATCGACATCACGTTGTCTGACGACGATCTTGGCTGATAAACGCGTGCCCGCTTTGGTCGTATTTCGACTTGAAACTCCTCCGCTCTGCCCCTAAACTAAAAGTATGTTCGGTACCGACTCCGCTGAGATCTATTTTATTGCGGGGATGATGGTCATCATCCTGATCGTTTGTTTCATCGCAGTCTACTATTTCTTTAAGACGTACAAAAAAGAAATGCGGGAAAAAGAGGCACGGTTGGCAAAAAAGAAAGCGGCTAATGACATGGCTAACGACATCGCTAATGATATGAGGTCGGCCGGCAAATAACGGTTGAGGCAGGCGAAAAATGATCCACAAAAACGTATTAAATCCCGCTAAGTCCGCCCTGATCGTTGTCGATATTCAGGAAGCGTTTCGCCACGTTGTGCCCGATTTTACGGTGCTCGCGGCCCGGGCCTTGACGGCGATCTGGGGGTTTCAAGCCCTGGACCTGCCCGTGTTCATTACCGAACAATACCCGAA
Source organism: Chloracidobacterium sp. (assembly GCA_043788335.1). Taxonomy (GTDB): domain Bacteria; phylum Acidobacteriota; class Blastocatellia; order Pyrinomonadales; family Pyrinomonadaceae; genus OLB17. The sequence goes on along the minus strand of JAYVUD010000289.1, from coordinate 7,933 downwards.
AGGGCTCGGCCGTACCGCTGAGGAGATAATGTGTGCTCTGCCCGACGATTTCGAGGTTTTCGAAAAGACTTCGTTCAGTGCGTGCGGGTCCGACGAGCTCGTTTTGCGGCTTGAGGATCTGGGGGTCTCGCAGGTCGCCCTCTGCGGGCTCGAGACGCACATCTGCGTCAGCCAGACGGCCCACGACCTGCTGCACCGCGGCTTTCAGGTGCATCTGCTGACCGATTGCGTCCGCTCCCGCTTCGAACGCGACAAGCGTGCCGGCCTCGCCAAAATGCAAACCAGCGGCGTCGTCCCGTCATCGATCGAAATCGCCCTGTTCGAACTACTGGGCGACTCGCGGCACGAAAAATTTAAGGAAATACAGTCACTGATCAAATAGCAGGTGACCGATCCCCTGCCAAAGTGGTTTTTCCTCCGGTTATTCCGCTTTGCACCCAGATTACGCATGAGAGAAATTTTGTAAAGAAGATCACAGTTTCGCGGGATCCTCAGCGAACTCCGCGTCTCGCTCTCCGGACTCCGCGTTAAATTAGTCTCGAATGCTATTCAACGTAACTTCAACGCGGAGATCGCTGAGGCGGACGCAGAGATCGCAAAGAAGACCCAATCACGAGGGAAAGATTCCTAGTGCGTAATCCGATTTGAATATTGATGAAAATTTGTAGGTTAAAGGAATTGACGTTTTTTTTACCGCAGATGACGCAGATATGACGGATCTAGCAGATTCATTCTTAGATAAGGTCCATAGATCTGCGTAATCCGCGTCATCTGCGGTTAAATTTTTCAATAACACTTAATAATGCTGACTTTCAAGACCTCCTCTTTCGCCACCGCGTTAGAGTTGCCTGAGCCGAGCGAGGCAGACCCGATCGATCAACGAGTTCGACGCTTTCTTTCGGAGTAACTACAATGAACTTCAAAATCCTGATCGCTTTTCTCGTCATTCTCTTTTCGATGGGCCTCGCCGCAAACGGGCAACAGCAGCAAACGGCTGATCAAGCCCGCGAAGCCGTGTGCCAGCGGGTCACTTGCCGGCCGGCGACTAAGATACGTTTGAAGCTCAGTAAAAATGAATATTTCGAATTGGAGTTTCCAAAAGGGCCGTACGTCGCAGACGGATTCGTCAATATTCTTCCCGGCGAAGAACTTTTTGTCGAATTTGATGATGTAAACGTAACGAATCCACACTACGTGAAAGCGATTGCGAAACCGGAGCGAACAATTTCCATTCACCTTGAGCAGACCGATGAGGGGACTATTCTTCAAGTCGAAAACGCTTTTGCCAGAGACATTATTTACGATTGTCTCATTCAGCATTACCGCCAAAAGCGTCTCGAAAGCACTAGTATTATTCCTGTTCGAGCCCGACTAATGAGTATCGAAATGTGGCCGTATCCGATCGCACAGGCCGTTGTCTCTAACATACGATTCGTCCAATAACGAACATCGGCTCGACCCGAGCGGCGATCGGGTTCACTATATCCTGCCGGCCGGACAGATCGGTTCCGAGGGTGTCGATCGGTAAAAAGGTCACCGAGAAGCCCCAAATCAATAGATCGTTACGTTGTGTGAGTTTCCGACTCAAACGCATCGTCGCGATAGGTTCGCAACGCGGATTCTTCTTTGACGAAAGCCGCCGCAGGCCTTAACATTGAACGTTCAAGAAGGCTCAATGGAAATACTTTCGTCTCTAAATCCTCAACAGGTCGAAGCGGTCAAATGTACCGAGGGGCCGCTGCTGATACTGGCCGGGGCCGGGTCGGGTAAGACCCGCGTTATTACGGTTCGGATCGCGTATCTGATCGCCGAGAAGGGCATCGCTCCGCACAACATCTTGGCGGTGACCTTTACCAACAAGGCTGCCGGCGAAATGCGGGCACGTGTCGATGACCTGATGCAGGGCGAAAAGCGTAATTCGGCGCCGCTGATCTCGACATTTCACAGCCTTTGCGTGCGAATCCTGCGTCAGGATATCGAGAAACTTGACGAAGGCTATAACAAATCGTTCACCATATACGACACCGACGATTCACAAAAGGTCGTCAAGGCGTGCATCAAAGACCTCGGCCTTGACGAAAAGCAGATCGCCCCGCGCATGGTGCGAAACGCGATCAGCTCTGCCAAAAACCGCGGTGAGGACGTTGAACTGTTCGCCGCCAAGGTCGAGCACGGCGACGATAAGAAAGCGGCGATCGCGAAGGTATTTAAGATGTACGACCAGCGTCTGAATACCGCGAACGCCCTCGATTTTGACGATCTGCTCATCAAGACGGTCAAGCTTCTCCGCAAATCGTCCGAAACGCGGGAAAAATACAACGACCGCTATAAGTACATCCTCGTCGATGAATATCAGGACACCAACGCCCTGCAATTTGCGTTGATCAGCTATCTGACCGAGAAACAGCAAAATATCTGTGTGGTCGGCGACGACGCTCAGAGCATTTACGGGTTCAGGCAGGCGGATATTCGCAATATTCTAGGGTTTGAAGAGCATTTTCCGACCGCAAAGGTCATCTTGCTCGAACAGAATTATCGCTCGACTCAAACCATCCTCGATGCCGCCGACGCGATAATCTCGAACAATATTCACCAAAAAAAGAAAAAGCTGTGGACCTCTAACCTCGGCGGTGAACGGATCAATTACTTTCAGGCGTACGACGGCGACGGCGAAGCCCGCTTTGTCGCCGCCAAGATCGAGGAGCATCATCGCCGCGAGCCCGGTGCGCGTGTCGCCATACTTTACCGCACCAACGCCCAATCGCGCTTGTTTGAGGAATCGCTTCGGCGGATGCGGATCGAGTACAACATTGTCGGCGGCTTTTCGTTCTACGAGCGGGCGGAGGTCAAGGACGTGATCGCCTACCTTAAACTGGCGATGAATCCGTTCGACGATATCGCTCTGCTTCGCGTCATAAATACCCCGGCCCGCGGCCTCGGCAAAACGAGTCTCGATGAACTCCAGCGTCACGCCAAAAAGAACGGCGATTCGCTGTGGGTGACGATCGGCAAGATCACCGATCCGTATCTTGCCGCCGAAGTCAGCCTCACGCCGCGGGCAAAAGACGCGATGCGGACGTTCAGAAACGCGATCGAGAACCTGATCAAAAAAACCGGCGAGACCAACGGTTCCGACCGGGCCGTATCGGATGTCGTCATCTCGGCGATCGAGGACACTGCTTACGCAAACGCCCTTCGAGCTGAAAACACGGACGAATCGGCCGCTCGGCTCGAAAATTTAGAAGAACTCGTCAACGCCGCCGTCGACTATGACAAGCAGGAGGAGAACGGGCTGCGCGATTTTATCGATCACGCCGCACTCACCTCGGATACGGACAAATACGACCGCAACGCCGGCGTGACGATGATGACCGTTCACGCGGCCAAGGGGCTCGAGTTTCCGGTCGTGTTTCTGGTTGGGTTGGAGGACGGCATTTTTCCCCATTCGCGGTCGATCAACGACCCCAAGGAACTGGAGGAGGAGCGGCGTCTGGCGTATGTCGCCATCACGCGGGCGGAAAAGGTGCTGTACGTGACACACTCGATGCGCCGCCGCATCTACGGCGAGGAGATCGCCGCCGAGCCGTCGCAGTTTCTGAACGAAATGCCGCTCGAAATGATCGACGATCTATCGCAGGGTTCGTCCTGGCTCTCATACGCCCGCAGCACCACCCAGAAGGCGGCGATCAATGCACTTCGCGGCGAGACGCCGCCGCCAAAGCCAAAGAACGTGTACACCGGCAAGACCTACAACAGTGCCGACGCAATCGCTGAGTTTTTTAAGAAAAAGGATGGTTCGACACCCGTCCGGCCCGAGCCGCCAAAGCCTGAACCGCCCCGCTCGCCGACATTGTCTGCGATCGACAAGCTGAAAGCCGCATCATCCGCGGCCAAGGATCTGCCGGCCCCGCCGTCCGTGCCCGGCCAACTGGTGCCGGGTTCACACGTCAAACACGAAAAATATGGCCGCGGCCTCGTGCTTCGCCGCGAGGGTTCGGGTGATAATACGAAATTGACGGTCAGCTTTTCGGGTTATGGGCAAAAGAAACTGATCGAAAAGTATGCTAATCTGCAAAAGATCTGAACGGCGCACGTCTCTCACGCGTATTGCAAGTGAGTGTGAAGGATCAACGTTATGAAAAATAAACTTATCTTGGTATTGGTCGGAGCAATTCTCTTGTTCGTCGTGCTTGGTTGCGGCTCGCTGAATCCGCTTTCGGAGAAGAAACCGGTGGCAAATACGCCGGGAGCGAACAAGACGTTGACGGATAAAGCAGTCGACACCACTGTCGGCGATGAAAAGATCGGCATTCCCGAGTGTGACGAGGTGATGGATATGTTGACCGCCGAGGCCAATAATCCGGATGATAATTTCATCGTCAAGGCGGGTAAAGCGCTGTTATTCAACAAGATCAAACAGTCGATCAAAGATAGCATCGACCAGAACAAAGACACAGACAAGACCGAGATCATCAAGACCTGCAAAGACGCCAAGGCCCAACTTATCAAGTCAAAGGCGGAGCAAGATAGCAAGGGAAAGTAGCCCACGGCGGGCTACTTTTCATTAGCGTCTTCGGTAAGCTTGCGGGTCCACTCGCTCTGCGGATATGTCTTGTTCATCAGGTCGCTGACCTTCTTTTGCAGTTCCTCGCTGTTTCCGCAGCCGTACTTGGTCCATCCGTTTGCCTGGTGGACGATGTAGAGCGACTCGGGCACCCGCGGGTCAGACGGTGAGCGGGCGGCCCACTCGAGCACACGCGTTGCCAACAGAGCGGGAGCATCGCCGGTTTCGGCGATCTTGTTTTTCTCGACCGTTGCGGCCTGCTTTTGGGCCGCGGTCAGGAATTTTGGCTGGACGACGGTCGGCTGATCCGAGTCGGTCGTCTCCGAACTGTCCGTTTCGCCTGTATACAACGCACACCACCAGTCGTTGCTGTCCCACGACCCAAATTCATTGTCCGTTTTGCCCATTCCGTCCTCCAGATAGGGGCTGAAGAGCGGATTTTTCAGGATAAAATACAGTGCCGCATTTCGTTGTGCCGCCGGCGTTTTTGCCGCGACCACAGTTTGCAGTCCGTCGGCAAACTGCGGCTCGTATTTGACGATCTCAGGCGTGATCTTGAGCAGCGTGGGCCAATCTTCGAGCAGATATGCACGCGTCCAGATCGCGATCGCAAACCGCGAACGAAGATAGTCGGGCAGAGCAGGTGACTTTTCGACCTGGAGCATTACCGACTGTGAAAAGTTCTGGTTCATAACGCCGACCGTGCCGGTGTCGAACATCAGACGATCCTGCCACATTCTCTCTGTCTTGAAATTATTCTCGATCTCGCGGTCGTATGCCTCGCGGCCGTCCTTGTTACTCTCGGGGTCATAGTACGATTTCTGCTCGGCGATGATCTCGTCGACCGAACCGGCCGTACCGTTATAATCGAACCCGTACGGCTTTCGCAGCGAATCGGTCAAATAGTCCTCGATCGTCTGAGCGAGATGCAGCCGGAGAGCGATAAACTGATTGCGAACCGAGATCGGGACGTCGCTGCCGGCGTCGAGCATCGGTTCGATCAGCTTTCGAGCCTCGGTATCTTTTCCGAGTTCGAGATAGATGCGGGCGGCATGATAGACGATCGTCTGGTAACCGGGTCCGGTGCGGTTGGCACCGTCGGCGGCGTCGAGGAGCGATTTGAGATCGTCGGACGATTTGTTGGCCTTGGTCAGAGCTGTCATCAACCATAGGTCAGAGTTGGTCTCGTGATACCGCTTAAGCGAGTATGCGTAGGAATCTTCCGGTTTCATTTGAAACACGAAAAGCCAGTTTGAAAGATCGTCGTTTTTCAAGACGTCCGGAAGCAGCGACATCGTCAGTTTTTCGCCGCCCTCATTATAGCCGCCCTCGTACTCGGATTGCCGTCCCTTGCTGAATCTCTCGACGTAGGCCGACTGTCGCTGATCGCGGACACGTTTTTTCATCTCCTCGGTCAAAGGCTTGCCGACAGCACGCTCGGCGGCGGCGAGAGCCTCGTCATCGGTGGCGTCCGGCTTTAGAACGATAATCCAATTTTGTGCATAGTCGTCGGAATAGAGTGTAAACTCGATCTTGCTGAGATCGTTTTCGGCGTTTGAGTCCTCGGTCTTGCCCAGTTCATTGTTGACCTTGCTGGCCTTTGCCGCGGTGGCGGCGGCAATTATTTCAGCGGCCTGCTCTTTTGTCGCGATGCCGGAAATGGTCACTTCGCCATTTTTTACCGTGATCGAAACGGCGTCGGCAGACACTCGACGGACCGCCGCCAGGACCTTTGCTTCGATCGTTCGGTCGTCGGTTCCGGTTTTCGCCGCTTCGGCCTGGGCTTTGCGGTTTTCGTCGGCCATGATGGCTTCGTGCTCAAACTTGTCCATCAGCCACGTATAATCGATGACATCTTGTTTGAAATTTTCATCGCCGCTCTGGAATGCGAGCTTTTTTGCAAGTTGGCTGACGCGGTCTTTCGGGTGCAGGCGATATTGGATCAAGCCGTCCATCCGCCCGGCAGACGCCGCGAACTTGCCGCTGCCGCCGACAAATTTACGCAGACGCTCTTCGGCCTCCTGATAAAACGGTTCGGCGGACTTGTCCGATTTGGTGAGGCTCGCCTGGCGGATGAGCGTGCGGGCGACCAGATAATCGGCGGTCTCACGCCACGGCGATTCGGTGTCCTGGGCGATCTGGGCAAATCGTGTCTTGGCGTCCGGGTAATCCATCGCATAGAAAGCTGCCGCCGCCTTTTGGTAGGCACGATCCTTTTGCAGCCAATCCGGAGCACCGGGTGCGGGGTCGTCGGGCGTTCGTTTTCCGCTCGAGCAATTGGAGAAAACATCGTCTTGTGCCTTGAGCCAGTCCTTGACGCTGCTGTCGTTCGGCCCGTGCGCGGACGTCCGATCGGCGAGTGTCTCGGTCGCGACCTCGAAGGCATTCTGGGTACAATTTGGGAAAAAGTCGTATCCGCTATACGACCGCTCGACGTAGATATCGGGCGTCTTTTCTTCCTTTCCGACGACCTCTTTTCGTTTGTCGATCCACGCTTTTATGATGTCGGTCATTTCGTCAGAGCGGGTGTAGCGACGGTCGATGTCGGATTTCCAAAGTTCGATCAACGCTTTTTGTTCGTCCGGCGTAAACGTGCCGCCGCCGACATATCGGTACGCCGCGTAAAGCAGCGTACGCCGGTACCCCTTGTTGATGATGCCGAGACGGCCTGCCGCATAGCCGGCGTACGGGTTTTCGGGTGCCGACGTATTGACGAATATCGGCGTTACGTAGGACGGGCCGCAGGGAAGTGCGGTCGTCAAAAAGGCGAAAATTAGAAACAGCGTGACGGCAAAGCGAGATATCGTTTTCATTGGATTAAAGGCTAAGCTTAAATATAGCTCAAATGGAGATCGATATAAAGAACTAATTCTGCACGTAAAAAACACCCGCCCCGGCAGTGCCGAAACGGGTGTTTTGGTGATCGTAGATGTTACGATCAGACGATCATGATCTCGTGTTCCTTGTTTTTGGACAGTTCGTCGACCTTGGAAATATAGGTGTTGGTCAATTTCTGGACGTCCTCGAGCGAACTCCGTTCTTCGTCCTCGGAGATCTCCTTGTCTTTGAGCATCTTCTTGAGCGTGTCGTTAGAACGTTGACGGACGTTGCGGACGGCGATGCGGTGTTCCTCGGCCACCTCGTGCACCTGTTTGACAAACTGCTTGCGTCGTTCCTCATTCAGTGCCGGGACCGACAGCCGAATGATCTTACCATCGTTCGACGGATTGAGGCCGAGATTGGCGGCTATGATCGCCTTTTCGATAGCGGCCATTGCGGTCGCATCCCACGGTTGAACGGTCATCATCTGCGGTTCCGGTACGGCGATAGACGCCATTTGGCTCAGTGGGGTCGACGTGCCGTAATAAT
>JAYVUD010000288.1:0-5139 GCA_043788335.1 Chloracidobacterium sp. | reverse complement strand
CGTACAAGGACCTGATCGCCGATTTCTACTTTGTGTCAGCGGATGGGCAGACCGTCTTGCGTTACGATCGTGACCGGAGGGCGTTTACGCCGGCCGTCGCTGATGCGTACGTCGAAACGGTCCGTGCGCGGGTGGCGGACACGACGTCTTTTACGCCCATCCTCGCTGATATATTTACCCTCGCGGTGCCGATCCACACGATCGGGCCGCAGATCCGGAGGGTGATCTTAAGAACTAAAACTGATGGCAAGGCTCCGGAGCTGTCGATGCCGGAGCGATACGGCGTCTTGGCAATTCGACTGAGCGAACAGACCGTTCGGGAAAAGCTGCTGCCCGATCTGACGGCGAAGTATTTCGGAGACGGCGAGTTTCGATCGGCGGTCGTTACGAACAGTGGTGATCAGGTCTTCGATTCGCTTCCGGGCAAGGGCACGGACGCCGTTGCCGGGCTGTTTGACATCTCGCCGGACAGTTTTATTCCGTACGCCAACAAGGACCTTTTGTCTTCGATCGAAGGGCGGCGCGGCACCAACCTAGTTGTAGAATCTCGCGTTGAGGGCCGAAAGATAATCGTTGGATCGGGAAATAGCGGTCCGCCGGAGACGGTCAAGATAGAGGTAAAGCGAGCCGAAGACCTGCCGACAGCCGTTTTTACACGAACGTCTTCGATATTGCCGGCGGCGGCGTGGTCGCTGCAAGTGCAGCACTCGTCGGGTTCGCTGGACGGCTACATTGCGTCGACGTTCAGGCGAAATGTTGCGATCGGCTTTGGTTTATTGCTGCTGTTGGCAGGGGCGATCGGGGCGATATTATTTACGGCTCATCGTGTCAGGAGACTCGCTCAGCGGCAAGTAGATTTTGTGTCGAGTGTTTCGCACGAATTACGGACTCCGTTGGCGGTCATCTGCTCGGCGGGTGAGAACCTGGCGGACGGCGTCACCCGTGAGAGCGTTCAGGTCGTCCGTTATGGCGATCTGATAAAAGGCGAAGGCAAAAAGCTTTCATTGATGGTCGAGCAGATCCTCGATTTTGCGGGGGCGAACTCGGGCCGTAAGAAGTACAATTTTGCCGATATCACGGTTTCCGACGTGGTTAACGATGCCCTCGACGAGTGCCGGCCGATGCTCGACGCAAAGGGCGTTGAGGTTGAGGTTAAGATCGCGGATCCGTCCGCGGCTATCAACGCCGACAGATCGGAGCTGAGCGGAGCGATGCAAAACCTAATCGTCAACTCGGTCAAATACGGCAACGGCGAACGCTGGCTGCGCGTGACGGCGGTCGCCGCCGATGGGTATGTCCGGATGTCGGTCGAGGACCACGGCATCGGGATGTCAAAGAGCGATCTCCGGCAAGCGTTTGAGCCGTTTTATCGTTCAAAGGAAGTCGTCGACGCCCAAATTCACGGCAATGGTCTCGGCCTAAGTCTCGTAAAACAGATCGCCGAAGCTCACGATGGCCGGGTCACGGCGACGAGCGAACCGGGGAAGGGAAGTAAGTTTGTTATTGAGATACCGTCTTTCCGGGAGACGGGGAGACCCCGGGAGAAGGTGGGAAGGGGAGTAGAGGAGGGGGAGTGTAATTTGGGCATTTGACGCCAAATTACACTTTCACTGTGTCGGTTGTGCAATGTCGCACTTTTTCATTCTTGCCATATGAAGATATTGCTGGTCGAAGATGAAGAAGGCCTGATCGTTACGCTGACTGACCGTTTGCAGAGCGAGGGTTTCCACGTTTCATCGGCGAACGACGGCCAGAAAGGCCTGGACGCGGCGGTGTCGGGCGACTTTGACCTCATCATCCTGGATGTAATGCTGCCCAAAAAGAACGGTTACGACGTCTGCCGTGATCTGCGGCAAAAGGGCTATAGAGTACCGATCCTGATGCTGACCGCCAAGGGCGAAACCGTGGATAAGGTGCTCGGACTAAAGCTCGGGGCGGACGATTACCTGACCAAACCGTTCGAAGTGATAGAACTGTTGGCACGTGTCGAGGCATTGCTCCGGCGATCACCGCAGCAAATCAACGGCTCGACGGCCGAAATATTCCGGTTCGGGACCGTCACGGTTGATTTTAAGCGTGCCGAGGTTTGCAAGAACAATGTTTGCGTTGAGCTTTCGGCGATGGAATTTAAGCTGCTGCAATTTCTGATCGAAAATCGCGGGGACGTGCATTCCCGCGACCATCTTCTCGATGCCGTTTGGGGGTATGATGCAATGCCGGCGACCCGCACGGTCGACGTTCATATCGCATGGATCCGGCAAAAGCTCGAGGATAACCCGCGGCATCCGCAGTTTATCCAGACCGTCCATGGTTTCGGCTACAAGTTTGTTTCTTGATCGCGATCGCGCCGGAAACGACTGTTTCAGCCGCTTGGCTTAACCGTGCGGAATGATGTAGAGGACGACAGCCGCATAGTGGATGGCACTGCCGGCGAGGATGAACACGTGAAAGATCGCGTGGTGATGCCTGATGCTCTTCCAGGGGAAGAATACGACGCCTAATGAATAGGCGACACCACCGGCGATCGTGAGAACCACCGGCATCAACCCCAATGCGTTGAAAAGCGGTTGAATGGCAAAGGCTCCGAGCCATCCCATAGCGAGATAGGACATCACGTTGAGTGCGGGAAACCGATCGCGGATGATCAATTTTACGATAATGCCAACCACAGCGAATGCCCACACTCCGGCAAGCAGCCAGCGGCCGAACGATTCGCCGATGATGACCAGGCCAAACGGCGTGTAACTGCCCGCGATCAGCAGATAGATGCAGCAATGATCGACGATCTGCAACCTCTTTTTTGCCCTCAATGATGTCGCACCGTGGTAGAGAGTCGATGCAGCGTAGAGTGTCACCAACGAAAGCCCATAAGTAACGCACGCCCCCGTCATCAGAGCTCCGCCGCGGAGCAGTGCCAAAACTATCAGTGCCAAAAATCCGCCGATGCTCAGGAGCAGGCCGAGACCGTGGGTGAGCGTGTTGGCAAACTCCTCCACCGACATGATACTGAGATGCGATATTATTCGTTTAGTCACTTATAGCCCTTCGATACCAGACCATAATATCAGAATATGACGACAACAAATGTAAGCGTTTTGTCTTTTCTGGCTAAAACTCCGTGTCCGAGTTTGAGCGTTGCCGACGGGCAACGCCGGTCGCATAGGCTGCCTCCTCGACCTTGGCCGCGACGGCCTCACCGACACGGCGGTCAAACACCGACGGGATGATGTAATCGGGGTGCAGTTCGTCCGGGCCGATGATACCGGCGATCGCAGTGGCCGCGGCAAGTTTCATTTCCTCGTTGATCCGGGACGCACGGCAATTTAGGGCTCCGCGAAATATGCCGGGAAAGCAGAGGACGTTGTTGATTTGGTTAGGATAATCGGAGCGGCCCGTGGCCATCACGGCGACGTGGCCGGCGGCGTCCTCAGGCATAATTTCGGGCGTCGGGTTTGCCATTGCGAAAACGATCGGGTCCTTGGCCATATTAACGAGGTCCTTTTCGTCGATAATGCCCGGGGCCGAGAGGCCCAAAAAGACGTCAGAGCCCTTGATGATGTCGTGGATGGTGCCTTGGGCATTTTCGGGGTTGGTATTGCGGGCGTACCAGTCCTTGACCCAGTTCATATTCACCGTACGGCCGTTGTAGATGGCTCCGGTTGTGTCGCAGCCGATGATGTTTTTGACACCGGCGGCCATCACGATCTTTGAACACGCAACGCCGGCGGCGCCGATGCCGTTGACGACCACCTTAATATCGGCGATGTCCTTGTTAACGATCTTTAAGGCGTTAATGAGGGCGGCGAGGACGACGACGGCCGTGCCGTGCTGGTCGTCGTGAAACACCGGAATGTCGAGTTCCTCTTTCAAACGATCCTCGATCTCGAAGCAACGCGGGGCTGAAATATCCTCGAGATTAATGCCGCCAAAGGCGACCGAGATATTCTTGATCGTCTCGATGATCTCGTGCGGATCCTTAGTATTAAGGCAGATCGGGAAAGCGTCGACGTTGCCAAACTCCTTAAATAATTGGCATTTGCCCTCCATTACGGGCATCGCCGCGGCGGGGCCGATGTCGCCGAGTCCGAGCACGGCAGTGCCGTCCGAGACGACCGCGACTGTATTCTTCTTAATGGTCAGGTTAAAAACCTTTTCGGGGTCCTTGGCGATCGCCTGGCAGACGCGGGCAACGCCCGGCGTGTATGCCATCGAGAGATCAGAACGCGTCTTGAGCTGCATTTTCGACGTGACCTCGATCTTGCCGCCGAGGTGCATCAGGAACGTCCGGTCCGAAACGTTGACCACGTCGACGCCGTCGATGTCACGCAGACAGGCGACGATCTCCTGATCGTGCGACTCGCTGGCGGCGTTTACCGTGATGTCGCGGATCAGAAAATCCTTGCCGACTTTGACGATATCGATGCCCTCAATGTCGCCGCCGGCTTTGCCAATGGCGGTCGTGACCTCGCCCAATTTGCCGGGTTGGTTATGGATGCGGACTCTGAGTGTAAGACTGTAACTGGCGTTAGGTGTAGGTTTATGGTTCATAAAATGCGGTTGCCTCTTCCTTTGGTAAAAGGCTTCGTGGGCAATGGCCGCGAAAAGAAAAGTATGCCGAAAAAGCAGCGTAAGGGCAAACGGGAGAGTTTTCAAGGTAAAAAGTGAAAAATAAAAAGTAAAAGGTAAAAAGTGAAAAGTAAAAATGCAAAATAACGAGAACGGCTCCGGTCTCTTTTCTCCCGTTTCCCGTCTTGTGGTGTCCCAATTTGAACACTCAAGAACAACATGCACTGTTTGGGGCCCGAACGCGGCCGAAACGGTAGGAATCTTTGCCCCGTTGGTCGGAAATATTATGAATATTTCATAAAACATCGCCCGAAAACCGCTTGTCCCAACCGAATCGGGCCGCCGCGGGACAAACCGCGGGACACCGTAAATCGTTGCAATATGAGCACTTAGCTCCATTTTATCACTCTTGTCCCAAACACCGCGGGACAAGCCGCGGGACAGGGAAACTATTGATAACATTGGGTTTAACCCGTTTTGTCCCGCTGTCCCGCAAAAATTTTTTATTTCGGCCGCATCTCGGGACAGCGTTTTCGCCCGAGACCGATACGGAAATTAACCGCGAAATGCGTG
>JAYVUD010000287.1:0-6307 GCA_043788335.1 Chloracidobacterium sp. | reverse complement strand
GGAGTAGAATACGGAGTATACGGCAAGGCAGCCGCGGGTCGAGGCCGAGCATGGGCTAGAGAGCGTGAACAAGAATCGCACTATCGCATGCCTGACCCCGTTTCTTTTGCACGCAAAATGCAAGTGCGAAAGCAATGGCAACCGCAGATTACACATGGAGAACCTTTGGCCATCCTACAAGCGGGTCTCTGAATATCAGCGATCTTCTTGGAGAATTTGACGCTTATAAGCGTTTTGCAAACCGAGGACCGAATAAGATAAACGGAGCAGCTCATGAAAATGGTGGGGTTTTGGGAATTTCTAGTGCGGCCTGTAATCAGATTATGGAAGCAGTGGACTATTTTGGAAGCGGATTCGCCATCGGCTTCACGGGAAAAGCCATTCATCGGGACAACGCGTTGCAAAATCGAGGCATTGGTGCACGCCATTCAAATATTGGCGGCCTAAGATTACTTTTCACAATCGGTGATACCGATTTCTTGACTTACGTGGACATGAGGATTCCCAGGCCTAAGCGTCGACGTTGAGTCAACGCCTTTGTTTGCTGGTCTATTTATTTCGTCCTATTTACTTAGTACTTGAAGAGTTGGGTTTAGGTAAGCCAATGTCAAATATCACATACAACGCTAGGAAATACCTGCATCGAAGTTCGTGGATTGTCTTGGTTTTTGTTCTCGCTTGTTCCCCCCTTGTCACCTCAAAAAGCTCGAAGGACGTGTATTTCCGCGTCGGAAATCCAATCAATGAACAACCGGATCCGATAGTTGAGGAAAATCGACCGAGCGGCGTTTGGGAATTTGTAACGCTTAGTTCAGCCGTCTGGCTTGTCGTGGATTCCGACAATATTCTCTGGAAGACGGGAGACAAAGGTAACAACTGGCAAAAAGTACTTCGAGCCAAGTCATTGTTGGGAAAACCCAGTTTTATTGATGCTGAAAGAGGTTATGTTTTATGTGATCATCATTTATTTGCATCGCATGACGGAGGCGACTCATGGAATCAAATTTCAGAAGTCAATGATGATATGCAGGGCATTTACGTACTAAATGAAAAACTGATTTGGGGGTTTGGGACATCGTTTTCTAACGATAGCGGGGCTTTTGGTCGAATCTGGAAATCTGAAGATGCGGGTCTTAATTGGAATGAACACGAAGTTGCCCAACGTCAGGAAATCGCCGAAGACAGTCGTAAACGATGGAATATCAAGGATCTAACCTTTTTGGACGTACTAAATGGATGGGCAGTTGGCGACGCTGTGGTAATTTACACGAATGACGGCGGTGAGCAGTGGAAAATCAAAAGGAATCTCTCTGGATCATTCAAGAATGTCGAATTTGGAGATCGAGAGTTCGGTTTGATCGTCGAAAAGGAACTCGGAGCCTCGATATTCACCAAAGACACAGGTCGTTCCTGGCAGACAAAAACGATGCCACCTATTCAAAACAACTCGAAGTTATACACAACTGATCGGTTTACGATCTTGGCAGATTCGATGGGATACGTGTATACATCCGCCCGAAATAGTGCCCGATGGTCGAATGTGGAGACAAAAAACAAGCTTTGGAATTCATTCACGGAACAGGATTCACAGGGTAGCATTTTCATTGGAAATGGGTTCGACGCAAAGGTCGTGATTGCTTGGTTCGTTTCGAACAAGACCTTATCGCTGGAAAGTTGCGATAGTGGCCGATCTTGGCAATGAGATGGACTGTGACAACCGTTTAGAGGTTAGCCATTATAAGGCAAGCAAACCGAGCGGCGGTTATTTGCTCAAGGCGGATTTCAGCTACGGCAAGGACGGGCGGTTTATGGTCAAGGACGATCTTCTTAATAATGCGTGGGACCGGACGATCAACGTCACCGGGTAATCGAGCACGTTTGCCGACGAGTGCGATGCCGCCCATCCGCGTGCCCCGCGACGGCCGCGGACGACATCGTCACCGTCGTCGAGTATATTATAGTCGAGGCGTTCGAGGGCGTTGATCAGCCGCAGCCGGACGCCTTGGACGTCGCCCAGGAGCACGCGGCGGAAATAATGTTCCGAGGTTGGATACGGACCCGTACCGCTATCGGCAGTTATCAGGAATTCTGACATTCTATGTTCTCCACGTCCGAAATTACTCTTTTCTTTCAGGATGGGATTACGAACAAAGTTACCGAAATTTTGCCCGGAACGGCGAAATTTAGGGTTGCTGTAACACGGTTAGGCAGCGATCTCGGCCGGACGCCCGACGAGGGCGAGGTAGCTGTACATCGCGATGCCCGTAAACACGCCGGTGGCGATCTTGACGGCGGGCGGCAGTCCGGAAGGCGATAGAAAGCCCTCGATGGTGCCGGCGACGACCAGAAAGCAGGCACAGCCGATGACGATCTTGGCGGCCTCCATTCCCTTTTTCTTGAGGGCCCGGGCACGGGTCAGGTCGCCGGGATCGATGATGGCGTAGCCGATCATCATACCGGCGCCGCCGCAAAAGAAAATGCACGAGAGCTCGATAACGCCGTGGCCGACGACAAATGTGGCGAGATCATTACCGAACGGTGGGTTGATGCGGTAGCAGGCGGCAAAGACGCTGCCGAGGCGTGCGCCTTCGAATGCTAGGTCCCAGAACGCACCGACGCCGAAGAATACGCCGAAGGCGAAAGCCCGCATCGTCACGACGATGTTGTTCGACATTATCGACGTCGCCCCGACCTGATTGGCGTCGTTGAGGCTCGTCCACCAGTGATTGTCCGCCCTGATCTGCTCGGTAATGCCGGACAGCGATACAAAATGCGTGAAATCGAGATTGATCCACGTCGCGATAAACCCGAAAACGGCAAAACCCGCAAACACGCCGAACGCGATCGCCATATACACCCAATTTGCGCGAAACGTGACGGGCAGATCGTTTGCGAAAAATTTCCAGATCAGACCGACGCCCTGGCTCTCGGAGCGGTAGATGCGGCCGTGGGCTCGGATGACGAGGCTGTTGAGGTAGTTGATAAGCCGGGCGTCACGCGTCTCGGCACGGGCGATAGCGAGGTCCGAGGCAGCACGGCGGTAGAGTTCGCCAAATTCGCGAACCTCGACGCGGGTCAGGCCGCGCAGTCCCGTGCCGGTGAGCATCCCCAACAGGTCCTCGAGCCGCCGCCAATTATTCTTATGTTCGTCTAGAAAGCGATTCATCCCCTGCCGTACGAGCTACGATATGACCGAATTATGGGCCTGCGGATTGCCATTCGCAAGCCCCGAAACTAAAATCGAGTGTACCGCATGTCAGAAGAAGTCAAAAAATATCACGAAGAAGAAGCTATCGGGACGAAATACGACTTTAGCGTGGCTAAACGCCTGCTCCGCTACCTGCGGCCATACTGGCGTCTCGCGGCAGCGGCGCTCGTGCTGACGCTGGTCACAAACATCCTGATCAGTACGCAGCCGTATTTTACCAAAATGGCGGTGGATGATTTTATCACGCCGCGAAAAACCGACGGCATCTGGCTGTTTGCCCTGGCATTTTTCGGCGTGTTTCTGTTCCGGTTCCTATTTTCGTACACGCAGGAGATCCTCCTCAACAACGTCGGGCAAAAGGTAATGTTCGACCTGCGGACCGAGATCTACACCAAGCTGCAAAAGCAGGAACTCGCCTATTACGACCATTATCCGGTCGGCCGCATCATTACCCGCATCACCGGCGACGTCGACGCTCTCAATGAGCTTTTTACATCGGGCGTCATCGACGTGCTCGGCGATCTCGTGATCATTATCGCGATCATCGGGATGATGTTTTGGATGGACTGGAAACTGGCTCTCGTCTCGCTCGTGACGGTTCCGCTGCTGTTTACGGCGACCAACTGGTTTCGCAAGCATGCCCGTAACGGCTTTGACCGTGTCCGCACGCGTAACGCCAGGCTCAACGCGTTTCTGCAGGAATATATCTCGGGTGCCCAGACCGTGCAGCTTTTTAACGCCGAAGATCGGGCAAAGGCTAAGTTTAACGAGATCAATGACGACTATCGGGCGGCCAATATCGAGACGATCTATTATTACGCGATCTTTTATCCGATGGTCGATTTCATTGGAGCCATTGGTATCGCGACCGTGATTTTCGCGTTCGGTTTCGAGACGCTGAGCGGTCTGTCGGCCGCCGGTGCCGCACTCTCGATCGGCATTTTGGCATCATTTATCCAGTATTCGCTCCAGCTTTTTCAGCCGATCCGCGACCTCTCGGACAAATTTAACGTGCTGCAGGCGGCGATCGTCGCTTCGCAACGGATCTTTATTTTGCTCGACCGCGAGATAACCGTCTTGACCCCGGAGAAACCGCTGCGATCGGGCAAGGCTGAGGGGCGGATCGAATTTCAGAACGTCTGGTTTGCCTACAAGAACGAAGATTGGGTGCTCAGGGACGTTTCGTTTTCGGTCGATCTCGGCGAGAGCATCGCGCTGGTCGGACACACCGGTTCGGGCAAAACGACGATCACCAATCTTCTGATGCGGTTTTACGACGTGCAAAAGGGCAAGATCCTGCTCGACGGCGTCGACCTGCGGGATTGGGACCTGCACGATCTGCGGTCCAATTTCGCGGTCGTGCTGCAGGACGTGTTTCTGTTCAGCGGCTCGATCGAGGACAACATCAGGCTCGGCAACGAAGCGATCGGACGCGAACGCGTCGAATGGGCGGCGGCCGAGGTACAGGCGGACTCGTTCATTCAAAAGATCGACGGAACCTATGAGTCGCTCGTTCGCGAACGCGGAGCGGGCCTCTCCGTCGGGCAAAAGCAGCTCATCTCGTTCGCCCGGGCACTCGCCTTTGATCCGAAGATACTGATCCTCGACGAGGCAACCAGCTCGATCGACACCGAAACCGAACAGCTCATCCAGCGCGCGGTCGAACGCGTGATGGAATCGCGTACGTCGCTGGTGGTCGCACACCGTTTGTCGACGATCCAGAAATGCGACCGCATTATCGTGCTCCACCACGGCGAACTCCGTGAGGCCGGCACGCACAATGAGCTGTTGGCAAATCGCGGCCTTTACTGGCGTCTATATCAGTTGCAGTATGCGGAAGAGAAGCTACAGCACCTGTCCGCCGAGCCAAATCGCGGGCAGATCGGTTTTGAGCCGACGGCCTGATAGATTTGTTGGCGTGATGTCGATAGTTCGTTTATAATTGCGTAGCAGAAAAACAGTTACTGATTCCACATGAACGAAAAACTGCTCCAGCTTTTTCAGATCACGACGGCAGAGATGCATCAGCGATGTCAGGAGAACGCGCCGAATTTTGGCGTAACCGTCGACCGTTTTCAGGCGAGTCTGCTCAAGACCACCGAAAAATGCCTGGTCGCGGCAGCGTCCGTCTCGGTGACCGAGCTCGAACTAGTCGAATTTCTCGGCCAGATCCAGGCCGAGGACCTGTTTATGGCGATCGCGTGTGCGGACGGTAACGAGCGGGCGTGGTGGGAATTTGATCAGAGCCAGCGGTCATACATGCAGCGCGTCGCTCGCCATTTGGCAAAGACCGAGATGGATGCCGACGAGGTCGTCGACTGGGTCTACGGCGAACTTTACGGCACGCGGATCGTCGACGGCGAACGCGTTTCCAAGTTTGCGGCGTACGGCGGCCGCGGTTCGATGCGGGGCTGGCTGCGGACGGTCATCTGGCATTCGATCGTCGATATGCACCGTGCGAGCCACGACGAAGTCTCGCTCGATGAGATGACCGAGAAGATCGGCGAGGGTGCCGCTCACGCCAATTTTGCGGTGGCGGCAGTCGGCGGCGAAGACGCGATGGTGGAGCAGTTGGCTCGTGACCGGTACCGTTCGGCGACCGTGACGGCGATATCAAACGCATTTCACGCGCTCGACGCCCATGAACGCCTGTTGCTCTCGTACTATCACGTCGACAATCTCAAACTACGCGAGATCGCCCGGCTGGCGGAAAGCGAAACGTCGCCGCTCCGCGGCTGGTTTCAACGGCGTTCGCAGACACGCGAACGCGATCCCGGTTCCCGTGTCCACGAATCTACCGTAATGCGTTGGCTCGAAAAGAGTTACGCCCGCGTGATGCAGCTCTTTCGAACGGAATTGACAGACGTTCACGGATATCGGGCAGAGGAGATCGAGATCTGTCTCGGGCTCGCAACCCAGGACCTGACCGGCGGTAACCTGTTTCGCGGGCTTGCTGTAGAGTAAAAGGAGTGGATTTTGCCGCAAATTTGACGGATGTGCGGTGACCGAACAATAGTTACGCAAAAATTGGAAACGTCCAGCGTCTTTAAGTCGGGAGGTTCCAGGAACATGGTAAATACGGAAAACATCAATTTGGGC
>JAYVUD010000286.1:0-7420 GCA_043788335.1 Chloracidobacterium sp. | reverse complement strand
CGAAGTTGATCGCGGCGTGGTTGCAGCCGGCGGAGCGGCCGACCGGAGCATTGCCTCAACGCCTTTGAAAAGCGATCTGTCGCCAATGAGATAGCTCCGTTGAGCGTCATAGTCATGAATGGCAAGGCACCGGAAAGTCGCCGCGAAAACGTCCGGCTCCACCGTCGTTTTCCCGGACACGATGCCCTCGATCTTTGTCCCAAATTCGTACGAGAGCGTGAGAAAGACGGCCTGACCTCCGCGGA
The DNA here is from genome assembly GCA_043788335.1 of Chloracidobacterium sp. Lineage (GTDB taxonomy): Bacteria > Acidobacteriota > Blastocatellia > Pyrinomonadales > Pyrinomonadaceae > OLB17. The sequence continues at coordinate 7,175 of JAYVUD010000286.1, read as the reverse complement.
CGAGTTGGTCGAGCTGCCCGAGCGTTTCGCGCGGATCATTACTCGTAAGTTCGACAATGGTTCCAGGCCCGATACCCGCGATCAAAAGGTGCGAACCGAGGTGCCCGGCACCACAGCTGTCGAGCAGACAGACCGGCTCGGTCGACGAGAGCGTCAGCAATGCCGAAACCAGATCGTCCGCGGTCATGTCGATCTCGTGCATAAAGCCGATTTTATCACGTAATAAAATTTCACTTGAAAGCCGGTTTAGCGTAATATGATGCAAATCGATCACGCGAAAGACTATGAACCCTGAAATCACCGACAAAAACAGCTTGATACGAGGCCTCGGCCTAGTCGCCGCGGTTTCCGTCATTATCGGCAATGTCATCGGCACCGGCGTTTTTCTTAAGGCACGCGTTATGACATGCAATGTCGGCAGTCCGACCTGGGTGATCGCCGCATGGATCGCGGCGGGTTTGCTCTCGCTGGCGGGTGCTTTGACCTATGCCGAGCTCACAGCAATGAAGCCGGAGGCCGGCGGCGAGTATGTTTTTCTGCGAGATACGTACGGCAAATTATCCAGCTTTCTGTATGGTTGGATGCAGATATTTATCGCCCGTCCCGGATCGCAGGCCGCGGCGGCAGTGGCATTTGCGATCGGCCTCAATGATTTCCTGGGTAACCAACTCGCCGCAACACTCACCTCTTTTAGTTTTGCCGGCACGACGATCGAGATCACCACTTTGCAGATGGTGGCGGTTATGGTGATCGTCATTTTTACGACGTTAAACTGCGCGTCGGTCACGTTGACCGGCCAGATCGCTACGGTGCTCACGTTTGTAAAGATGGCTCTGATCCTTTTCGTATCGATCGGAGCTTTTATTTTTGTCAGCGGCCACTTTGCTAATTTTTCGATGCTTAACACCGGCGGGACTTGCGAAGGCGTCGCGGCCGCTGTCACGGTCGGTTCGCCGAGCTACACATTCTTTGGCGGATTCGCCGCGGCCATGCTCGGAGCCCTGTGGGGCTACGACGGTTGGAATAACCTGACGTTCGTCGCGGGCGAGGTCAAGGACCCAAATCGCAACATACCATTGGCGATCATCGGCAGCACGATACTCGTGATCTTACTTTATGTCGTGGCAAACGTGGCCTATTTCTATGTTCTCGACCCAACGACCATCGCCTCGGTTTCGAAGAATTCATCGGTGGCAAAGGTGGTCGTGAGCATGTTTTTCGGCGGAAACGTGGCGAGCATTGCCACCGGAGCTGCGATCGCATTCTTCACTGTCGGGCTGATGCTTTCGTCGCTTGGCACCCTCCACACATCGCTCATGGCGGGCGCCAGGGTTCCGTATGCAATGGCCAAAGACAAGCTCTTTTTCAAGACTTTTGAGAGGCTCTCGGTAAACCACGTCCCAGTATCGTCGGTGCTCCTAATGGGTGTGATCGCGAGCATTCTCGCACTCTCGGGTTCGTTTGACATACTGACAGACTACGTCGTTTTTGGCTCATGGGTATTTTACGCGCTTGTGACATCCTCGATTTTTCTATACCGCCGAAAGTACCCCGATCTTGCACGGCCCTACAAAGCCTGGGGATACCCGGTCGTGCCTGTCATTTTCCTTTTTGTCGCGGGCTGGTTATTGTATACAACCTTCGCAAATGACTTGCCGCTCATGAAGGAAGGGCTCGCGAGTATCTCATCGGGAAATGTCGGCGAAGGTTTAAGATCTATTGGAAAGACCTCTTCGTTTGCCGGATCCCTGCTTATCTTGTTGGGATTACCGGTATTTTATTACTTTAATAGAAAGGGAAGCATCGCGGCGGAGGGAGCCGAATAGTCAATAATGTCAGTACACGACAGACGCAGCGGCCAAGAACGCCGCGGAACAAACAGGTACCCCGTTAGTGTCGATGTTGAGTGGGAAACCACCATCGGGCGAAAACCCGGATCGATATGCGACGTGAGCTTTGACGGCTGTTTTGTGCTGAGCTCAGGCGAAGTTGAGGACGGCGTGGCAGTTCGGCTATTTATCCCTCTGGCGGATGGGATGAAGGTTCAATTTAACGGAAAGGTCGCAAATCACGTTTTCGAGATCGGCTTCGGTGTCAAATTTGACACGCTGTCCACCGCTCAGAGAGAGCTCTTAGTGAAACTTGTTCGAGCCGCAGAGAGTGCCTAGCAGACCTCGCTTAAACGGGCTAGTGCTTCGATCGAGACTTCGCGGTCGTCAAAATGAAACTTGTCGGCTCCGATGATCTGGTAGTTTTCGTGTCCCTTTCCGGCGATAATGACGACGTCATTGGTCGTCGCCAGCGAGACTGCCCGAATGATCGCTTCGCGTCGGTCAGCATTTATTTCGTACTCGGTGCCGCTCTCCTTAACGCCTGTCTCGATCTCGGAGATTATGCTCATCGGGTCTTCGTTACGCGGATTGTCCGACGTGATGATCACCAGGTCGCTAAATTTAGCGGCCGCCTCGCCCATCGGCCGGCGTTTAGATCGGTCACGGTCCCCGCCGCAGCCAAACACGGTTATCACGCGGCCGTGAGTAAGTTCGCGGGCGGTTTGCAGCGTGTTGAGCAACGCGTCATCCGTATGAGCATAATCGACCACCACGGCGAAATCGCCCCCGTGCGGAACCCGTTCGAAGCGTCCCGGAGCTCCAACACAGGTCGACAGGCCCGCAACTATCGAATCGAGATCGAATCCGAGTTCCAACCCCGCGGCCGTCGCTGAGAGCATGTTGTAGACATGCGGTCGGCCGACGAGCGGCGATGTTACACGGCGTTCGCCCGCCGGTGTTTTCAGTAAAAACGAGGTCCCTCGGACCAGAGAAACGTCGATGTCCGACGTCGTCATGTCCGCGTCCGAGTCCAGCGAGAATGTGACGACACGATCGCCATTTTCCCGGAGTTCGTCAGCGAGTTTGCGGCCCCATTCATCGTCAATGTTGATCACACTTGACCCGGGCTTTTCTCCTAACCGCCCGTCGAAGAGTTTCGCTTTGGCGTCAAAGTAATTTTCCATCGACAGATGGTAATCGAGATGGTCCCGCGTCAGATTGGTAAATACCGCGACCTTGAATCGCAGCCAATCGCAGCGATTTAGGTCGATCGCCTGCGACGAGGACTCCATCACGCCGACCGAGCAGCCGGCATCGACGGCCTCACGCAAAAAGCGGTTTGTGTCCGATGCTTCCGGCGTGGTTCGGACCGCCTCTTCGCTGCGGTCTCCGATGCGATATTCGACCGTGGTGAGCATCGCGGGTTTGCGGCCTGCCGCCTCAGCGAGAGCAAAACAAAGGTAGGTCGTCGTCGTCTTGCCGTTTGTACCGGTAATGCCGACCAGATCGAGGTCATGCGAGGGGTTACCGTAGATCGCGGCCGCCGCTTTTGCTAGACATTCGCGAGCATTGCCGACCTTAAGCCACGCTCCGGTAAATCCGGCCGGCGGTTCTAACTCAGAGATGATCCCGACGCAGCCACGGCGAATAACGTCGTCAACAAAGCGGTGGCCGTCCATTGTCGAACCCTTGATCGCGGTAAACAACGTGCCTTCGCGGGCCTGCCGGGAATCGTGCGTGACACCCGATGCGAGTGCGGACAGATCGCCAAACGCTTTGGCATTCAGGTTGTCGGCAAGTTCGCTGAGGCTAATATTTCGCATATACAAGATCGATCGTTTTCGTGATAATAGGCTTGAATTATACGACAAGCGTTAAAATTCCACGAACTTCGCTATCTCAAATTCGTAGTAAACTTAGAAGACGGAGGAAAGGATATGAACATTATCAAAGTTATTCTCGCGGGGCTCGGACTTATCTTTGGTGTCATTATCGCACTATGGGTGGTTGGCATCGTTTGGTCGATCGCCTGGTATCTCCTTTTCTTCGGCATTGTGGGAGCCATCGGGTACGGCGGATACAAACTTTTTCTCAAGGCCGAGAGAAAGGCCCTTAGCTCCGATCCGCATAACGGACTCGGCGGACGGACCGATATCGATATGTCCTGGGACGAATACGAACGTAAGTACCTGCAAAAGTAGACATTAGTCGCGTGATGCGAACGCTCGCCGTTCGCTGATTATCTTCTGATTTCTGCATCCGGCCGGATTGTCAACCGTGCGGTCGTGATGATATTCTTCAAATGCTGGCCAACTAGTTCGGTTCCGCCCGCATGCCGAGGTGGCGAAATTGGTAGACGCACTAGACTTAGGATCTAGCGTCGAAAGACATGCGAGTTCGAGTCTCGCCCTTGGCACCAAGACCAGTGGCCGGTCGTCAGTTGTCCGAATCGACAATCGACGCCGGCCATAACTATGGCACGATCTCAATACCCCTCGGGATTGAGGCAGACAATTTGTCGGTCAACTAAAATTTACTGACCGCGTACAACTGACAACTGACCACCGAACGCGCTATGCTTTCACTGCAAATGAAAAGCGAATTAAAAGAGGTTTCACCTACCAGAAGAGAACTGAAGATCGAGATCGATCCCGAAGCATTGAAGGATGCGTACGGAAAGGTCTGTAAAAAGTATGCCAAGGGTGCGAGCGTTCCCGGTTTTCGTAAGGGTTATGCTCCGCTGGACGTCATTCGGCTTCGCTATAAGGACGAGATAAAGAGCGAAGTGTTGCAGGAGGTTGTTCCGACGGCCGTCTCCGCAGCTATCGAAGAGCACGGCCTGCATCCGTTGACGGAACCGGATCTGCATCTCGACGATCATGACAAGGTAGTAGTTAACGGTACCGTGCCGCTCGCGCTTCACGCTCATGTCGAGGTTATGCCTGAGATCCCGATGCCGACTTACGATAATATCGAGGTCGTGCGGCGGGTCAAACCGCTTTCTGAGAACGAGGTCGAAGATATAATCGCCGAACGGCTGAGAAAGGAGTCCGCCCTCATGCCGGTCGAGGGCCGCGCGTCGGAACTCGGCGACACGGTTATCTCGGACCTCGAAGGTACGTTTGACGACGATCCGTGCGGCGAAAGCATCAAAGCCGATGACCTCGAGGTCCTGCTCGGCGACGATGTGATCGAACTCGCGTTTACTGAGAACCTGATCGGCGTCCATCCGGACGATGAAAAGAAGTTCACGGTCAGCTACCCCGAGACATTTTCGTCTGAGGCTCTGGCCGGCAAAACGGTGCATTACAATGCCAAGATCAAATCCGTTGGCCGTACCGAGGCTCCTGAACTCAACGACGATTGGGCGATAAGCCTCGACGAGGGTTACGAGTCGCTAGACCATCTGCGAACGAAACTCAAGGCTGATCTCGAATCTTACGCCGCGGCCGATGCGGATGCCCGCGTTCGCAACAACGCGGTCGCCAAGATGATCGAGGACAACGCCTTTGAGGTGCCGAACACACTGATCGAAAATCAGGCACGCAATCTGCTGAACAATTTTGCTCAGGAGATGCAGGAACGAGGCGTCGATCTCAAAGCTGTAGACGAGAATTTCGTTCAGATGGCATACTCCAGCATGCGTACGCAGGCCGAACGCGATGTTCGCGGAGCGATGTTGCTCGACCGCGTTGCGGAGGCGGAAAACGTCGAGATCTCGGACGATGAAGTCGAAGCCGAGATCGCGAAAATGGCCGAATATTACCGTGTGACGCCGGAGGAGGTTCGTCTGTCGCTGATCAAACAGGGCGGTGCGATCGACAATATTAAGAACAATCTTAAAACCCGGAAGGCGATCGAGGCAGTGGTTGCCAAGGTCAAGGTCACCGAGGGCGAATGGATAGACGAAAACGCATCTCTACCCGAGGCAGAAGCCGAAAAACCGGCCGATAAGCCTAAGAAAGCCCCGGCGAAGAAAAAAGCGACCGCGAAAAAGGCGGAATAGGGATTTTCGATTATTCATCGTGGTTCGCGTTAAAAAAAAGCGATTGGTCCCGTGATTGGTAGCATCTGTTTTCAACTTGATTTTTTTGCGGAAAGTTGTAAAATCGATGCCCGTGCACCGCAATCGTTTTATTTTCAGTACTTTATAATTGATTTGTTCGAGCGTTAAGTAAAGTTTTTACAGGCGGACGAAAGAGAGAAAATTTATATGGCATTAGTACCAATGGTTGTCGAACAAACTTCGCGAGGCGAGCGAGCGTTCGATATTTACTCTCGCCTTTTGAAAGACAGCATTATTTTTATCGGTACGCCGATCGACGACCAGATCGCCAATCTGCTTGTCGCTCAACTTCTGTTCCTCGAAGCCGAGGACCCCGAACGTGACATCAATTTGTACATCAATAGCCCCGGCGGTTCGATCACTGCCGGTATGGCCATTTACGATACGATGCAGTTCATCAAAAATGATGTGACGACCATCTGCGTCGGCCAGTGTGCGTCAATGGCGGCATTGTTGCTTTGTGCCGGTGCTCCCGGCAAGCGATTTTCGTTGCCGAATGCCCGCGTACTGATTCACCAGCCGTCGGGTGGTGCTTCCGGCCAGGCCACCGATGTTCGTCTGATGGCGGAGGAGATCATCCGTATGAGAACGCTGACGTCAACGATCATTTCACGGCATTCGGGGCAGTCATTCGACCAGGTTGAGATCGACGTCGAACGCGATCGTATCCTGACACCTCTCCAAGCCAAAGAATACGGCCTGATCGACGAGGTAATAGAGCACCGAGAGAAATGAGCGTGATTCTTAGTTCGTTGTTCGTTGCAAGACACCCTTGGCGGACCCGAACGACGAATCACAAACGACGATCGACGAACAACGAACGTCCAACCTGCTTATGAGCCAATTTCGACGACCAGAAGAGCTTTTGACGTGTTCATTTTGCGGCAAATCGCAGAATGATGTTCGTAAATTGATCGCCGGTCCCGGCGTGTACATATGCAATGAGTGCATCGGCATTTGCAATGAGATCATTAACGACGACGAGCAGACGGCGTCGTCGGCTGTTCGGACCAACCTGCCGAAACCGCAGGAGATCAAGGCCTTTCTCGACGAATACGTAATTGGCCAGGATGAGTCCAAAAAACGCCTCTCTGTCGCGGTCTACCAGCATTACAAGCGGCTCGAGCTAGCCAAACGACGCAGCGATATCGAGCTGCAGAAATCCAACATTTTATTGATCGGGCCGACCGGCACCGGCAAAACATTGCTCGCCCAGACGCTTGCACGCGTTCTGAGCGTTCCGTTTTGCATCGTCGACGCGACCAGCCTGACCGAGG
>JAYVUD010000285.1:0-25238 GCA_043788335.1 Chloracidobacterium sp. | reverse complement strand
CACCCCTCCTGGCCAGGAGGGGAGTTTTGGGAGGCGGGGGTTCGGTGGGTCTGGTATGATTAGCGGTACAGAGGGACGGTATCGGAACGCTTTGAGAATACTAATTGTTGAGGACGAGCAGCATTTGGCAGATGGGTTGAGGTTTAACCTGGAGGCTGAGGGTTTTGAGGCGGAGGTGGCGGTGGATGGCGAGATCGCGCTTGGGCGGTTGGCGGCCGGTGGATTTGATGCCGTGGTGCTGGATGTGATGCTGCCGCGGGTGGACGGGTTCGAGGTGGCGCGGCAGATGCGTGCCCGCGCGGACTATACGCCGGTGTTGATGTTGACGGCACGCGGGCGGCCTGAGGACGTGCTGCAGGGGTTTGAGGCGGGGACGGACGACTATCTGGCAAAGCCGTTCGATCTGGAGATCTTTCTGGCTCGTTTGAAAGGGCTGCTGCGGCGGCGGCAGTGGATCGAGACCGCCGCCCATTCGAAAGACGTCGCGACGGTCGTCAACGTCAACGGCCGCACCGTCGATCTCGAAAATCTCGAACTCCGCAACGGCGACGACCTCGTTCACATTACGCTGATGGAGGCCAAGCTGCTCCGCTATCTGATCGAAAACGCCGGCCGTGCCATCTCACGCCGCGTCATTCTCGAACAGGTCTGGGAGCTGCAGGAGGACACCGACACGCGGGCGATCGACAATTTTATCGTCCGACTCCGCAAGCATCTCGAGGACCAGCCAAACGACCCCAAGATCGTCCTGACCGTACGCGGCATCGGTTATAAATTTGTTAAACCGGCGTGATACGGTGCGCTTCGACGTAAGATCAGGAAGATTTGGCCACGAATTACACGAATGAGGATATCCGAAAAGTCCCTGAAAAGGACAGATGCAAGAAGAGGGTGTCTGAAAAGTCGGCACTAATGAGGAGTATTGGGATATTTAACCGCAGATGACGCGGATCAAGCAGATTTTAGGACTTTTTATACGAATGAATCTGCTTTATCCGCGTCATCTGCGGTAAAAAGGACGTCACTTCTTGTACGTGTTGCTTTTCCGACATCCTCACCAAATGCAGTGAATATCCGAACCTGCATCGGTCGAATGAAATCACTGATAATGCGACCCTTACAGGGTCGAAGGTTATTTACGGCACCGTCCCCCCCTGGTTTCGCCAGGTTAGCGGACGGCGAACTTAGTGGACGCCGGTCGTCGGTATGGGGATGTCGCCGGCGGAGCCCCATTGAAAGTATGATGCCGAATTGTCGGAGCTTTTCCAGACGTACCAGATACCGTTGGACGGCCGCCAGACGGCGTGGTCGTATTTGCCGTCGCCGTCAAAATCACCGACCACCGGCACGTCGCCGGTGCTGCCAAAGGCAAACGCCCGAAACGCGTCGTCCGAGCTTCTGAGGTAGAACCAAACCCCGACCGACGGCCGCCAGACGGCGATATCTGCCTTGCCGTCGCCGTCATAGTCGCCCTGCACGGTTTTGTCCTCAGCCACGCCAAACTGCCGGATCATAAACTGGCCGTCGGAACTCCGGTAAATGTACCAAACGCCGGTCGACGGGCGAAAAACGGCGATATCGTCCTTGCCGTCGCCGTCAAAATCAGCCGCTACCGGTTTGTCGCCGTCCGCACCCCAATGGATGACCTGGAGCAAATTGTCCGAACTCCTACGGATATACCAGTTACCGTCCGACGGGCGAAAAACAGCAATATCGGCTTTTCCGTCGCCGTCATAGTCGGCCGGCGCCGGAATATCGTTCGGCAGGCCAAACTGGAGCTGATAGATCGGCAGACCGTAGCGGTCGAGGACGAACCAGAGACCGGATTCCGGCCGATAAAAGGCAAAATCGGCGAGCCGGTCGCCGTCATAGTCGGCCGAGACGATCGTGTCGGTGGGCCGGCCAAATGAACGCACCGCAACCGTCTGGTTGAGAGACTGGACGTACCACGACGAGGTCGACGGCCGGAACACAGCGTAATCCGTCCGCCGGTCGCCGTTAAAATCCGTCAGGTTGCCGGACGCGACGTGGCAGCTGTTGATCAGTACCGACACGTTGTTCGATCCCGAGTTGACCGAGACGATATCGGGGCGGCCGTCACCGTTGAGGTCGGCCGAGCGGACGGCGTTTGGGTTTTGACCGACGGGGACATTCGTCGCCGGGCTGCTAAATTTAACGATGTTCGACCCGCTGAGCGCCACGGCAAATGTCGTGGTGCCACCGCCCAGATAATCGGCCGCCGTGATCGAGATCGGATTCGGGCCGTAACCGCCGGGCTGGCTGCAAGCCGAAAACAGGCCGGCCTGGTTACCGTAGCAGAGCGTTACGCTGTCCGAGTTGTAATCGGCAACCAACAGGTCGCGATAGCCGTCGCCGCTGATGTCCGCGGTCTCGATGGCGACCGGGCCGGACCCGGCGTACAGCGTTTGGCTGAGCTGGAATGTGGCATTTCCCATACCGAAATATGTCGATACGCTGTCCGAACCAAAACTGGCGACGATCAGGTCCTTGTTAGCGTCGGCGTTGAGGTTTGTCAGATAGACATATGATGGCTGGGTTCGCGTTCGGATCGAGTTTCCGGCCGAGAATGTCCCGTTGCCGTTGCCGAGCAGGACCGAGATCGAACCTGCAAAAAAGCCGCCGAAATTGGCCACGACCAGATCATCGAACGTATCATTATTTATGTCACCGACGGCGATCGAGATCGGGCTTGAGCCGACAAAGTAGTTGACCGGCGGGGCGAATGTGCCGTTGCCATTACCGAGCAGGATCGAGACCGTGTTCGACGTCGAATTGATGACCGCGAGATCGAAATTATTGTCGGCGTTGAATTTGCCCGCCGCGATCGCATATGGGCCGGACCCGGCGGTCACAAATGTCGGCGGGGCAAAGGTGCCGTTACCGTTGCCGAGCAGGATCGCGACGTCGTTTGAGACTTGATCGGTGACGGCGAGATCGGGCTTGCCGTCGCCGTTCAAGTCGGCGATCGCGACATTGGTCGGGCTGACGCCGGTGTCGAAATTGGTCGAAGCAAAGCTCGGAGCATAGCAGCTGAGCGGCGTGGGCGGGCTTGCCGGTACGGTCGTGATATCGAGACTCCACCCGCCGGCGATCGAGCCCGAGTTGTTCTGAGCGTCATCCATCACGTAGAGACGCCATTCGCCGTTCGGGCTCGCCCCGTTAAAATTGCTGAGAGCGGCGTTGCCGGTCAGGTACGGCCTGAGCGGTGCCGGCCCGGCAAAGGCGTCGAGTATCTCCGAACTGTTGTCGGTCGGGCGATAGGTCCCGGTCGTGACCGCGTTAACGAGCCCCGCTGCGGCATCGTCGAACGTCAGGTCGGCATTGCTCGCCGGGGTGATGCCGCCGGCGTCCGAGAGCAGGATCAGACCCTTGCCGTTCGGGCTGACGAGCAGCATATCGATGTCCGCCGGTGCCTGATGCGAGAGGCCGGTGACCGTCACTTTGAGTTTCGAGATGACGCCGCTGAGGCCTGAAACCGAGACGGCGGTGCCGTAGGGTGTCGACGGCGTCGTAATGTCGTTGATGCCGATGTACGAGCTGTTTGCATACGAGACCGGTGCTCCAACGGTCGTCACGGTCAGTACCCAGCCCGAGTTGACGTGTCCGGCATTGACGAGCGTATCGTCAACGACGTAGAGCGACCAGACGCCGTTTGGGTCGGAACCGTTAAAGACCGACGCGAAGGTCGCCGCCGAAGGCTGGCTGTACGGGCCCGCCGGAGCAGGTGCCGGAAACGTGTCGGCCACGGCATCGCCGCTCGTCGGTTTATACGAGCCCGAGACCGGATCTTGGACCGGAAAGACGGCGGCGGCATCGTCCTTTAGGGTATAGACGCGATCCTCGATCGCATTTGTCCCGCCGACGTCGGAGAGAAATATGTACTTGGCACCGCTCGGGCTGACGAGCAGGAAATCCAGTTGGTTGAGCGACGAGTGGGTCAGGCCTTTCAGCGTGACCTCGACCTTGGTGACGGTTCCGGTCATACCCGCGACGGTCACCGTCGACGGGTAAAGCGACGCGACGGTCGGAGCCGTCAGGCCGCTCGAGGTGTTTATGGTGATGCTCTGCGGATTGCTAAACACGGTCGCCCTCGCCGCTTGAGCACGCGACGAACCAAAATAGACGAGCCCGCAACACACAGCCACGGCGGCTGACAACGCGAATAACGACCGGACCGCAAAAATCTTCATAACGACCTCCGGAACTGATAAACTTTCAAGCGCCTTTCAATCAAAGTATAGCACCGTCATCGTCGGGTTGGCGGACATATCTCAATCCTCGCGGCCGACTCGGCCGATGACGCGTACCGAACGCCGCCATTTTTCGTGCAGCTCAAATCGCCATATTTCGATCTCGGTCGAGACCGCGTTTGCGAAAAACGTGTACTCGTAATGAAAACTGAGGGCCGGTGCTGCCAAATAAACCAGTGCCGGCTTGTCGATGATCTCGAGCCCGCCGAACAGGTCGGCGCCCGAGAGGATGCCGCGGCGGCGTTGGAGCTCGATCTTGCGCCAATAGTCCGCGGCCTGAAAGACCATCTCGCGGTCGGGCTGCGTTTTGAGCTCGATAATGACGAGGCGGCCGTCCTTTCGCAGGGCGAGCAGGTCGATCTTGTCATTGGACGATCGAAACTGATTGTAGAGCGGAGCGAGGATGAGATTGGCGTCGAGGAGCTTGATATTGCGTGTGAGGATGGATTCGAGCCAGGCTTCCGGGGCAGTGCGGTAGAGTTCGTGGCGTTTATTTGGCGGGGCGGCCGAGCGGTGGAGCTGGAGCGTCGAAATGAGTTCGACGAGATTGTTCCATGTGTCGGCATTGAGGATGTTTCTCGACTTGCCGACGCCGTACCACGCCTTTTCGCGGCCGAGCATCGACCGCACGCGGGCAAACGGCAGGCCGAGGAATCGCAGCGTTTCGCCCTGACGCGTGTAGACGATGTCGATCTCGTCGGGGGCGAGCGAGATGATGGCGGCGGCGGTCCGGCTCGGGCGCGAGTCGGCGGGCAGGACGAGCCGCTTGGCACGTTCACGCCAGAGGTCGCGGATCTTGCGTTTCGGCAGTTCGATCAAAACAGGCGGATCGGTCTTTCGCGATATTTCAAAGATGGTGACAATGCTCGTCCAACGGTCGCTGAGCAGGGCGTGGAGCTTTTGCAGCTCGCGTGAGCGGCGGCGTTCGGCGATGATCCAAATGTCGAGAATGGGCTTTTTCCGGCGCAACCCGAGTTTTTCGTACCAGAGCATCGCGGCCGCCAACATCGATTCGGGTGAGAGTTTGCCCGTCACATCGGCCATCGCGGCGAGATTTACCTTGTCGCGGGAGAAAATTATCTGAGCGATACGGCCGTTGGGCTCGTTGAGCGCGACGCGTTCGAGACGGATGCCGGCGAAATTGTCGAAAATTAGCCGGCCTGTCTCGTTGGCGATCTGCTGTCGGGCGAGTTCGATCTCCGCGGTCAAAACGGACGCCGGCGTTCGCGGTATTAGGCGAATGATCTCCTGACCGCGGCCGAATGCGCCGGCGACGTCGACAGCGATCTCGCTGCCCTCAAGCTCAAACCCGTTGAGCCGCCACGAGTGAAATCCCGCGTCGTCGGGAAAGCCGAACAACACCCGCTCGCCGGCGTCCTCGACATCGATCTCGGCACCCAACAGCGGGAACGAACGGCCGGCTTCGCGAACGAGCAGCCATTCGAGATGGCCGCCGATCAGCTCACGCAATTCGTCCGCGTCTACCATTTGTGATTTTCTGTAAAGTACTCGATCATCGCCCGCGACCAGTCGGCGTAGCCCTGCTCGGACGGGTGGATGCCGTCCGCGAAAAAGCCCTCGAGTGGTACCTTGACCGGCTGCGGATAGTAGAAAACGCGTTCGAGATCGCGGGTAAATTCCTTGATATTGGCGTCGTGCATCTGCGAGAGTTGCCAGAGCAGATCTTTGGACGGCGGCGGTATCGCGCTCGTGTAGATGATCATCGGGCAGTTTGAGATAAAGATGACGGCGTCCGGATTGCGGCGGCGCATTATCCCGATCAGCTCGAGCATATCGCGGCGCCAGCTCCGCGGGCTCGAGAGCTTCATCACGTCGTTGCCGCCGATGCCGAGCAGGACATAATCGTAGGTTTTGTCCGCGACGAGCGGGACGAGTTCGTCGATAGTTCGGCGGGCGGTGACGCCGTTGCGGCCGATGACGTCCCATGCGACCGAACGGTCAATGTGGTCGCCAAGATATTTGGCGAACTGGCCGGCGAGGGCAAGGTCGTGGTTACGGGCACCGAGGCCGGCGACGGTCGATTCGCCAATGACGAGTAGCTTGGCGGGGTTGGGGCCGTCGCCGTAGACGCCGTTTTTCGGCCCCTGAGCGTCGGGCAGAACGCCGACCTTCCAACGCGTTATCGCACCCTGCAGAAACAGGAACGGAGCGAGCGGAGCGACCAAAACCGCACCGGCCAGAAACTTTCGCTGCAGCGCACTGAGATTTTTGTCGTCCTTGTTCATCGCGTTCGTTATGTTAGAATTTAGGTACTCAAATGAAATTGTCAAATCTAACTAAATATTATATCTTTCTCGGGCTTTTCTCGTTGTCCCTGTCTGCCTGCGGCGGAGCAAGCACGACCACGGGCAATACGGCCACCGAACCGGCCGACAACAAGGCGATCGCACCGGCCGATGCCAAATCGATACCGGCCGCCGACGCCGTCCGGACCGAGCCGCCGTACCAAAACCCAGAACCGACGACTTTCCAGACCGAGGTTTGGCATATAACCGCGACGGGGACCGAAAAATTTTTGCTTACGCGAAAGGACGCCAAGTGGCGTGTCGACAACGCCTATGGCGACCCCGCCCAGACAAGCACGCTGCATACGGACAAAGACTACGTGCTCTCGCTGGCGACCAAGACCTACGCCGAAGTTGCGACCGGCCACGGCTTTGACGAGCGAGCGAGTATGATGGAGGCGGTTACACGAGGCCTGATCAACGGCCGCGACAAGGCGGTCTATGAAAAGACCGGCACCGAGAACGGGATGACCAAATACCGCATCATCGGCGAACCCGGCAAGCCCGTCGAAACGCTGTTGACCATTGACGACAAACTCGGTTTGCCCGTGATGAAAGAGGTCTACACACTCGAGGGCGGCCGCAAGCTAGCCGTCACGGTCAAGCTCGTCGGTTTCAAGACCGAGGTCGACGACAAGGCGTTCGACATCGCAAAGGATTTCAAAAAGGTTCCGCTCGAAGAGATGCAAAAGACTCTAGTGCCGGACCGCAAGCCCAAACAGTAATATGACCGAGCACGCTAAGCGGGACGCGATAACCGCCGAGCATCGAGCGTTTGCAGAAAATGCTCTGCATAGTCTGCCGTTTTCCAAGCTCATCGGGATGGAACTGGTCGATCTGCAGCCGGACGTTGCGGTCATATCGATCGAGATGCGCGACGATCTGCGGCAGCCGAGCGGCGTGCTTCACGGCGGCGTCACTGCGACATTGATAGATACCGCAATGGCGTTTGCCGTCCGGACGCGCCTCGCGATGGACGAGGCGACCGCGACCATCGATCTGACCGTCCACTATCTGCGGCCGCACATCACCGGAACATTTACCTGTACCGCACGCATCGTCCGGGCGGGAAAACGCATTTTTACGGTCTCGGCCGACGTCGTCAACGAGCACGGCAAACATATCGCTACGGGCGTATCGACATATACGAGGGTCTAGCCACAGAGACCACCGAGATCACAAAGGAAAATAAGAACGGCCGTCAATGTGCTCTGTGGCAAAACAAAATGGAACAGATCAGGAAATTTGCACGATATTTCAGGCCTTATAAATGGACGATCCTGGGCGGGATCTTTTTCATTTTGTGCTCGATGTCGTTCGGTCTGTTTGTTCCATATATGGTCGGCAAGGCGATCGACGATCTGGGTGCCGGTATCACGCGTGAAAAGATAATCTACTATCCGCTCGTTATACTCGGCATTAACCTGATAAGCGGCGTGTTTCTGTTCTTTCAGCGGCGGTTGCTGATCAACACTTCGCGGCATATCGAGTTTGACATGCGGCAGGATTTTTATGCCTCGCTGGTCGGGCAATCGCTCGGGTATTTTCAGTCAAATCGCGTCGGCGACCTGATGGCACGAGCGACCAACGACCTCGCCGCCATTCGCCAGATCGTCGGGCCGATGATCCTGTACAGCTTTCAGGCGATATTCGCGTTGTGCATCAGCCTGCCGATCATGCTCAATATCTCGGTCAAACTCACGCTGCTGCTGCTCATCCCGATGCCGCTGGTCAGTTTGACGGTCAAATTTCTCGGTGATCAGATCCACGTGCGCTTTGAGAAGATACAGTCGTTTTTCTCCGACATCACGGCCCGCGCGCAGGAAAATTTGACAGGAGTCCGTGTCGTCCGTGCCTATGCCCAGGAGGACGCTGAGATCGAGAGCTTTCAAAAGCTCAATCGCGAATACGCTCTGCGTAATCTGCAGCTCGTCAAATATGGCGCCGCGATGCGGCCGCTGCTCTACTTTTTTATCGGTTTGGGGTTCGTCATCATCGTCGCGATGGGCGTGCCGATGGCCGTGCGGGGCGAGATCACGGCGGGAGATTTTACGGCATTTATGCTGTATCTGCAGCGGATGATCTGGTACCTGATCGCGCTCGGGTACGTCGTCAATCTATACCAACGCGGCACCGCATCGCTCAAACGATTTAATGAGATACTCGAGGCCGAGCCAGATATCAAGGACGCTCCGGACGTCCGGGAACAACCCGCCGTCGAGGGCAACATCGAATTTCGCGATCTAAATTTTGCCTACAACGGCACGCCGGTCCTGCAAAACATCAACCTCACGATCGAACAGGGCAAAACCGTCGCTTTTGTCGGCAAGACCGGCAGCGGCAAATCGACGCTCGTGAGCCTGATCCCGCGTCTGCTCGATGCCGAGGGCGAAGGCGTGCTGGTCGATGGCCGTTCGGTCCGCGAATTTCCGATAGCACAACTCCGCCGGTCGATCGGCTTTGTCCCGCAGGAGACGTTCCTCTTCAGCGACACGCTGGCGGCGAATATCTCGTTTGGTGTGGAGGCTTCGGGCTCCCCTCCTTTCGAAGGAGGGGTGGCAGCCGCTTCGGATGACGGGGTGGTTCACTCTGTCTCCGTAGATCGAATGTCCCTTGCTGATAACGAAGAGAACCACCCCCCGGCTAAAGCCGTACCCCTCCTTCGTAAGGAGGGGAGCCTGATGACCGTCGAGCAGGCCGCGACGCTCGCCGGCCTGGCGGATGACATCGGCGAATTTCCCGGCGGTTACCAGCAGCTCGTCGGCGAACGCGGCATCACGCTCTCGGGCGGCCAAAAACAGCGAACCGCGATCGCTCGCGCCATTATGCGTGACCCGCGGATATTGATCCTCGACGATTCGCTGTCGGCGGTCGACACGTACACCGAGGAACGCATTCTCCGCAATCTACGCGGCATCCGCTCGGGCCGCACGACGCTCATCGTCGCCCATCGCGTCTCGACCATTCGCGACGCCGACCTCATCTGCGTCCTCCACGACGGCCGCATCACCGAACGCGGCACCCACGACGAACTGCTCGCTCTCGAAGGCGAATACGCCGACCTCTACGAACGCCAGCTTTTGGAAGAGGAACTCGACGCAACGGACTAGCACGCGGCATCTGTCTGTTCGCGATATACGCCTTCGGACTCAGGCTTTTGGTATTTGTTTGCTAAAATCATTTTGGCCGCATTTATCCGAAATGTACAGACGAGCTAAATTCATGGAACTGCTGCTTGAGATCAGGCAGGAGATGGCGCACGAGGCGGACTACGATGTTGAGCTGTTTGCCGAACTTGCCCGCCACGGATCGGAGGCAGCGGCTCGTGGAAAGGGCAAGCGATTGACCATCCCGCGAACGCCGTCGTCCGGGGCGTCTGACGTTGAACCGCTGCGGCTCGACAAGGGCGCCGTTACCTGAAACTCACCGTCGAATGTTCCGATACCTGTTCTCTATAATTTTTGTCCTTGCCGTCATCGCCGGTTCGGCGACGCTTTTCTTTCCCGATTACTGGCTCCATCGCTACGACGAACTGATCGCCCGCCAATCGCGTGTTTATCGGCTCGATGAAAAGCTGGTATGGAGCCTGATCTACGAAGAGACGTATTTTCGGGCGTGGAAGATCGGAGCGGCCGAGGAGGTCGGGTTGATGCAGGTGACGCCGGCGGTCGCACGCGAATGGGCGAAAGAAACAGGCATGAAGGAATTTGAAAAACAGGCGTCGGGAAACGTCCGCCAGTTTCTACGCGATCCGGAACGCAACATACAGGTCGGCTGCTGGTATCTCGAAAAGGTGCGGGAACAATATCGCGATCGGCCGGCCGAGACGGCTATGACGCTCGCGGCATACAATGCCGGCCCGAGCCGCGTCGAGGAGTGGACCCGCGACGCTAACGCCGCGACGATGTCCGAGGCCGACTTTGTCTCGCGGATCTCGATCTCGTCGACACGGGCATACGTGACCGCAATTCTCGAGCGCTACCGCCGTCTGCCAAAGCAACAATAGAATGAAGATCCTCACCGCCGAATATGTCCTGCCGATCTCGTCCGACCCGATAATGGGCGGCGCGGTCGCGATCGACGGCGACGCGATCGCCGCGGTCGGCGAACGGTCGGCGATCACGGAGCGGTTTCCGCACGCAGAGATCGACGATCTTGGCCGGGCGGCGATCCTGCCGGGATTTGTAAACTGCCACTCGCACCTCGAGCTCACGGCGATGCGCGGTGCGCTCGACGATGTCGAACACGATTTTCGCTCGTGGCTGCTGCGTATCAATTCGATCCGCGAAAAATGGACCGCCGAGGACGTCGAGGCGTCAGCCGCCGCCGGCGTAGCGGAAGGTGTGCAGGCGGGCGTCACGTGTTTTGGCGATATCGGCCGGTTGGGGCACGCCGGCATCAAGGCTCTAAAAGCCTCAGGTTTACGAGGCGTTGTCTTTCAGGAGACCGAATTTTCGCCCGACAATCGCACCGCCGACGATGATTTTCAGAAGTTGGGCGCGAAATTTGAGAAGCTGAAATTGGAGGAAACCGATCTTGTCCGCATCGGCCTGTCGCCGCACTCGCCATACACGGTCAGCTCGGGGCTTTTTGAGATGATCGCTCAATACGCGATCATCAACCGCATTCCGCTCTCGATCCACGCCGCCGAATCCGACAGCGAATTTGAGTTGCTGACACGCGGAACCGGTTTTTTCACATCAGTTTACGAGAAATTTGGCGTCGAGTGGTATAGTCCGCACAGCACGCCGATCGAGTATCTCGAACGCCTCGGCGTGCTCTCGGCCCAACCCCTACTTGCCCACTGTGTGAAAGTGACCGAGAGCGACATCCGCCGCATTGCCAACTACGGTGCACGCATCGCCCATTGCCCCAAATCCAACGCCAAATTCGGCCACGGCTACGCACCGTTCGAGCAGTTTCAGGACGCCGGCATCGCCGTGGGCCTCGGCAGCGATTCGGTCGCGAGCAACAACGTCTGCGACCTGTTAGAAGAAGCTAGATTCGCCGCCCTCGTCGCGAGAAATCGCACAGAATGTGGAAGCCCGCACGAAGTAAGGGCATATTCGTCAAGGCGGTTCATCACCGCAAAGGAAATTCTCGAAACCGCCACCCTGGGCGGTGCCCGGGCCCTCGGCCTCGATCATCTGATCGGCACGCTTGAGCAAGGCAAACAGGCCGATATCGCCGTAATTTCGCTCGAACATCCGGCCGTACAGCCTGTCAGTGATATCTACGCGGCATTAGTCTTTTCGGCAAACGCAAGAGACGTAAGATTGACAATGGTAGCCGGTCAGCCGATCCGACCTTGATGCGTTTGATCGAGGCGTTAGATCTTAAAGACGCCCGGCTTACCGTAACTCATGTGAAATATCTCAGAGGCTACTTTCGCTACCGTAAAATCAATTTCGTGAAGTGATCGGGGATGTGAACCGGTGTACCGTGATTTTGTCTCCCACCTCAACACTCATTAAATCTTCACCAACTTCGAACGGGCCTGAGTAGGTTTTGCGTGTTAGAGACACAAGATCATCAACTGTCGGGGCGCTTATCGCGAGGTCAGTGCTCAACAATACGATATGCGTGTATACCGCCAGTCTGGGCTTGACGCGGTCAAACACTCTGCCCGCATCCTCCGGCGTAGTGTGATGGCCGATGATGCGTCGCGCCGCATCCGATGTGGCAAGGTTTTCCGCTTTCGCCACCCCGACCTCATGAAACAATACATCCGCTCCCTTGGAGAAACGGATTAGGTTTTCGCTAAACCGCGTATCGCCAGAGAGCACAACGGACCGGCCCTGATAGTCTATTCGATAGCCGAAGGCCGGTTTGATGAACTCACCATGATCTACGTTGAACGCCGTGACCTTGAGGCCATTCTTTTCATAGACGACACCCTCCGTGATCTCCTCGGTAATGATTTCCGCGCCCGCCGGTGGAATTTTCTCGTCCGCCATCCGGATCCGAAGGTCGGCCTGATAAGCCTTTTTCAGATGCAGCATCATGTGCGCCGTGCCCACCGGGCCATACACACGCATCGGCTTATTCCGGAGACCGAAAGGGGACGGCAGCCATCCCGTCAACCAAAGATCAGGAAAGCCCGAGACGTGGTCGGAGTGGAGGTGAGTGAAAAACACGGCCGTCACATCGCGCATGGGGATATGAAGCTGCCAAAGGCGGACCGACGCTCCGCGGCCACAATCAAAAAGCAATTTTTCTGATCCGGCTTCGACCAGGATGCTGGGGCCGAACCGTTCGATTATAGGAACAGGAGTTCCGGTTCCCAGCAAGGTCACTTTGAGAGTCTGCGACCCGGCAGTAATCGGGATTAAGAGAATGAGAAAAATTCTCAACCATTTGGGCGAGAAAGTTTGAAGCATAGCGATTCCTCCTTATTTAACATAGTCACCAGTGCCGGAATTGAGTCGCCCGCCAGCGAACGACAATCAACTTTCGCCGGAAGATGGATGAGCAGTATTCTCTCGCACAGTCGGGTCGAGGGACTTGTTTGATGGCGCTAATCGATGAGCTGCTCTATTGCAGTTACTTGATTTGTCTGGCTATCGACGCCTGGCCGTTATCACCCCGGTACCGACGATTTTACTGTTTCAGGTCGATCGGTATTGCAGCGGTCTTCTGAATATCGGTCTTGCCGACCTCAAGTTCAACTGCGGCCGCATTTGCCGGAATTACGTAGGACATCACTATATCCTGCGAACCCGGACAACTCAGCTGGTTATCGCTCATATGTTCCGGTTGCGACGGAGCACCGTCCGTCAACAAGCCGAAATATTCAGGAATGTACAGATTGCCACCGTCCTTGCATACCATGTGTACCGTCAAGATCAGGTAACGTTTGCCTAATGGTGCTCGCTGACTAAAGCCATCTAGGTCTACCGTTGCACTCTTGATAGAATAGGTGATCGTCGGGTCTGTGGTTGTTTTTTCGTCAATTTTCAGGTTAAGAGTCATGGGATATTGCGGCGGCGAGACGACGCCGTCAAGCATGAGTGTAGCCGGTTCCTTGTCCTGCTCGTCGAGAGTTATCTGCGCTCCTTTCCACTGCGAAGATTCCGGCACATGGAAACTTATCTTGCGCTCCTGTGTATCCCGAGATCCAAGACTGTCTTCATAAGGTCGCTTATATACCGAGCCATCGCCGAGCTTTAGCTGCCATTGCCCATTTCTGATAGTGACGCCCTCTTTCGCCGTATTGACAATCGAAAATGTGATGTCCGCGACGGCCGGTTTGGAGTTATCAATCGGCAGATCATCCGCAACTCTTACCGAGATCACGGCTCTGGTAACCGTGTATTGCAGACCGGCATATTTAAACACGCGCGGCTGTGTACCCGAAATTGCGAGTTCGACCGGCGGCACGGCAGGTTTCGCATTTATTACGGGTTGATTTGCATTAGTACCCGTGTCGCTACCACCCGATAACGACTTTCCGATACTGCTGCATCCCGCCACAAAAAATATGCCGCAAGAGATCACTAAAATGAGATTTTGGCTTGCCTTGTGCGTCGGCTGTCGAGTATCTCGGCTGTCGATTCCTACATCCGGTTTAGAGTATTTCATAATGTTCCCCCCTTAATGATGGTCGAACGCGGACGGCTGAACTCAAAAGGCACGGCTATTTTTGAACTGCGTACGAGCGACCTCTATATAATTCGCTGCCCCGATTCGCCTGTTATTTCTTGTTGGCGTTTTCGTCCGCCTTAAATTTTTCAAGCTGAACTTTGAAATCCCGGCAATTTTTGGCCAATTCGACCTTATCGGTCTTGTTTTCCTCGATACTTTTCTTTACGCTGTCCCGTATTCTATTAAGGAAAGTCGCTTTAATTGCTCTCGCGATATACCCGTCGTCCGGATTATTGGCCTCCGCCGAAAGCAAGTTCATAACATCGTCACATTCCGGCACACCGGTTGTTTCGCCGGTCATATCCGGTGCCGCACTGGAGGCCGGTCGATTTGCATTCGCACCGGAATCGCCACCCCCTGACGAAGACTTTCCAATACTGCTGCATCCCACCACTAAAAATATGCCGCAAAGTATAACTAAAACAAGATCGTGGCTTGCCGATTGCCCCGGCCATCGGGCATTTCGCCTGTTGATATAGAGATCCGTTGAGGAGTTCTTCATAACATTTCCCGTTGATAGTGCTTGACGTCGCGAAACTACGTGTCGCTAAGTTCACCAGTGCATCGACGAAGCCCCACGTAGAAAAGGAGCTGACCGAGAACAGCTCGAAATTTGGATCAGCCGCTTTTGGTTATGGTCGGACCGTAACGCTGCGCACGAGGCTGAGGTCAATATCCTTGGTCGTGCCGTTCTTCATACGGATGTGCAGAGTTCCGGTCGACGGTACGCTTAGGGAATCACCACGTTCGCCGCGATTTCCGCGGCCCCGATCATTATCGCCATTATTGTCGTTATTACCGTCGCCGTTCGATCCGCTCAATGACGTTGCTCCGGTAATCCGAATTCGGAACGTTCCCCCGCCGATCGGGCCATTCGTGGTATGAAGCAATACGGTCTGACGCCTATCGAGCTTAAACGAAGCGACCTCTCGTCCGGTGCCTCCGCCGTCGCCCTGTGCGAAAAAGCAGCACGCGAGGGACGTCGCCCCGTTTCGGGCGAGAACGTCAAAGCTCATTTCACCTTGTGAGTCGTGCTTGGCTTGGACGTCGAGCGTTATCGTCACCTCGCCCGGGCCGGCCGTAAACGAATAGAAGGTTTCCAGTTTGTGATCGTTGAGACTGCCCGCGATCTCAGCCGACGTGACCGCGATCGGGTTGTCGCGGCTCGACGACTGTGCGAATGTATAGGTCGAAGCCGCGAAAAGCATTGACAACGCGGTTGTTAGTAAAAAAATCCTTCTCATTTTTTCTCCTCTTTGTTAGAAATGGCTGGCCTGCTGATCCGGCACCGATCGAGATGCTGTGTTCGGCCAACGGTTAGGTGTCTGCATTAGAACCTCAGATCCAGTTACGCTCCATGCTGACTGTGACAAAACCACTCTCAGCGACGAGTGTTTTTGCCCGCCGATCAAATTCTTTCATGTTTATAGCCGTGACAGGTTAAACTATAAGCACGCGAGATTTTCCTGTAATGACGGAACTATGACGATTTGGTGACATTGATGTGACTTTCGGGGTTTTATGTCGGAAGACGAAAAATTTTACCTTATTGACGGATTGACGGTGGACTGCAGGAATTTTCGCGTGCAGCGAGACGGACAGGACCTCGCGCTCACACCGCTGGCGTTCGATGTTCTACTTTTTTTGTTGAGAAACAGCGAGAGGGTCGTCGAAAAACAAGAACTCTTTGACCATGTCTGGAAGGAAAGCTTTGTCAGCGACAACGCGTTAACGAAAATCGTAAAGGAGATTCGCCACGCACTAGCCGATGACGCAAATGCGCCGCGGTACATCGTCACCGTGCCAAAACGCGGATATCGGTTTATTGGCGAAATATCGGGTGGAGTTCGGGATCCAAACATTGATGGTCGGGAGCCAACAGCCAAACACCAACGCACGTGGGCAATGGGCCGACATTTCAGATTGCCCCTTTCGCTGTTTGCCGTTTTAGTCACATTCGGTTTGTGCATCGCCGCGGCGTTGTTTTTGTTTCGAACCCCGCATAGTACCGCCGCGCCAAGTGCGGAGAATGTTCCGGTAAGGCTGACAGACAATCCGGCGGACGATTATTTACCGGTTTGGTCGCCCGACGGACGGAAGATCGCTTTTACCAGCACCCGCGACGGCAACGCCGAGATCTATTCAATGAATGCCGATGGCAGCGACGCGAAAAATCTCACACAAAATTCCGCTTTTGACGAATTTCCGGAGTGGTCGCCCGATGGAACCAAGATCGCGTTTCGCAGTAAACGTCAGGGCGGGATCAACAAGATCTATATTATGGACGCGGACGGGGCGAACGTCCGGCGCGTTACGAATATTCAAGGCAAGCGTGTTACTTGGTCGCCCGACGGAAAACAGCTTGTTTTTACCAGTACATCGGTCGGCGAGGAAAATTACGAAATTTTTACGATCAATATTGACGGCACCAATCTCACGCGGCTGACGTTCAATCCGGAGATGGACAGTGACCCGGCTTGGTCGCCCGACGGCGCCAGGATCGCTTTCTCGAGCGCGCGAGACGGGATCGCGCAAATCTATTTAATGAACCCCGACGGCAGCGATCCGGTCAAGCTAACTAATGGCGGTCGATCGAGCTATCATCCGACGTGGTCGCACGATGGCGAGCAGATCGCCTTTTGGACCTACAGCGAGAAAGGCGGCGAAGACAAATCGGACGTCTGGGTGATGAACGCCGACGGCAGCAATTTGGTCAATCTAACAAACGATCCGTCCAACAACAACGATGCGTCGTGATCACCCGACGACACCAGGATCGTTTTCCGAAGCAACCGTGATGGGAACGATGAAATTTATGTAATGAGTGCCGAAACGGTCCGGGTCAGGAAACTAAGCCAGGGCCCGCAGTCTAATGAGGAACTCTCGTGGTCGCCCGATGGACATAATATCGTTGCTGCCAGTAGCCGGGGAGGTAATTCGTTGATCCAAATCATGGATGCCGACGGTAACCGCACCGCACAATTGACGGACGGAACCGCGGTCGACGGCAATCCGTCGTGGTCACCCGACGGGAAACAAATTTCGTTTTGCCGAAACAAGGATATTTTTATAATGAATGCGGATGGCGGACGGATGCGGGACCTGACTCGCCATAGCCGCGATACCGAGGGAGTAGCGTGGTCGCCGGACGGAGCAAAACTCGCGTTCATGGACCGGTCCGACGGGCAGATCTACACGATGAACACGGACGGCGGCCAACTATTTCGCCTTACAAATGATCCTCATTTCAACGCCGACCCGGCATGGTCGGCGGATGGGTCGCGAATCGCTTTTGCCGCCAGCCCGAACGGCAATTTTCAGATCTGTGTAATGAACGCCGTTGGGGGAGATCAGGCAAGCCTTAGCAAGAACAATTTCAATGACCGATCGCCCGCTTGGTCGCCCGACGGCAACAGCATCGCGTTTGCGAGCGATCGCAGCGGTCATAGCGAGATCTATATCATGAACGCCGACGGCAGCCGGCAAACACGGCTCACTCGCAACGGGGCATCAAGTGCTGGACCAAGCTGGTCGCCGGATGGCGAGCATCTGGTTTTTTGCAGCCACCGTGACGGTACGCCACAGGCATACACGCTCGATGTGCCTCGGAGTTTCCTGTCACGGCCATAGCGTGCGCGTGTCGACAATGTCCTAACGAGTCAGAGCGAGGAGTGAATGCCGATCCCGGATCTCCCGACTGTAGAGCCAGGTCGACCGACGCCGGAGTCAATATCGTTGCCGGAAAACGATGTTGTACGCATTTCGGGTTTCGTATCGTCCAGACGTCGAGCGAAGCAATTTACCGTCAAACACGAGATAGGCGGCCGCCGAGAATCGATGTAACGGCGTGCATTTAGGCTGCAATCGATTATCTTTGCAACTTGGACATCGACCGCTCCGATAGATTCCGGGATCGAATTGACTCAGGGCTCGTCAAAGTAGACTTCGCCACATTTTTGGTAAACGAAAGCCGGGACCCGTAAGGAAGACAAGAGAATATCACTGTGGTCAGAAGCAAAAAAAGGCATTCTTGATGATCAGGTAGCGTAATCAGTGCAGCCCTAACCTCATCAAACGACAGGGGATTTTTATATGAAGAAATCGGGATTATTTATTATTCTGGCGGTTAGCATATGTTTCGGCCAAACCAGTGATAAGAGAACCGGCGATAAGAGTGCTAGCGTCAATTTTGAAAAAGTGTCGCTGTGCCGGTTGTCGAATGATCCTGGAGCATTCAACCGCAAGTCCGTTGAGGTGTCCGCCTTTGTCTCACACGGGTTTGAAGACTCATCGGTTTTCGAGTCTGGTTGCGGAGAGCGATATGCGGGCATCTGGATGGAGTACGGCGGAACCTCCAGCACCGCAACGATGTATTGCTGCGGATTTACCCCAAAATCGACACGCCCTGCTGTCCTCACTGTTGAAGGTGTGGAACTCCCGCTCGTAGATAACGATAACTTTAAGACCCTGAACGCACTATTGCACAAAGACTCGGGTCGAACCGTGAGGGCGACTCTACGTGGAACTTTCTTCTCCGGCAAGCAGGATCCTTACGGTAACGGTAAGAAGGACTTATGGGGTGGTTACGGGCATATGGGATGTTGTAGCCTTTTCGTGATCCAAGAGGTGGTTTCAGTTCTTCCACAGAACGTCGACGGCCTCGATTATTTGTCTTCAATTAATCAGCCCAATACAGACAAGGAAGGGTGCGGCAGCTACAAATTCCACACGGGCGACGATTGGCAAAGCCTCGTCTTAAAACAACGGG
Organism: Chloracidobacterium sp.; assembly: GCA_043788335.1. Classification (GTDB taxonomy): domain Bacteria; phylum Acidobacteriota; class Blastocatellia; order Pyrinomonadales; family Pyrinomonadaceae; genus OLB17. The sequence goes on along the minus strand of JAYVUD010000285.1, from coordinate 6,249 downwards.
CAGCGGATAGCGGCACGGACACGTGGCGTTACGACAAACCCGGTCGCGTTGCCTCCGAGGGCCTGGCAAAGCTCTTAAATCGAATGGCTGACTCGATAAAACTTGAAGAGACGCAAAAAACGGAGAGTCGCATCATTTATTATTGGCGTCCTAATGGTCGCAAAGGCGTTCGTTACATGGTCATTGTCAATCGACCATATTCACTTTCGCTCGAAGCAAAAGACCCCTCAAAGACTATCTGGACAGTAGCCATGATGTATAGCGTCTGCCTGTAGCCTCACGTCCGGGCTATCTCAACGCTTGTCTTGATCGGGGATTTCGCGATCAGGGCGGGGAAGCCGGCCATGATCTTTTCGCCTTTGCATCTTGATCGCCGTTACGCGGGTTCGGCGTGTATTTTCAGGCCGAGAGCCGCAATTACCTTTAAGATGGTGTCGAAACTTGGGCTGCGTTCGCCGGATAGTGATTTGTAGAGGCTCTCGCGGGACAGGCCTGTTTGGCGAGCGATCTCGGACATTCCCTTGGCGCGGGCGATGTTGCCGAGGGCTTTGGCGACGAATGCCGCGTCGCCGTTTGCTTCTTCGAGACACGCTTCGAGGTATGCGGCCATTTCTTCGGGCGTGTTTAGATATTCTGCAACATCGTACTTAGTCGTTTTTATCCTAGCCATACATTTATATTTCCTTTGCTATATCTATTGCAGACTGAATATCTCGTGATTGCGAACGTTTATCGCCGCCCGCGAGGAGTATTATCAACTCATAGCCTTTTTGAATGAAGTAAACGCGGTAACCGGGGCCGTAGTCAACTCTCATTTCCGATACGCCTTCGCCGACAGGCTTTACATCGCCTGCATTTCCAAGCTCGAGCCGGTCGATCCTCGCCTGGATCCTCGCTCGTGCACGGAGGTCACGAAGTTTCATCAACCATTTTGCAAATGTTTCTGTTTGCCGAACTTCGATCATCTTCAGTGTATCCTCATGGCTACAAAATTACAATACTTTTAACCTTACTTCAAGTAGACTGGCGGAACCGGGACTGCGATCTTGCTCTGCATCTGCTTCGCATCTCCATTGCGAGGTTGGCGACCTGGCGTAAAGATTGCTTTTATTGGCGCAAAACATAGCGATCTCACGCAAAGCCGCGACGAACGATAAGACAGAAAAAAACCAGGTCGGAAAATGGTGGGACAGCAGGGCAGATAGATACTGAGTCGGCGTCCGATCCGGGTTACATCGTGGCCAGTAGTTTCGCCGGGTCGTTGGTGATCAATGCTCCGATCGCGAGTTTTCGGCAGCGGGCGATCCATTTTGGGTTGTCGGCGGTCCAGATGGTGACGGGCATTTGGGCCGTCGCGGCGTGCGAGACGAGTTTGCGGGTGACGAGGGAACGGTGGAGCGAGATCTGACGGGCGCCGAATTCGCGGGCCATCGCGACGATATATTTACGACGGCGTAGAAAGTCCATTATCGTCGGCTCAAACAACGCAGCGGTCTGGACCTCGGGCAAACGCTCGCGGACGACGGGGATAGCGGCGAGCTTAAAGCTTTTGACGATCATCTGCGACAAGGCGGGCGAATCGCGGATCGCGTCGCAGACCGCGATGGCTAGAGAGCGATAGTCGGGCACGTTTACCTTGAGCTCGATGTAGAGCAGGCCGGGGAAATCGCGGCAGAGTTCCAATACCTGTGCCAGCGTCGGCACGGTCTCGCGGGCAAATGCGGCGTCGGCACGCGGTGGGTTTTTGGCATTGAACCACGACCCGACATCTACTGCCCGAAGTTCGGCGGAGGTCATCGCGGCGACGCTCTCGGGCCGCCGTCCGGTCCGTTCGAGCGTGGCGTCGTGGATGACGACCGGGACACCGTCCTTGGCCAATTGCACGTCAAACTCGAGCCCGTCGGCACCCGCGTCGATCGCCGTCCGAAACGCGGCGAGCGTGTTTTCGGGTGCGTGGGCACTCGCACCGCGGTGGCCGATGATCAGCGGTGAGCGGCTCATCGTTTTTCGAGCAGGAATATCGTTTTGGACCACGAGATGGGTTCCGCGAACGGGAATTGGTGATTGCCGACGACCTCAAAATAGCGGGCGGCGGCGACACGGATCTCATTGAGCGGATGTATCTTAAAATCGTAAAGCCGTTCGAGCACCGATCCGACGAGCGACGGTTTGACCGGCAAAAGGACGAGCGGAGCACCGGGTTTGAGCACGCGGGCCGTCTCACGCAGGCCGTCGTCGAGCGGCGTATATTCGAGCACGCCGCACATCATTACGAGATCGAACGAATTGTCGGCGAACGGCAGATGGAGAATATTGCCTTGGACCGGATCGACCGGCTTGGCTCGCTTTTTCCGCTTTTCAAATTGTTCACGGGCGACCTCGAGCGATTTGTACGAGAGATCCAGAGCGACCCGGCGTTTCGCATTTAGTCGTGTGTCCTGGAACGCCAAGGATGCGATGCCGGTGCCGCACCCGGCGTCGAGCACCATCGAATCGGCATCGAGGACAAGGTCGAGCGAACGCAGGTATTTGGCAACGGACGCACGATAACCGTTGAGTTTCATCGCGACGTTTTGAACGTCGGCGATGCGGTCGTAGAGACCTTGGGTCTTGATCCTTGCGGTTCGGGCTTTAGTCGGCATCGTAACTATTTTTCGGCAAGGAGTTTGACGATCATTGCCCGCATCTCGTCGAGTCTCGTCGGTCCTGTCCCTGTCTCAATATAGCGGATTATGCCCCGGCGGTCGATGAGAACGGCGGTCGGAAGAGCGGTTGCTCCGTAAAGTATTTGTAATATTTGCCCGTCGGCGACGACGAAATCGTATGGAAGCGCGTATTTCGTCCTAAACGCTCGGAGCATCTCGATCTCTTCTTTAGGCGTTTTGGCTCCGACCTCGGGGCCGTAGTATCGCGTGACGCCGAGTATCTCGAGGCCGTCCTTGCCAAGATCCGACTGCCATTCCCTGATCGACGGAAATGCAGAAATACACGGGCCGCACCACATGGCCCAAAAATCGAGCAGCACGACCTTACCCTTCATCGAGGCCAAAGTTCGCGGCGTGCCGGGCAGCCAGGTGTCAAATTCGGGAAATTCGGGGGCGGGCGAGCCGAGCAGTTTGTAATGGGTTTCGCGGCGTTTGAGCCGGTCAAAGGCATCGGCGCGAGCGGACGGCGTCGGCAGATCGCGTTGCGATTCGGCAAGTGCGGCGAGGTATGTTTCGGTCCCCTCGCGTTTTCGCCCCGTCTCGATCAGGTACGTGATCTGTTTGTCGGCGGCGTAATAATAAAAGCTCGGCGATTGGACCTCGGCCCCGGTCTTGCGGAGGTCAGCGAGTGCCGCGTCGGCCCGTTTCTGATCGCCGATGCCGCTGTACGCCTCGAAAATGAGCATTCCCGCGTCGAGTATCTCGTCGATCGCCCGCGGTCGCGACGTGGCCGCGGCAAGAGCCGACTTGGCAGTAGCGTAGGCCGTCTCGGCGTGCGGTGCCATCTTGGCGAGATCGCCGGCGGCCTGATATGCCTTGGCGAGTTCGATGTCCATTCGGAATAGTTCGGACGGGCGTTTTTGGTCGGCTTTGAGGTATTCGGCGAGCGTCGTCTCGGCAATGTCGAATTTCCGTTGTTTTGCCGCGATGACGGTGACGATAGAGCGTGCCGACTGTTTGCGCTCGATCGGCGGCAGGTCGAGAGCGACAAACTTCGCGAGATTATCGGCCGCTCCGTCGAGATTTTCGGCGATCCAATGGAGCATCCCGAGATAGTAGTAGTCCTCGCCCGTGAGGTCGCGTCGAGACCCGGCCGACGCGGCGTTTTTTGCGGCGAGTTGACGCTGTTCCAGTTTGATCTGGTCAAACAGGCGGTCGCTGAACGGCATCTTTTTCGCTTCGTATTCGGCGGCCTTGGTCCGCAGATAGCCGTTTGCCTCATCGAAAAGCTGCTTGACCGTCGGCACCGCTGACGGGTCCGGGGTCGGTGCCGTACGGCCCGACTGTGCCGCGGCCGCAGATGCCAATATTAAAATGAGAGCGATAACACGCATAAAAAGCAATTTAACCCCGGGCGTTGGCCACGCGAAACCGGTCGGGCCCGAACACCGCCGCGTTAACCGAGCTGTGTCCGTCGACGACCGCATCGGCGATGATCTCGGCCGTTTTTGGTGTAAGCAATATGCCGTTGCGGTAATGGCCGGTCGCGACAAACAGGTCGTCGAGGCCCGGCATCGCCCCGAGTATCGGCAGGCCGTCCAGCGACTGAGGCCGCAGACCGGACCACCGGTCGGCGATCCGTTGGCCGATGAGCGCCGGTGCGATGGTCTCGGCCGCGTTGGTCAGACGCTCAACGCCCTCAGGCGGGTTGCCTTTGACAAATCCGACGTCCTCGGAGGTCGAACCGACGAGCACGCGGCCGTCGGCACGCGGCACGAGATAGCCGTCGCGGCTGTAAACGACGTGTTCGAACAGCCGTTTTGCCGTCCGGTAACAAATGATCTGGCCGCGGACCGGTTTGATGCTCAGCGGCAGCGGAAACGCTCCGAGTTTGATAAGCGAGGTCCACGCTCCGGTCGCGATGATCGTCCGTGACGCTCGAAAATCATGTTTTGCCGTCCTAACGCCGGCGACGCGGCCGTGTTCGCTGATGAGTTCGACGGCCTCGGTGTGCTCCTCGACGTCGAACCAATTTATCTCGGCGTACCGCCGCAGCGCGTGGCACAATTTGCGGTTATCGACTTGCCAATCGTCCGGGAATAGCACGCCGCCGGTGACATCGGGCGAGATGAACGGTTCGAGGCTGCGAGCCTCGGCACCGGTCAATCGGCGGGCACGCAATCCGGCGGCTTTTTGCCACGTATATCGCCGTTTCAGCCGCTCGGCGTCCTCGTCGTCAAAGGCGAGAAAGAGCGTGCCCGTGCGGTCGAGTTCGACGTCGACGCCCGTCTCATCGAGCAGTGCGGTGGCAAGATCGGGGTAGAGATCTCGCGATGCGATACAGAGGTCGAGCATATCGCCGCCCTCCTCGGTGTCGGCCTGCGGTCCGAGCATTCCGGCCGCTGCCCACGACGCCTCTTCGCCGCACTTGCCCTTTTCGATAACTGTGATCCGTTTGATGCCGCGTCGGTGCAGTTCGCGGGCAATACCGAGCCCGATCACCCCGCCGCCGACTATCAGTACATCCATTTCCATCGCAAAAAACCCAGTCCTCCGCTCCAAAGCAAGTATAAGGTATGGCCGGCGATACGGGAAAAACACCGCGATCAATTGCCCGCTGGTCCCGGTCTACGAGTTTTGGGTTTCGCGAACGAAAGCATCGTCTGATATCGCGGGTGGACCTAAGATATTTCGAATAGATCGGGTTGAGGCCGAACGTTCGTGCGGAGCGACGTATTTTGCGGCAGGCCCGGGCGTTTGCGGCAGATCGTTACCGCTTTCATTATGTGACTGCGTTGAGTGTACCGGGCGTGAGTAAGAGCGATAGCGAGCCGATCGCCTGCGATGAAGGTTACGGGTGGCGTCTTCAAAACGCCCCCGATCGCGTCTGCTGTGCAAAGCTAAGAAACGGGTGTATTCTGATCGCAGCGAGAGACGTTGGTATTCGACCAGCGGTCCGTTTAACCGAGCGTGCTTCGGACTGCGTGTTGAAATATTATTATCGTAGGTGACGATGGTCACATCATTTTATCTAGACGAGGGTATATAACGGTATAAATATTTGTGACCACTCGACCGGCCTGCCCGCGATGGAGAAGTTCCGGATCATTATTAGCGTACGCGTCGCAGATTCTATTTCAGCTATGTATCGAAACTCCAAGCGAATCGAAACCATTGCCAAACTGCTTCTGACCATTGGAATACTCATTGTATCGGTAAATGCTCAGAATGCGTCCTACAAGCCCGTTGTCGCAATCGCGAACGACGTTCTTAGAACAAATCCGATTTCGACCTCGTCGGGCGTGAAAGAAGTTACCATAGGAGATCGCTTGAGGGTAATACCTGCTCCCGGAGTTCCTGGTTGGTATTATGGGCATCCTGATGGCATTGCGATCTATGGCTTTATTCATGGAAATTCGATTAGATTCGTCAATAAGACTACCCCAAGACGCACCCCAAATCAGACGAAAGTGGATAGCGTGTTTATGCCAAACGGGGAAGGTCTGATTTTAGTGCCAATAGCCGACCCGTTCACACAAAAGCCAAGTGTGCTGAAAGCTCCTGCGAAAAGGGCTCCGGCAAATTTCTGTTCGCCGCCCCTATA
>JAYVUD010000284.1:0-5466 GCA_043788335.1 Chloracidobacterium sp. | reverse complement strand
ACGTTTGCATTAAATGCAAAAAATAAAATAGTGTTTTGGTTTGTTTACCGGTTCTAAGCTATAAAAGTTATTCCCATGAAGGAACAGGTAATTGGTGGTTGGAAGATTTGACTTAGCAGTTTAATCTAACGGCCGGATAAGGTAGTTTATTAAACAAGATTACGCAATATTGAAAAAACCCGCATATTACAAGTATGCGGGTTTTTGCTATGTTACTTATCCAGGATTTTATTTTGCTATAACAATTCTTTGCGCCTCACCGGTGGTTATGTTTTTAAGGTAATACATGCCGGGTGCAAGCCTGGAAACATTGATGATGGTTTTGCCATCAACACTTTGCGTAAGCAAAACTTTGCCTGAAAGATCTGTTACCGCAACGATTGATTTTATATTTACCTGCACATTAATAATATCTTTTGCAGGGTTAGGATACACTGCCAATCCTTTAACAGAAGGTTTTACAGCAATGCCAATATTGCTTTGATTTACTGCTGCAATTTCTGGCACTGCATTGTAATTTAAATTAACAACCCAATAGTCGTTACCACCTTTTGAATTCTCTGTTTTCTCGCCGCTAATATTCGAAGTTGAATACCCACCTAAAATAAACTTATCTTTTTGAACTTCATTCACAACGAGCAGGTTATCATCTCCACTGCCACCAATTGTTTTATCCCACAATATTGCCCCTTTATTATTTAATTTAATAACCCAGTAATCCTGGCCGCCGCGGCTGTCTTCTGTTTTTTCGCCCGATATGGGTGATGGTGAACCTCCTACAATAATCAATCCCCCATCAGTTGTATTTACAATTTTTTGACCGTATTCATCGTAACTGCCACCCATTGTTTTATTAAACTGAACTTTACCGGTCTTACTTAATTTAACCAGCCAGTAGTCCTGGCCACCACGGCTGTTCTCTGTTTTTTCTCCCGAAATATTCGATGCCGATGCGCCGACTAATGCATAACCATCATCGGGTGTTTGCACTACGCCGTTTACATAATCATCGGCTGTACCGCCCGCCGTTGCATCCCACACTTTGTTTCCGTTCTTGTCTAATTTTACAGCCCAGTAATCGTAACCGCCCCTGCTGTCCTGCGATTTATCACCCGAAATATTTGAGTAAGCTGGGCAATTATTTTGTTCCGACGTCGACCCAGATCTTTAGTTGCGGCACGCCAAATGTTGCATTTCCGTGCACCACCACCGGAGCCAACACGATCACCGCAAAAGATGTGTCGATCCGTAATTCGGTTGAGTTCTCGGCCGGATACGGTTTCAACGCCGGCGGACGCCATGAGCTGAAGGGCGGATATCAGCGGTATACGATCGATGCAGATGTGATCTCTGGAAATAACCTGATAGGCCGAATCTCATACAACTACGGCACCCCCATCTCAACATTGTTGGGCGGCGGCGTGACGGACACACCCGGGGCGGTCGGTTCGGCGTCGTTCCGTCGCACCGGCACCAATGGGCGCGGCGGCAATTTGAGTCAGGGTATTTATATTCAAGACAAATATCAGCCGACCTCGCGTTTGACACTTAATTTGGGTGTTCGAATAGAACGGGAAGATCTGCCGACATTTAACCAGTACCCGAGTAACATCAAATTTGGCTGGGGCGACAAGATTGCTCCGCGTCTCGGTTTTGCGTGGGACGTTACCGGCAAGGGCAACACCAAAATATTTGCAAGTTACGGCAGATTCTTTGACCGTGTCAAATTTGAATTGCCCCGAGGCTTGTTTGGCGGCGATGTTTTCCTCGAAGATTATTTCGAGTTGTTTCCGGGTAACACGTCGACGCAGTTCAATATCGGAAACATCCTGAACGGTTTTACCGGCCCGAGTGTGTGTCCGGCGACCGGATTTATCGCTCCCGGTGCACTTAGCCGCTGTCAGAAGAATCTGCGTGTTAACGCGAATGATCCGAATGCGACCGCACTTAGCGGCGGTGCCGTCGATCCAAACCTCAAACCGTTTCGTCAAACCGAATTTACGGTCGGTGCCGAACGGCAGATTGGCCGTAATTACGTCCTTCGGGCCCGGTACACGTACAAGAATGTGGATCAGGCAGTCGAGGACGCGGGCGTCGTCAACGCCGCCGGCAGCGAGGCGTATATTATCGGTAATCCGGGTCAGGGACTGCATTTGCAAACACTGCAGGCTCTCGGATATCTGAAAGCCGCAAAACCACAGCGTCGATATGACGGAATCGAGTTCGTGGTCGAACGACGGTTGGCCAATAACTGGTACTTAAATGCCAATTATACGTACAGCCGCCTATTCGGTAACTATTCCGGCCTGGCGAGTTCGGATGAGGCTCATTTGGTCAACGGCCGCCTTTCACCCGGTGTTTCACGCGCATTCGACTTGCCGTTTATCGGCTTTACGGCCAAGGGTTTGCCGGATAACGGCAAATTGGCCACCGATCGGCCGCATGTCTTTAACATGTACGGCGCGTATATATTTGATTGGATGGGCAGCAAGACAAATTCGTCCGAGTTCTCGTTCTTTCAGACTATAACGTCCGGAACGCCGATGACGACATCGATTTACGGTGCGTCGACCGTGACGCCGCAGATCTTTATTAAACGCGGCGATCTCGGGCGTAGTCCGACATACTCGCAGACGGACTTTAGCATTACTCACCGTTACAAGTTCGGCACGGATAATCGTTACACGATGGCGTTTGACCTTAACGTCCTCAATCTCTGGGATCAGGCAACTGTGACCGGTATCTATCCGACGATGAACCCGAGCACTGCTCCGGTCAACGGAGCGGCACTCGGATTTCCCAATACCACGACCGGATATGCGAACGGATGGACGTCCGGAGCTTTGTTTGACCAGATAATTACTCGAATTGGATCGCAGGCTGATCGCAGCGACATTAGGTACAAGTCGCCGCAGTTATATCAGACACCGCGATCGATCCGGTTCGGATTAAGGTTCCTTTTCTAAAAGGGGGATCGGAAAGATGGAAAACTCGCCCGAACTTCGGTTTGGGCGAGTTTTTTATTTTGCGGCCAACCGCATTTTGTTTGCCCGGGCGGCAAGTTCGCCGGCACGCGGCAACGACTGCACAGCCGCCAGAATTTGCGGCTCTGACATGTTTAGGACGCGTCGGGCCTGGACTGATCCTTTGAGAGCAATCGCGATCTGATACCTGATCTGCTGCAACACGTAATCCTGTTCTGCCCGAATCAACCGGCCGTCGATGTGAGAATTTGTGTTCGCCGCCGAATACCTGATAAACGCGTCGATGGTCCCTCTCGGAACGATCGTGGACGCGTCAGTTCCGGCAATACGACCGTTAACGAGATCTCGAGTAAATAGGAACAGCGAGTCACGAAGCGCCGCCTCGGCAGATGTCACCGCGACGGGAACCGATACTTCGTCAGGAGCGATACCGTCGCCGCCGAGTACCCTGCGGTTGGTTATCGTGCGGGCTTCGAAATACGGCCGATCGATGCCTGAGTCCGGTTCGCGGTGGTTAAAATAGTCGTAACGGCCGATCTCGGAATAATCGCGTTGGATCGAGCGTCCGGTCGGCGTGTAATAGCGGGCAGCGGTCAGCGTCAGCCCGTTTTTGTACGGCAGATCGATGACGTTTTGGACCAGTCCTTTGCCAAATGTTTTTTGCCCGACGACGATCGCCCGATCGCTGTCCTGCAACGCTCCGGTGACGATCTCAGATGCCGAGGCGGTATGTTCGTCGACGACGATGACGAGCGGCATCGTTTCCGGCGACGGGTTCGCCGAGACCCATTCACGAGAATCAGCGACCGAACGGCCACGCTGCGAAACGATCAGCGATCCGGACGGCAGAAATTTTTCGGCGACTTTGACCGCCTGATCGACGATGCCGCCGCCGTTGCCGCGGAGATCGAGGATGAGCGAAGTCATTCCCTGACGGTGCAGATCGTTCAACGCGGCCGTAAATTCGTCGGTGGTCGTGTAGTTAAAGCCCTCGGACAGGTCAATGTAGCCGACGCCGGCCTGCAGCATGTAAAAGTCGGGAATTGACGGTTGAGCGACGATCCCGCGGCGAAGTTCGACGGTCTCGGTCTGCCCGGTCGCTGCCCGTTCGACGTCAATTGTGACGGTTGTGCCGAGCGTTCCGCGGATCATGTCCCGAACTTCGTCAGCCGACCGTGCCGCAACCGCCTGCCCGTTTACCGTAACGATGCGGTCACCGTATTTGAGCCCGGCACGGCGTGCCGCAGTTCCGGCAAAGGTCGAGAGAATATAGGTGCCCGGCTCACCGTTTCGGTTGAAACCGGCAAATGATGTTCCGATCCCGGCATAACCGCTCTGCTGTTCGTCGAGCAGCTCCTTCCATTCGTCGCGGTCAAAGAAATTTGAGTGCGGGTCGAGCGTGTGGAGCATCGAACCGAGTGCGGCCTTGGTCATGGCGGCGGGCTGAATTTTCTTGCCGTCAATATATTTGTCTTTGATCAACGCTTCGGCCTCGCGAAGGTCGTCGAGAATACGGTTTCGTTCGGCGGCCGATCCGCGTGATCTCGTGCCGATCGGCGTGCCCGGAGCGGAGGCTGTAAATGACGTGCCGGTGCGGATCTGGAACGGTTCTGCTTCGATAAGGTTTGAACGCGGCTCGACCTGTGATCTCTGAGCGATCAGGGCCGCCGGACCGATGAGCGAGATTGCCAAGATCGTGTACAGGATCAACTTCATAAAACAAATGCACTCGCGGCAACCGTAAACTGACGGCGCGTTAGATATCAGATCGTGAATGCGTGCCGCTATATGCACTCCATAAATAACGAAGGCCATCACTATTCCATAAAAATATCTCCGGCCTGCTGGTTTGATAAACAAAGGGTTTTCGTACAAAATTCAACCATGTCGTTAGAAGATCAAAACCGCCTAACCGGCAAATTGCAAATGCTCATCGAGACCATCGATGTCGCCCGCCTGATGACCGATCCATTGACGGCATCGATCAAAAGCCTGCTCGCGGTGTCGGCCGCGAGCCTCGATTCGGACGAGGCCTCGGTTATCGTCCGCGACGGCGACCAAGGCGACCTGCGATTTCTGTCGGCGATCGGCAAGGTAGCGGACCGTCTGCTCGAAATGCGAATACCGGCCGGCAAGGGGATCGCTGGATTTGTCATCTCGTCGGGTCAGCCGATGGCGATATCGGACGTTGGCGGCGAAAGCTCGTTTTATGCCGAGGTCGACCGGGCGACGGGGTATTCGACCCAGACGATACTGGCAACGCCGTTGCGTTACAATGGCGAGGTTATCGGCGTCCTCGAGTATGTCAATCGTCGCGGGTCGCCGCCGTACAAGCCGTTCACGCCCGAAGAAATGGACCAGGCAGCCAATTATGCCGACGCGATCGGAGCGATGGTCAACGCCTATGAGACCGCCAAACTTTTCAGCGATCTGAGCAATAAGGTCTTATCGGCCGGCGGATCGATCGACTTTAGCGAGGTCC
>JAYVUD010000283.1:0-2919 GCA_043788335.1 Chloracidobacterium sp. | reverse complement strand
AGAACTTCGTGCCGCGAACGCAAAATACTCAGAAAAAGTACCAAGCACGTTGTCTAAACCGTCCAACAAAGTAAAAGGTCCGCTTCGTAATTGTTCCGTCCCCCAAGTAGCTTGAGAAAAGTCACTGCCATTACCAGTTGTTAATACGCGACGGCAAATATAATCGCCTGTCACGGACGTAACTTTTTGACCTGCTGGTACTCCAAGACCGCCCCAAGTACCGTTCCATTGCCAATAACTTTCGGTAGCGGGGGCGTTTCGTTTGACCGTCGTTTTTAGACAGCCTCCCATTACAGACAGGAGAGGGTTTACATCAGCACCTCGAACTCTCGATGGTCTTCTCTTGTCTCGGTGCTTATGCGGCGGATACCACGACATTGCGATCGTCGCGTCCCCTGCGACAGGAAACCAGCCCTCAGTGTCGGATGTAAAATGAAACTCTTTCGTGATAGTCGGCATAAATTGATTGCCCGTAGGCTTTCAGCCACCCCTGATCGAGGCGGGTGAAAACCTACGGACACAGCTAGAATCCGAAGTTTTTCGCTATCAGGTACATTTTATCTGCGTCTTTGTGATAAGTAAACAAGAAGAAATCGACCTTGTTGCTTCCCGTTGTCGCGGTTGGTAGTGGCATATCCACACTTCCCGCATACTTCGTTCCGTAAGATACTGTATAGACTCCGTTAGATTTAATTCGGACGATGTATTTCTCGCCGTCCTTTGGTGTCACGCTTGGGTTTACGAAAGTGAAATTCGCTGTGTTTGCCGAGTAGTCCTCCAAGTCGTATAACGAAACGTTCGGGGTGATGTTTCCTCCGATCGGTGCCGCCACAGACGTGACCCGAAGCGGCGTGTACACCTCGAACGCCGTATCGCCCGCATTACGTCGAACAGACTGCCCGGCCGTGAACGTCAAACTGCTTAAAATATCGCCAAAGTTTGCCATACTTATAAATGCAGATCACTAATGATCGTACTCACCACATCCGCCAATTCGTTGATCGTCGTCGCGTTCGCGTCATACGTTCGATCTTCCGTACGGTTACTGATCGTATATAGTGACAGTGGGTTAAAGTGAAAACCCGTGATCGGAGCAACTTCGATGTCCTGGCCGTTTGTCACAGCCTTGATATTAATATCTGTATCAATATCGGAAGGTTCGAGCGGCAAGAACTGTAGGGTGGATGTAACCGCGGCACAGTATTCGTTTGCCGCGTGCGTTCCCACCGCTGCGGCCGTCCCGAACATACCGCGCGTCAGGTTTGAAATGGTCCATGCCGATCGGTACGTCGAGTTTGCTGGTAGGCCTGCCGCGACCGCCGTGCGAAACTGCAGCCACTCACTCCCAACCCGCATTAAATTCAGTGTCGGGTACGTAGAAATATCTCCGGCCGTCACTGTTTCGAGGGAAATATCATCAAAGAAATAGATCGTGATCGAGTGTACCGTATCGACGGCCCCGGCCGTACCCGTTGCCAGCGTCGATTGCGCTATGCCAACCGGTGAGGATCCGTCTACCTTTGACTGCAGTAGATAATTCCCTACACCAAACTCGCGGTAGATAGCAGCGGGTTGTCCGGACCCGAGCCCGCGTCCCGAAATGGCAAGATAGACACCTAACCGACCGCGATCTTTTTCAAATATCGGCACGCTTTGAATGACGACGGCGACCGAATTTCGTGGAAATGTTCCAGCCGCAAACTGCGCGATCGCTTTCGGGGCGAAGCTCGTCGAGTCTGACTGAAAGGTGACCCCTGCATAGGTATAGCCCGTCGAAAGACAACTAAGCTTAACCTCACCGATCGGTAGCGGAAATGATTTCTTTTCCACCCGGCACACGATCGACGCAGCTCCAACCAATAATGTAAACACATCACCGACTGCATAGCGTGCTAGTTCCGGCATCCCAGACACTTCGATCGTCTGATTCTCGAAATAGGCCTTCAGGATCATTCGCTCAGATTTTAGCCGTGCGTTGTCCAGCGTATCTGCAATTGGAAATGCATAGTCTACGGACTCTGTACCCTCCGTTTCTGCGATCTGAGCAGTTGCCGTATCATTATGAAATTCCAGGTCCGGATTCATTATGGAGATACGGACTTCGCGGGGCATTAACGTTTCTTCCTTGATCGTCACTTCCGCGTCGAACAGCGGCATTTCAGAACCGTACGGATGGGCCCGTAAAAGGTTTGGATCGATCGTCGCTATCGACGTGCCGGTATCCGGGATCGAGCGGATCTTACCATCGATCTCGGCCAGGCGAAACTGGTGGTATTTACACAGGTGGTCGGCCATCTGTTTTCGCGACGTTGCGGATAGTTCGGCAAACCCGATCTGACTATATTCAGCACCGGCCGTCGCCGTCAGATCATAATCGCCCGCCGTTAAGCCAATGTCGGTGAACATGTCACTAAGGATGTCATTGACTGTATTTCGGCCGGTATCTACCTCGAATAGAAAGTTGGGTGACCGCGACGACTTCAGTGTAAAATTCTCGAACAGGACATAGCAAAGCCCACGCATCGCCGATGCCCGCAGAACACCCTGGCCGGCCCCGTACAGCCCGTCCAGCCAGCTTATTATGGCTGCATCCGCCGTTTGGGTTTCCGTGCCCGAGTAAATACGGATAGATTCACCGGGAATCGGAGTTGCTAGCGTATAGATGCCCGTTCCCGTGTCTTTGGTTAGTGTCAGCGGATGGTTATAGTACTCACCCGGATCATCGAGGTTCTGCGGGTATAGGATACTGGAGTTGACCGCTCCCGTAGTGTTGAACGATAGTACCTGGCTGCCGTCGACGAGCCAGTATTTTTCGATCACGATCTTATCCAGATCAGCCGTTGCGGCACCGGCATAGGCGTATTCCACCGATGTAGCAAAGCCCGTGATTTCTAGGGTTTCAACGGACCACGATGAACC
>JAYVUD010000282.1:0-15665 GCA_043788335.1 Chloracidobacterium sp. | reverse complement strand
GCAAGGAGGGGAGTATGAGTTACCGCGTCATCGGCCAGCCCGAGACCCGATATGCCGTCACTCGTTTCATTTATGCAATACACATCTGCTCTTGACACGGGTGGTATAATTTAGGTAGAAACTCGATCTTTGAAAACTCAAGACTTAAGGCTAGACCCGATTCCGGACACGCTGAAACGCGGTGACGTATTTGCAAAAGACCCACAACAAATATTTTCGCGGGACAGCGGGACAGATTGGGCTAAACCCAATACCTTCAATAGTTTCCCTGTCCCGCGACTTGTCCCGCAGCGTGTCCCGGCACCGTGGGAATCAAAATGTAAGAAAACCGTGGGACAGTGGGACAAGATTCATCAACTCCAACAAGCACAATCGTTTAACTTGTCCCACCTTTTGTCCCACTTTAACTTGGCGTGGGACAAAGACGTAGGACAGGCATTCGATATTGTCATATCAAAAGAATCACAATAGCGGATGCCTGACCCGAGTTCTCCTTTGGGGCTTTCGATTTTCCGCCGACCTGAATGAAGATTTTCTTGCCGGATTCTGATGCTTTACGACCAATACCTGTTCGCCGACCTGAAAAACCGTGCCGATCCGGTGCAAATTTGTTGACACCGATTCGAATTGGACGGAAACTTAAGACTATGAATGCAACCGTTGATCTACAACTGCCCGAGGGCGTCAAGATCGCCGATGCCGAGATAAAAATGAGTGTCGCGGCAAGGCTTTTTGACGTCGGAGAACTTTCATCAGGTCAGGCCGCCGAATTGGCGGGCGTAACAAAACGCGAGTTTGTTGAATCCGTAGGTCGCTGTGGCGTATCAATATTTCAGTACTCAGCCGAAGAGCTTGAGCGCGATTTGGCAAGGGTATGACCCGTTCGGTAGTGATCGCGGACGCGAGTTCGCTTATTGCGTTGCAAAATATCGGCGAGATCAACGCCTTAGCAAGACTATTTTTCAAAATAACGATCACGTCCGAAATGGCCTAGAATTTCGGCGAACCACTCCCGGATTGGATCCAGTTCTGCAACGAGTCCGAGAGTTCGAAAATGTACCCGGAGACTAGTCGCCTATACGCGGGTGAAGCTAGTTCGATCGCTCTTGCCCTCGGCTCCGTCGATCCACTATTGGTGATCGACGAAAAAAAGGGCCGGCGGATGGCAGGGCAGTTGGAAATCGAAATTATCGACACCGTCGGTGTACGTATCGAGGCGAAGAACGCCGGCTATATCGATGGGCCCGAAACCCCCGTGGCCCGTCTCGAATCTGCCGATTTCCGTATGAACGATTTCCTTAAAACGGTGCTTTTGAGATCGGACGACTCCGTTCAGTAAATGCTCTACGACCAATATTTCATTGACGACCTGAAAAACCGTGCCGATCTGGTGCGGATAATACAGCCGTACGCTCAGGATCTGAAGAAGAAAGGGGCAAATTGGATGGCGTGTTGTCCGTTTCATCAGGAGAAAACGCCGTCGTTCTCGGTCAATCCGTCGAAGGGGTTTTACAAGTGTTTCGGGTGCGGCAAAGGCGGCACGGCGTTTAATTTCCTGATGGAGATGGAGGGGCTCAACTTCCCCGAGGCGATCAAGCGGGTTGCCGAGATCTCGGGTATAATGCTGCCCGAACCGATCGACGATCAGGCATACGAGCAGGGCAAGAAGAAACGCGAGGAGCGGAAACAGCTCTCCGAGCAGATCATCGAACTCAATCAGATCGCCCTCGAATTTTGGGAGGCCGAGCTCCAGTCAAAAAACCCGAAAGCCAAGGCGGCACGAAAGTACCTCGAGAAACGCGGCATCTCCGCCGAGGTACAAAAAGAGTTTCGCATCGGTTTTTCGCCCGATTCGTGGGACGCTCTGCTCAATCTTTTGAAAGAAGAGGGCACGGACGATAAGCTGATCGAGCAGTCCGGCCTGGTGTCGGTAAACGAAGACAAAGACAGGGTTTACGATAAATTTCGCGGGCGGATAATGTTCCCCGTGCTCAATGTCGACGGCAAACCCGTTGCGTTCGGTGCCCGGGCAATGGGCGACGAACAGCCCAAGTATCTCAATTCGCCCGAAACGGCGGCTTACATCAAGGGGCAAAATCTCTACGGCCTGTTTCAAGCGAAAGAAGATATCCGCAAGAAACGGTTCGCGATACTGGTCGAGGGCTATCTCGATCTCATCGCCCTATACCAGTTCGACGTCAGGAATGTCGCGGCGAGCCTCGGCACGGCATTTACGCCCGAGCAGTCAAAATTGCTCAGCCGCTTCGCGAAAAATGTGGTGATCAATTACGATGGCGACGCGGCCGGCGTCAAGGCGGCCCGGCGGGCGATCGAACATCTGCTGCCGCAGGAATTTGACATCAAGGTGCTCGTGCTCCCGGACGGCACGGACCCCGACGATTTTATTCGCGAAAACGGTACCGACGCCTATAACGAACGCCGCGGTAAGGCACTGCCGTTCCTCCGTTTTGCTCTCGACGCGTCTGTTGCCGGCCGCAACCTCAATAATGCCCGGCAAAAGGCCGAGGCGATCGAATCATTTTTGCCCATAATTTCGACCATTCGAAATACGATCCAACGCCGCGAGAGCTTTGACCAGGCGATGGAGTATTTTCGTATCGAGGACGCGTCGCTCAGACGCGAACTCTGGACCACGCTCAAGAGCGGTGACCACGGTCCGTCGCAGTCGATCGTTCAGCGCGTGTCGCGCTCGGCCCACAAAACGACCGTGGCGGAACAGCATCTGCTCGAGCTGCTCATTTTCGACGGGGAACTTCGCGACAACATTTTGCCCCAGCTAGAGCCGAGCGACTACGAAAATCTCGCGACCGGCGACATATTTGCCGCGATGATCGCCATTGTCGCTGAGAATACTGACGTCGACCGCGATTCTCTGCTCGGCCATGTCGGAGACGACGAAACGCTAGTCGACCTGCTTCAGGTCTTGCTTTTGGGTGAGCCCCGTCGATCTGCCGGCGAGCCGATCGATACCGTTTTGAACGACGCGGAAAATTGCGTTTACGCCCTCCGCGAGATGGCGATCAACAACCGAATAATGGAGATCAGCCGCGACGCGATCCTCGCCGAACAGGCCGGCGATACCGCACTATTTAGCCAGCTCACGTATGAGCAGATTGACCTTGAAAAAATTAGACGCGACCTCAAGCGCCGAATTGGCCAAACTGTGATATAATTTCGTTTTTTAAACCATCCGCACCGGGAGTGAAACAATTCAGGCTCTCACTACGTTGAAAAGCATTATACAAACAACGATTTAGGCGGCGGGTTAATCCAACAAACTTATCATTTATGGCTGATTACGACGAAAAAGAAGACTTGATGGATCGCCTGCTGGCTCTCGGCAAGCGAAAGAAATTTCTCAGTCTCGACGAGCTCCATCGCGAGATACCCGAAAACATGATGTCGGCGGACGATATCGAGGACGTACTCGACCGTCTCGAGGGAGCAAATATTTCGGTTGCCGAGACCGATGCCCAGTTGCTTGAGCGTGCGTCGAGCCTCGCTCTTGACGAGGAAGCCGCGGAAGAGGAGGACGAAGACGAACTGGATCTCGACCTTTCCGCCGGAGCACTCGATAAATCGAACGATCCTGTTCGCCTGTACCTGCGTGAAATGGGCATCGTTCCCCTGCTCAACCGCGAGGGCGAGGTCACCATCGCTCAGCGTATCGAACGCGGGCAGATCAAAACGCACAAATCGATATCACGTTCGCCGATCGCGGTCGAGCGTCTGATCAAACTCGGTGACGACCTACGCGAACACCGTGCGACCATCCGCGAAACGGTCGTCTTTTCTGAGCAGGCAGAGATCGCACTCGACGAAGACAAGGCCGAGGAATACATGCGTTGGACGCTCGAGGGTATCGGAAATATCAACGAGCATTTTCAGGTCGCGCTCAAAACATGGATCTCGTTGATCGGCGAGCAGAAGAAGTCTGAGGGCAAAAAGAGCAAAAAACTGCTAACGCTCAAGCGTAAAACTGCCCGTCTGCGGCTCGAGATCGCCCAAGAGATCAAGCAGCTAAATCTGACCGAAAACTCTAACCAGAAGATGATCGCGGCGATTCGCAAGGTCGTCGAAGAGGTCCAGAAAGCCGAGAGATCGATCAAGAAGTTTGAAGAAAAGATCGAGAAGAAACCGGCCCCGGCTGAAAAGAAAGAGTTTCAGGCAAAGATCGCTGAGGCATCGGCCGCCATTGCGGCTGTCGAAGCTCGTTATCATCTGCCGGTCGTGGAGATCAAGCGTTCGTACAAAACGATCAGCATCGGCGAATTTGAGACGAACAAGGCAAAACGCGAACTGGTCGAAGCCAATCTCCGACTGGTCGTTTCGATCGCTAAGAAATACACCAACCGCGGCCTACAGTTCCTCGATCTCATTCAGGAAGGCAACATCGGTTTGATGAAAGCCGTCGATAAGTTTGAATGGCGTCGGGGATACAAATTTTCGACCTATGCAACGTGGTGGATCCGCCAGGCGATCACACGTGCGATCGCCGACCAGGCTCGCACGATCCGCATTCCGGTGCACATGATCGAGACGATCAATAAGCTGATCCGCACCTCGCGCCTGCTCGTACAAGAACTCGGCCGCGAACCCTCAAGCGAGGAGATCGCCAAGCGAATGGACATCCCGGTCTCGAAGGTCCGAAAGGTTCTCAAGATAGCTCAGGAACCCATCTCGCTCGAAACACCGATTGGCGAAGAGGAAGATTCGCATCTTGGGGATTTTATCGAGGACCGCTCGATACTGAATCCGGCCGAGAGCGTTACATTTTCGAACCTGCGTGAGATCACCGACGAGGTGCTCGCGACATTGACGCCGCGTGAGGAAAAGGTCATCAAGATGCGGTTCGGGCTCGGCAATACCGGATCTGAGCACACGCTCGAAGAGGTCGGACAGCATTTCGCCGTCACCCGCGAACGTATCCGCCAGATCGAGGCAAAAGCCCTCAGAAAACTCCGTCACCCGTCGCGCTCGCGTCGGCTAAAAGCGTTTCTCGAGGGAAAGCAGACGTAGTCTTTAGGTTATATCTATTTATAAAGGCGGGCATGGGCTCGCCTTTTTTTTCGTCCGTATCACGATATTACGATTGATTTCGGCCGAGCAGTGTGTAAAATGCATTAGCGGAATACTGTCACTTGACCGTTCCCCACACTCGGATATGAAAATAGGTGCAAAAGTGCGAATGTGGGTGCTCACTGTCCTGGTGACCGTGATTTACCCAACGATTCCGACGATTGCCGAACTTCCGCCGTTCAAGGTCTTCACGACCGAAGAGGGCCTCGCACATGACAGCGTTAACAAGATTGTTCGAGATTCACGCGGATTCCTTTGGTTCTGTACGGCCGAGGGCCTGTCGCGTTTTGACGGAACGCGGTTCACCAACTTCACCCAGGATCAGGGCCTGCCGCATCGCAACGTTTTCGATCTGCTCGAAACGCACGATGGCACGTTCCTCATCGCGACGAGTGCCGGCGTGAGCGTATTCGACCCGAAGGGCAAGGCATACCGCTGGAATGTGATCGAGTCGCGCCTCGAGCAGACCGCAAATGACGCGCCGCTGTTTCAGACATTCGCACCGGATGTCGATGACCGGCAGAAACGCGGCGTCAACAGCCTTGCCGAAGACGCCGCGGGCACGATCTGGGCGTCGACACCAACGGCTCTATATCGACTCGTCAGCGACGGGACCACGTGGAAATTTGAGATCGTCGAAGATTTTGTAAAAAACCGTGATTCCATCCAAAAGTTGTTTATAGACTCAAAAGGAACGATGGTCGCGGGCGGCGCCGCCGGCGTCTACCAGGCGTCAACCGACGGGACGTTTCGCCGGATACTGGACCGCGGAACAGCCGAGATCATGGAGGATCGGGACGGCGCACTCTGGCTCGATTCCGGCACGGCACCGATCGGCCTACAGGTATTTTCCCGCGGCCCGGACGGCGATCTCTCGCTGATCAAAAGGTATACAAAAAAGGACGGCCTACCCGGCGATGCGTTTTTTTTCGCGTTGCGGCAGACGGTCGACGGACGCATCTTTGTCGGAATGCACGACGGGCTTTGCGAGTTTGTGCCCGACGCAAAGGATGGCTCTCCGAAATTTCGCCAACTGAGCCACGAGAAAGTGACGTCGTTTGGCGAAGACACGGGCGGCAGTCTGTGGATCGGCACCGAGCTTTTCGGAGCCTGGCGGCTGGCCCCAAATGATTTTACGATCTTTGGCGAGGCAGACGGATTTACGCCTACCGATGACATTCGGGCGATCGGTTTCGACACGGCCGGCAATATATTTCTCCCGTCGCGTCCAAATTCGACGATCGTCGCCGACAATGGAAAATTCAGATCGATAGTCCCAAAAGGCTTGGGAAAACGTAGTTGGAGTTGGCATTACCTCGACCTTCTGTCGAAGGACGGCGAATGGTGGATACCATCCGCGAACGGCCTGTTTCATTACCCGCGGGTGGCTAACGTCAGAGACCTCGAACGTACACCGCCAAAAAGGATATTTACCACGGCCGACGGCCTGACGGGCAATGAGATCTTTAATATTTTTGAGGACTCTCGCGGTGATATATGGATAACATCGGTCGGTCAGGAATTTTCACTTAACCGCTGGGACCGCAAGACCGACACGATAATTCCCACAACGGCGGCGGATGGGTTACCGAGAGTTAACGGCCCGATATCGTTTGCCGAAGATCGGCAAGGCAACGTATGGTTGGGCCATTATTTCGGCAATTTGTCTCGATACCACGACGGCAAATTTCAGGTCTTCGGTGAAAAAGACGGACTCCCGCAGACCCAGATCGCCGACTTGCTGGTCGACCAAGGCGGACAATTGTGGATCGGAACCTCCGGCCGGGGACTCTTTGTGGTGAGAGATCCGGCGGCGGATAACCCCGTTTTTACGAGCATTTCGACGCTTAACGGCCTGTCGAGTAATCAGATCATCTGCTTGACACAGGACACCGACAGGCGGATCTACGCCGGGACCGGCCGCGGTATCAACCGCATCGACGACCGCGGGACGATCAAGGTTTTCTCCAAGGCGGACGGCCTGCCGAGCAACTACATCACCCGGTGTTCGTCCGACGCGAAAGGATATCTGTGGTTCATTTCGCGAAACACGCTTATCCGGTTTTTGCCCAAGATCGAGCGACCCACGCCGCCGCCGCCCGTTTTCATCGACCGGATCCTCGTCAATGGCGTGCCGCAGTCGGTATCGGTCATGGGTGAATCGCGTATCGAACTTGCCGAACTCGCACCTGACCAGAAACAGATGCAGATCAGCTTCTTTGCACTCGCCTTTGGTTCCGGCGAAAGCGTCCGGTACCAATACAGTCTCGATGAGCAGACGAGTTGGAGCGACCCGTCAGACCAGCAGAGCATAAATCTCAATCTCTCATCCGGCAGCCACACGCTAAATTTGCGGGCGATCGGTTCGGACAACGTGGCGAGCAACACCCCGGCGACGCTCGCGTTTAGGATACTGCCGCCGATCTATGCGAGATGGTGGTTTATTGCGCTCGCGATATTTGTCTCGAGCGGCACCTTGCTCGCGTTTTATCGCTACCGGACGGCACGGCTTAGAGAGGTCAATCTAGCGTCCGAAAACGCCCGGTCCGCCGAGGAAAGGCTGCGTCGTTCGCGAGAAGAACGGATCGTCGAACTCGAGGACGTCCGCTCGCGTATCGCAACTGACCTCCACGATGACATTGGCGCGAGCCTCACGCAGATCGCCATTTTGAGCGAGGTCGCCCAGACCACGTCGGGCCACCGCGAAGGCGATGCACGCAGCCCGCTGGCGAAGATCACCGATATATCCAACGAACTCGTAAGTACGATGAGCGATATCGTCTGGTCGATCAACCCGTCAAAGGATCACCTCAGCGACCTTACGCAGCGCATGCGGCGGTTTGCGTCCGACGTTCTGTCGGCCGGCGGCATTCGTGTGCGGTTTCTGACCTCTGACGATGACGGCAAGATAGTTTTGAGCACTAACGTCCGACGCGAGGTGTTCCTGATCTTCAAAGAGTCGGTCAACAACATCGCCAAGCATTCAGGAGCCAAAAGCGTGGAAATACACCTAACGATAACCGGCCACGAGATGGACCTCTGGATCGCGGATGACGGACACGGGTTCCCGGTGAGATCAGTGACGGACGACGATGCGGGCTTGTCAGCGGAAACCGCGGGCAATGGCCTGAAAAGTATGTCACGCCGGGCACGCGAGATGAACGGCCATTTTGACATCACTTCGGAGATGGGTAAGGGCACGACCGTGACGCTGACCCTTCCGCTCGATGCCGCCGGTCGACATTAGACTCCGGGCGAAAAGGATGGGCATTAGGCCGGCGGAAATGCGGGCCGTTTATTCCGGCCACCTACCCGAACGGGTGGCGTAAAAGTTTTGCACGGTCGATAGACTGTGACCTATTGGCCATTCGTGATAATTTTCCGCGTGGCCGACACCGCCCTTGAGTACAGTTTTACGCATTACAATGAACGATACCGCTACAATTATCAGAACCGCAATTGTTGAAGACATTCGCGATATTCGCGAGGGCCTTTCGACGCTGATCAACTTTACGGACGGCTTTTCTTGCAGCGGCAGCTATCGTTCGATGGAGGATGCGATACATCAGATCCGCTCGAATGTGCCCGACGTTTTGCTGAGCGATATCGGCCTGCCCGGGATGAACGGCATTGAGGGAGTCAAAATACTCCACGAGCTCTACCCCGCAATGACGATCCTGATGTTGACCATCTATGACGACGACGAACGCATCTTCGACGCGATCTGTGCCGGGGCAACCGGTTACCTGCTGAAACGGACGCCGCCGGCGAAACTGCTGGAAAATATACGCGAGGCGGCCTCCGGCGGTTCGCCGATGTCGCCCGAGGTCGCCCGCCGCGTGATCACGCTCTTTCGCGATGTGCGGCCGGCGGAAAAGGTCGATCACGATCTAACGCCGCACGAAACACGGCTATTGAAACTACTGGTCGAAGGCCATAATTACACCACCGCGGCCGAGCACCTTGGCGTCAGCTACAATACGATCAAATTTCATATGCGGCACGTCTACGAGAAACTCCACGTTCATTCAAAATCCGAGGCTGTTTCCAAAGCCCTGACAAACCGTTTGGTCTAGGGCCAAACTACCGATCGGCCAAAATTTGGCAGCGAAAGCCGCCTGCATTTCAAACAAATATTGTGCTACCCAAACGGGTGGCGTTTTTTATTTGTGGATACGGCTAAATACACCCAATGCCCGGCGAGAACGGTGCGGACGAAGAGGAGTATTTGGTCTTATGTTCATAAAAAATTTGGTCTTGACGCTATTTTTTGCATTTCTTTTACTGGTTTCGGCCGCTGACGCAGCGACCTACACGGTTGACCGCCTGGACGATGCCAATGTGACGACGTGTTCGGCGGCGGCAAACGACTGCACGCTTCGCGGTGCGATAAATAAGGCTAATGCCGCCGGCGGAGCAAACACGATCGCGTTCAGCGTCGGCGGCGGCAGCGGTTTACCGCAAACTATCAACATCCTTTCATCGCTGCCGACGATCACGACTTCGCTGACGATCGACGGGACGACACAGCCGCTATGGGGCGGGTTTCCGTTGATAGAGCTCAACGGTGGGGGTGCCGGTGCCAATACGAACGGGCTCGATTTTACAAGCCCCGTAGGCGGCAACACCATCACGATCGCGGTCAAAGGCCTCATTATCAACCGGTTCGCAGGCCACGGCATCGCTATCGGATGCACGGGCGGGGTCACCGCGACGGTTGTGGACAACTACATCGGCGTCGATCCGGGCGGCACGGTAAATCAGGGCAACGGGGCCGATGGCGTCCTGCTGGTCGCGTACCCGAACAGCACGTTTAATATTGGCGGCACCGGCACGAGCCAGCGAAACGTAATATCGGCCAACGGCATTCACGGCATCGCGATTTTGACGGCAACCAGCGTTTTACCGGCAAACACGAACTTAAATTTTCAGAATAACTACATCGGCGTCAGCGCCGCCGGCAATGCTCTAGGAAATACAGCAAACGGCATAAATGTCGATCAATTGCTGCCCGGCGCTCAGTCATCCGGATACATCGTAAATATTGGCGGCTCGACGTCGTCTGTCCGCAACGTTATCTCCGGCAACACGGACGGCATCGCCGCATCGACGGGCAATCTCTATGTTTACAACAATTACATCGGCACCAACGCGAACGGCAATGCGGCGGCGGCCAACACATCCGACGGCGTCCAGTTGACCGGCAACACGAGCGCATACCTCGGCGGCACGCTGACGATATCAAATGTTCAGTTTCCGTCCGGAAATCTGATCTCCGGAAATACGCAAAACGGTATCAATTTCGCCAGTTCGTCGGTCGCGGCGGTCGTTCAGACCAATCTGATCGGCACCAACGCGGCGGGAACAGCGGCGATCGCCAACGGGCAACGCGGCATATACCTGAACGAGGCCACCAATACAAATGACGCATCGGTGACGATCGGGTCGAACCTCACGGCGGCCGACGGAAACGTTATCTCCGGAAACGGGATCGATGGTATCGATATCGCCTCCAATTTTCCCGCGGTCAACATCTGGGGCAACAAGATCGGCACTAACTCGGCCGGGTCGGCGGCGATACCGAACGTGGTTGCCGGTATCCGCCTCGAATCGACCAGGGCCGCGGTCGGAGTCGCGGGCAACTCGTCCGCTGCCAACGTGATTTCGGGGAACGGATCGAGCGGCGTGATGCTCGTCGGAGCGGCATCCACGTCAAATGCCGTCTACACCAATTTCATCGGCACAAACTCGTTCGGAGCATCGATTGGTAATGGCAGCGACGGCATCTATATCAATCAGGGAGCGGCTAACAACTCGATCGGCGACGGCACCGCTGCGGGTGGAAACACGATCGCGTTCAACACATCGCGAGGCGTGAATGTGTCGGACGGAATGAACAATTCGATCCGCGGAAATTCGATCTACTCGAACGGATCGCTCGGCATTGACCTTAACGGCAACGGCGTCACCCCGAACGACAATCTCGATACCGACACGGGCCCGAACGGCCTGCAAAATTTCCCGGTGATCGGCAACGCGTCGACGTCACAGCTTTACGGCACCCTGAACAGCACGCCCAATAAGCCATTCACGCTCGATTTTTACCGCGGGGATTCGTGCGACGCGTCCGGAAACGGCGAGGGTCGCTATTACCTGGGTTCAAAGAACGTCAATGTCACCAACAGCGGCATCGGCACATTCAACTATTTAGACATACCGCTGACACTCGGGCAGATCATCACGGCAACAGCGACCGACCAAAACGGCAGTACATCCGAATTTTCGCCGTGCTATACGGTCAATCCGCCTCCTGGCAATTTCTCGTTCACGTCGGCGACATACTCGACGAGCGAGGCCGGCGGCCTGAAAACGATCGTCGTCAGCCGCACCGGCGGCAGTTATGGCACGAGCCAGGTCAATTACGCCACGACCGGCGGCACGGCGACCGCGGGCCAGGACTACACGGCCCAGAGCGGCACGCTCGTGTTCAACAACGGCGACGTGGTCAAATCGTTCGATATCCCGATCTTGGACGACCTGCTCGACGAAAACGACGAGACGATCAACTTGAATTTGAGCTTTCCGACCAACGGCTCGATCCTCGTCAGCCCCAGTTCGGCCGTGCTGACCATCCTCGACAACGATCCGGCACCGACCGTGTCGATCGACGACATCTCGTCGCCCGAGGGCAATCAGGGCACGACGCAGCCATCATTTCGCGTGCAGCTTTCGGCTCCGAGCGGGCTACCGGTCACCGTCGACTATGCGACGGCGAACGGAACGGCGACCGCATCGTCCGATTATCTTGCGGCGACCGGACAGATCACTTTCCAGCCCGGCGAGACCATCAAGACGCTGCCCATCACTGTTCTCGGCGACCTCGTACCGGAGCTCGATGAGACGTTCTTCGTCAACCTGACAAATCCGGTCAACGCCTCGATCACCAAAGCCCAGGGCGTCGGGACGATCCTGGACGACGACAATCAGGGCAAATTCGCGTTCGCGTTCGCCCCGTATTCGGGCACCGAGCACCAGACGGTGCCTGTCACGGTCACGCGAACAAACGGTTCAGCCGGAACCGTTTCGGTCGACTACACGACCGGCGGCGGCACGGCAACGCCGTTTACCGATTACACACCCGCGTCCGGAACACTCGTTTTCGGCGACGGCGAGACGACCAAAACATTTAACATCACCCTCGCCGACGATCTCATCCCCGAACCGACCGAAACGGTTAATTTGATGCTCTCAAACCCGATCGGCGGTGCCGCGTTGGGTGCCCCATCGACGGCGGTGTTGACGATATTCGACAATGATAGCGGTACGCTGCTCAATGTTGCCGGCGTCGTTCGCCGGTCTGACAACACGCCCGTCCAAAACGCCACGATCACACTGCAGGGCGGTCAGGCCGCGACCACGCAGACAGACGCGGGCGGCAGATACTCGTTTGCCAATCTGGCGCCGAACGCCGACTATACGGTCACGCCGTCAGCACTCGGATACACGTTTGCACCGCTGAGCCAATTGCTGACAAATCTGACGGCCGACAACCTGAGCGTCAATTTTACGGCGACGCCAGCACCTTCGCGGCAGCTGAGCGTGATCGGCGGCAATGCAACGCCGGGGCAAAACGTGACCGCCGTGGTCCAACTTGTCGCTCAGGGTGACGAGAACGCCGTCGGTTTCAGCCTGAATTATGACCAGGCAATCCTCAGTTTACCGACGGTCCAGTTGAACCCGGACGCAGCGGCGGCGAACCTGTTCTTTAACACGTCGCAGCCCGGCAAGCTCGGAATATTGCTTTCGCTCCCGGCAAATCAGGCGTTCACCGTCGGCACACGCTCGCTGGTGACGGTCACATTTGCGACCGCCGCAACGAACGCTTATAGCTCGCCGCTCACATTTGGCGACATTCCCGTGGTCAAACAGGTCGTCAACGTCAACGCCGACCCGCTGCCGACCACATACGTCGATGGCTCGGTCACATTTGCCCAAGGTTATGAGGCGGACGTCGCTCCGCGGCCGACCGGCAACATCAACGGCACGGTGACGGTTGCCGACTACACACAGGTCGGCCGTTTCGTGGCCGGGCTCGATACGGTCAACCCAAACTATAATGAGTTTCAACGGGCCGATTGTGCACCCCGGATCTCGCTCGGCAACGGCCAACTGACGGTTTCCGATTTCACCCAGGCCGGACGGTACGCCGCCGGGCTGGACATCGTCAATCCGGCCGGCGGTCAGGCTTTGGCGGCCTTTGCCGCTCCGTATGTTGATGGCAAAGATACAAACGCATTGATGGTGCCGACGTCGGTTCGGGCCGTCAGCACCACGGCAACCCCCGGCCAGCAGGTGACCGTTTCATTTGAAACAGATACCGTCGGCACTGAAAACGGATATGGCTTCACCGTGACCTACGACGCCGCAAAACTGAGCAATCCGCTCGTCGCCAGAGGTACCGACACCCAATCGGCATCATTGATCCCGAATACATCGCAAATCGGCCGTGTCGGTGTCGTGCTCGCGATGCCGTTTGGCCAGGCGATCGCCGCCGGTACACGCCAGCTCGTGACAATACGATTTGACGTCGCCGCCAATGCAGGCGGAACCGCCACGCTCGCATACGCGGACTCACCAGTATTTCGCGAGATCGTCGATACGGACGCCGGCACGCTTTCGTCGACATTCCAGGGCGGGACTATCACCATCCT
Source organism: Chloracidobacterium sp. (assembly GCA_043788335.1). Taxonomy (GTDB): domain Bacteria; phylum Acidobacteriota; class Blastocatellia; order Pyrinomonadales; family Pyrinomonadaceae; genus OLB17. The sequence continues at coordinate 1,854 of JAYVUD010000282.1, read as the reverse complement.
CGCTCCGACTGCCGGTGCGGTATCGGTCGCGGGCCGAACCGTCACATCAGGCGGAGCGGCGATCGGCGGGGGCACCGTCACGCTCACGTCAGCGGGCGGCGAAGTGCGTACCGCGATCGCGAATCCGTTCGGGTATTTCGAATTTGCCAACGTCGCTGCCGGTGCGACCTATACGCTCGAGGCGAGCCACCGACGATATTCGTTCACACCGCGTGTCCTGATGGTCAGCGATGATCTGACCGATCTCGAAATCGTCGGACAACCGTAAAAAGGCTGGTATAAGGAAGAACGGAGCCAGGCATTCGATATTGTGATTCTTTTGATATCACAATATCGAATGCCTGTCCCTACGTCTTTTCGGCGCGGATTTGAATCGTCTGAGGACTCAATCAAAATGGCCCAAGTCATTACGGGGTTTTTTCAAGCGTAGCATCTACGTTCACTTGGGCTCCACCAGTCAGCGAAATCGTTCTTTCCCAGGCATTGTAACCCCCTTTCGTGATAGAAAGTACGTGATCTCCAGGCGGAATTTGCAAGGTCGAAGGCGTACTACCTACAAATTTCCCATCTACCGATAGATCAGCTCCGTCAGGCGTGGATTTGACTGATATTGATGCAATCACCGGTGTAGCGGGTGCGGGTTCGGTTGTGGCGGTAACGGCCGGAACGGGCATAAACTTCTTTTGCTCGAGCGGGGTTTCACCGTTGACGTAGGCGGTAAATTCGGTGCCTTTCGGAATCCTTATGTCTTTACCTTTCATGAACAAAAAAAACGGTGCAGCCGGAAAAAACAAAATCGCAGATGCCACGATTGCCCCAGTCATCGCGGCCGTGGTGCTTCCGCCTTTGTTTTCTTTTACCGCTCTCAATGCGGCTTTGTCGCCGTTCACGAGTCGCACGTAGTCGATATTCAAGTCCAGTTTCCCGCCTTTGCCCATCATTCCTTTAGGCTTGGCGAGGGTGACGGTTCCGATTGCGATGCCGCCTTTAGGGACGACCAGAATCTCGCCGACCTTGACTTCCTCGACGACTTCGAAATCGACAGTTTCACCGGTTTTGGCATCAGCCGAGGACATATTTCGCGCGATGCGGAGCTTTACAGGCGTTCCATCGTGCAGGCCGAAAGCCATTGAGATCGGAGCCGTTGCAGGAGTCGGGGACGAGATTGGGGTTTGGGTTTGTGAAAATAACAGCAGTGGGTTAGTTGAGAACACCAGCGTGAGAACGATGGCGTTCGTTAGGAATTTCATATTTCTCCATAAGGGTTTGCCGTTCAATCTGAGTATATTAGACAACACCTGCTAAGTAAAGTGGCTATTATCGAGGCCATAGAGGTGTGGACGCCACGGAATCTGCTGAAATGTGATGGGGATTCGCAGAGAAAATTAAGATTTACGAAACATCTGCTGTGGAAGTCCTCGTAAGCCGTGAGCCTGTCCCACGCTAAGTTAAAGTGGGACAAAAGGTGGGACAAGTTAAACCATTGTGTTTGTTGGAGTTGATGAATCTTGTCCCACTGTCCCACGGTTTTCTTACATTTTGATTCCCACGGTGCCGGGACACGCTCGGGACAAGTCGCGGGACAGGGAAGGTATTGAAAGGATTGGGTTTAGCCCTATTTGTCCCGTTGTCCCGCGAAAATATTTGTTGTGGGTCTTTTTCAAGTACGTTATCGCGTTTCAGCGTGTCCGGAATCGTGTCTAACCCTAAGTCTTGAGTTTTCAAAGATCGAGTTTCTACCTAAATTATACCACGCGTGTCAAGAGCAGATGTGTATTGCATAAATGAAACGAGTGACGGCATATCGGGTCTCGGGCTGGCCGATGACGCGGTAACTCATACTCCCCTCCTTGC
>JAYVUD010000281.1:0-24802 GCA_043788335.1 Chloracidobacterium sp. | reverse complement strand
CGTCTAATCTTTTTTCGTATAGCTCGCCCGAACGACGGTCTTGATATTGCCGCGGACATTGTAGTCGCCCTCGATCTCAACCTTAATCGGGTCGCAAGCCGCGACAAAATCTTCGAGAATGATGTTAACGACGTGCTCGTGAAATATCTTGACCTCGCGAAACGAATTAATGTACATCTTCAGGCTCTTGAGCTCGACGCATAATCGGTTCGGGATATATTTCAGCCTGATCACGCCGAAATCGGGAAAATCCGAGAACGGGCATATCGCCGTAAACTCCGGGATCTCAAATTCGACCCAGATCTCCTTGCCCAAAAATTCGTACGGAAAACTATCGAGCGGATAGAGTCCCATCTCGGCCCGCGGTGTCGGCCTGATATCGAGCCCCTGTTGATTTTGACCCGTCACGGGCCGGCTATCTAGCATAAGAATTTTTCCTGGAACTGTATTTCTTGACCGTCGCCAGATCATGTACGCCGGCAGTCTGCATCTGCGTCAGTAAACGGATAAAAATATGTGCGGTCGCATACGCGTCGGCACTCGCCCGGTGATGATTGACGAGGTCGATCGAGTAGTGTTCGGCAACGGTCTTGAGCTTGTGATTAAAAATGTCCGGCAGCAGCTTTCGCGAGAGCATGACGGTGCAGAGACATGGATTTGCGACGCGGTAATCCGCAAAAATACGGCCGATCTCGTGGTTGAGAAAGCGCATATCAAACCCCGAATTATGCGCGACGAGGACCGAGTCGCCGATAAATTCCAAAAATTCGTGCGCGATATCCGCAAACAGCGGTGCGTCACTGACCATTGCATCGCTGATGCCGGTCAGTGCCGTGATAAACGGGGGTATCGGCATCTGCGGATTAACGAGCGTCTGATATTCGTCGATGATCCGGCCGTTGCTGACGCGATATGCTCCGATTTCGGTGATGCGGCACGGCGGAGCTTTGGCTCCGGTCGTTTCGAGGTCAAATACGACAAACTCAGTACCGTCGATCTCGCGGTCCTCAAATCCGTCCGGGCCGAGCTCGACCATATCGCCGTTCAGATTGAGACGCGGATCGCGTTCGATAAGATCGGCGACCAACAGTTTGGCCAGAGCAGGCTGTGGTTTCCTGATCTTCAATACAAAATCGACGACGCTCACCGCGGACGCTTTGCCGCCGAACGATCGGAGCAACGCGATGGTGTCGTGAATTAGCAATGACTCAGAAATTAAGTTAGGATACGGTGTCATCTATACTTAGATTTTAGCGGTTAAACGCTAAACCGCAAGCAAACCACTTAAATGACCGACATTTTGAGAGAGTTTATAGATTCCGGGGCACTGCTCGAGGGTCATTTCGTGTTGTCGAGCGGGCTTCATAGCCCAAAATATCTGCAGTGTGCTCTGGCTCTACAGTTTCCGGCGGACGCCGCACGGTATGGCCGTGCGATCGCCGAACATTTTGTTGACGCAGGGATCGAGACGGTCGCCTCACCCGCGATCGGCGGCCTCGTTATCGGCTATGCGGCCGCCGCGGCGCTCAATGTGCGGTTTCTGTGGACCGAGAGGCAGGACGGAGTGATGACGCTGAGACGCGGATTTATCCTAAAACCCGGCGAACGGATACTCGTGGTCGAAGATGTAATTACAACCGGCGGCTCGACACGCGAGTGTATCGCGGCACTCGAGGCACACGGCGGCAACGTAGTGTCCGCGGCGTCGATCATCGACCGTTCGAACGGAGCGGCGGACGTCGGCGTGGCGCGGACCTCACTGGTTAGTTTGGACGTGCCGGATTTTGCTCCTGATGTATGTCCAATGTGCGCACAGGGGCTTGAGGCAATAAAGCCGGGCAGTCGGACGCCCGCGGCAAAATAGTTATGCGGCAAGTTTGTTTTTTGACGATGGACAGTCTCGACGGCTATGTCGCTGACGACGATCTCGCGATCGAACCGCTTCGGGAACTCGGGTGGAATGTCGAGACTCTCTCGTGGCGGCATGAGTCGGTCGAATGGAGTAATTTCGACGCGGTCATTATCCGTACGACATGGGACTATCAGCGTGACCCTGAAGGTTTCATCGACGTCATGCGCGAGATCGAGGCGTCGGACACGCGGCTCGAAAACTCGCTCGAGATCGTGCGTTGGAATCTGGATAAATCCTATCTGCGCGATCTCGAATCGGACGGCGTCCGCATCGTGCCGACGCTCTGGCATCGAACGTACGACGAATCTTCGTTTGCCGACTGGCTTGCCGAACTCGCCACCGACGAGATCATCGTCAAACCGACCGTCAGTGCGACCGCGGAGAATACGTATCGGCTGAGGCAGTTTGACCCGTCGCTCGCCGATATTTTCACCACGCGGCCGTTTATGGTCCAGCCGTTTTTGAAGCGGGTCGTAGACGAAGGCGAATATTCGCTCTTCTATTTTGGCGGTGATTACAGCCACGCCATCGCCAAGGTGCCGAAAAGGGGCGATTTTCGGGTTCAGGAGGAACACGGCGGCACCATCACGGCGGTCGAACCGACCAAAGATCTGATCGACGCCGGGAGATTTGTATTTGACATGATCACGCCGACGCCGCTCTACGCACGGGTCGATCTCGTTCGCGATGACGCCGGCGAATTTGCACTAATGGAACTCGAACTCATCGAACCCGCGCTCTACCTGCGGATGGATCCCGGAGCGCCGAGGCGTTTCGCGGCGGCGTTTGACCGAATGATGAGCCACGCCGGATGAACTACAAACTGCTCATACAATATGACGGCACCGATTTTCACGGCTGGCAGGTGCAGGAAGACTCGCGGACCATCCAGGGCGAACTCGAACGTGTGGTCAGCATGATCGAGGACGCTCCGGTCGCCGTGGTAGGCTCGGGCCGCACGGACGCCGGCGTGCACGCCGAGGGCCAGGTCGCCAATATCCGCGTCAATCGCCCGTTCACGCCCGAAAAGCTAAAAAACGCGATCAACGGCAATCTCTGGCGGGACATCCGCATTATGCGTGCCGAAACTGCGCCGGACGAGTTTCACGCCCGCTTTTCGGCAAAGCTGAAAACATATGTCTATCGCGTGGTAAACGCTCCGGTAATGTCGCCGTTCTGGCGGCGTTACGCCCATCACGAGGCTCGGCCATTGGACGTGGCGAGGATGAATGACGCGGCACGGCTGTTTCTCGGCGAGCACGACTGGACGGCGTTTTCGTCGGCACAGGCGGACGGCGAAAACCGCGTTCGGATGGTGACTGATTTTTCGGTCGAATCGAGCTGGGACGCTCGTGCCGGCGCGCAGATGATCGAGTTTCGCATCGCTGCCCACGGCTTTCTGCGGTACATGGTTCGGTCGATCGTCGGCACGATGCTCGAGGTCGGGCGTGGCGAAAAAGATTCTGATACAATTCAGACGGCGATCGTGACGGGCGAACGCGGCCTCGCCGGCAAGACCGCTCCGGCGCAGGGGTTGACGCTGTTTAGGGTAGACTACGAACGGTAAGTAATGAACATCTATCACATTGTATTGTCGGCGGATTGGGCGGCGTTTGACGGCGGTGAATACGCGGCCGCGAGTTTGGTGGGCGAGGGTTTTATCCATTGCAGCTACGCCCACCAGATCGACGGCGTGCTCGAGCGTTATTACAGCGGGGCCGACAGCGTCGTAATCCTGAACGTCGACACCGAACTATTAACGTCGAAATTTGTCGAGGAACCGTCGACCGGCGGCGAGGTTTATCCGCATATTTACGGTACGAAAAACACAGGCGCGATCGTCGGGACCGAAGAAAGAAAGCTCTAGCCGCGGATCAAAGCGGATATCGCAGATCAGAAAATGGTTATTCTGATGCGATTACTCTGCGACGATCGGCGGCAAACGGATCTCTATGAAAGAGAATTTTGCCGGCTTAGTAAAACCGAACACTGCCGAGGACAAATTGCTCGCGGCGATCGATCCGGCGCGTCTGCCAGCCCACATCGCCGTCATTATGGACGGCAACGGCCGCTGGGCAAAACTGCGCAGCAAGCCGCGGATTTTCGGCCATCGAGCCGGCTCGGAATCGGTCAAGGCGATCATCGATACATGTGGTCGAATGGGGATCAAGGCGATCACGCTCTACGCGTTTTCGACTGAGAATTGGAAACGGCCCAAGGCCGAGGTCTCCGGCCTGATGTCGATGCTCAAACGCGTTCTGCGGCGCGAACTCGAGGAAGTCCACGGGCATAACATACGGTTTCAGGCGATCGGCAACATCGCAGGCCTCGCGCCGGACGTTCAGGCCGAACTTGCCGCTGCGACAGCTAAGACCAAGGATAACACCGGAATGGTGATGAGCGTCGCTCTCAACTACGGCGGGCGGGCCGAGATAACGCGGGCCGCGATACGCGCGGCTCAACAGCTAACCGAGCAGGGCAGATCGCTCGAACGCCTGACTGACGCCGATATAGAACGTAACCTATACACCCACGGCCTGCCGGAGGTCGATCTGATGATCCGCACGAGCGGCGAATTTCGCATCTCGAATTTCCTGCTCTGGCAGCTCGCCTACAGCGAGATCTATGTGACGCCGACGCTGTTCCCCGATTTTCGCCGTCCGCAGATATTCGAGGCGATACTGGATTATCAAAAGCGGGATCGCCGATTTGGCGGGGTAAAGTAGCGATCTCACTGCAGAGTCGCTGAGACGCAGAGAAAAAGATGATTTTTTTATCGACCTGTGGTGTTCTGCACGATCCGAGATCAGCGACTTCGGTCTACCCATTCTCTGCGTCTCCGCGTCTCCGCGGTTAACTAACCCTATGAAGACACGCCTACTGACAGCCGCCGTTGCCTTGCCGATCATTATCGCGTCGATCGTTTTGCCGGCTTACTTTCCGCAAACGGTCTGGCTGTTCGTTGCGATCGCGGGCTTTGCTCTGGCGGCGGGGATGTTCGAATTTTATTCGTTGACCAAAAAACTTGAGCTTAAAGCGGACGCCGGCGTCGGCTACATCGGGGCGGCATTGCTGTTTGTCGGGTTCGTTTTCGACGCACCGGCCAAAGCGCCCGATATCCTGATCGCCTCGGTCGCTGCCGTGATGATCGTCGTTCTGATCTCGCAGATGTTCCGGTTTCAGGTCGATTTTTCCAAAATGCTGACCGGAGCGGGCGTGACGGTGCTCGGCGTGCTGTACATTGCGTTTCTCGGCGGATTTTTGATCTCAACCCGCGTCGGGTTCGAAACGCAGCCAAACCTGTCGACGCACCTGCTCGCGTTTTTTTTCCTCGTCATATTCGGCTCTGATTCGGGTGCGTATTTTGCAGGGCGAGCGTTCGGCAAGCATAAACTCGCTCCCGACATCTCGCCCGGAAAGACAGTCGAGGGACTCGTCGGCGGCCTCGTTGCCGCCGCGGCGTTTGCCGCTCTCTCCACGTTTTGGTTCTTTCCCGAGTTGCCCTACAAATGGTCGATCCCACTTGCGATGGTCCTCGCCGCTATCGGCGTCCTCGGCGACCTATGCGAAAGCGCGATGAAACGCGGTTCAAAAACCAAAGACGCCGCCAGAATCCTCCCCGGCCATGGCGGATTGCTCGATCGGTTAGACAGTTTGCTGTTCGGGGCTCCGATCTTGTATTACTTTGCCCGATTCTATTTTGGAGGTTGATGTCATGACATCCAGAAAGTTGCCGCCCATTGGATTGCTCTTGTTTCTTGCTTTTTCTGCCGTTACGGCATTTTCTCAAACTAAGACGTTGGTCCTTCCCAAACCCACGCCGATTCCACCACCCGGAAATATCCAGCTTCTCGATAATTACGTTCACGAGAAACGCCAAACGATCGACACTTCTGAAGGTTCATTTGTTCGATCTGACGGGTTTAAGATCAACTACTGGAACGGTTCACATGTGACCGATCTGGCGGCGAATGCGATTGGCAATGAAAAGGAGAAGATTGTTTGGGACAAGCAACTGATCCATTTCGACGACATTGTCTCTCTCGTATATTTCAAAGATGGCCGATTAATTGCATCAATTCATAATTCACGGGCGAACTTCATCGCTTTGACAAAGACATCCGAGGTCATTGCTGATTTCATGCTCATAGTGATGACATATCAACCGGCGAAACGGGAAAAGGCCGTTCTAATTAAGAAGAACTAAACTAAGAACAGATTCAGAATTACCTTCCCAACTGAACAACATTCGTCGGTGCCGACAGCAGTCCTGCTCGTAGTGTCTTAACGCGATATGAGTACCGGCCGGCCTTGATATGTGCACGGTACACGGCGACGTTGGCGGTTGTACGGGCGACCTCGGTGTAGATGCCGGTCGTTACGGGGGCACGTTCGATGACGAAGCCGTCTTCGTCCGCGGCGTTGTCGGTCCAGGTCAATCGGACAGCGTAATTTTGGCGGGTGCCGACGAGATTTGACGGTGCGTTGACGGTCTGAGGTACGAGGACGAGCAGCGTGACGCTCTGAGCCGGCAGAGACAGATTAACGGCATTAGAGGTGACGGCGGTGTCGGCGAGATGGGTGATCTGATTTGCTGATGTTAGCTGCCAGACCTGTGCGGAACTTGCGCCGGTAAAATTCGCCAAGTTGACGGTCGTTGTCTGTGCGATCGCGACCTTGTTGACGAGCATTACTGTCATCGCACCGTCCGCTGTTCTGATGGACGCGAACGCCGAGAGATCGTCCGGGCTCGGTGCCGTCGCGGAGACGCTCGTGTCGCCGAAACCACGGCCCTGCCCGTCGTAATTACGAAATATCTTCATCGCGTTGTAGACAGGCGAACCGGTCGCCGGCGTCGTCCAACGGGTTGCCATATCGAGGCCCTCGCGGCCAAAGATACCGTAGATATCGGCCTGGGCGGTCGCCCCGTTTATGTTGCCCTCGGCTCCCCAGTTATATTCGGTGACGCCGGTCTTGGTCCCGGGATAATATTGTGCGACCCACGATCTCATTCGCGGGATGAGGTTAACCTTGTCATTTATCCACGTCTCGTCGATGTAGTTCGGATCCCAGAGTGCACGCGTCGAACGATTTCGACGGAGTTGCATCGCCGGCGATACATCATCGCCAAATTCGCCGCCCTGCGGGTAGATGTGGAGCGTAAAAACATCGAGCAGACGCCGTCCGTTGGTTGTTTCGTAGTTTTTGAACTGCTGCAGCAGCCACGGTGCGTAGTCAACATTGCCGTGAGCGACGCGGTCAGGAAATGTCCAGCCGTGCGTCGGGGCGTATTGCTGGTCGTATCCGGAATATAGATACCCGCTCCAGCCCCACTCTTCGGGGCCGAGGATCTGGGCACCGGCGTCCAGGTCCTTGATCATCACGCTGTGATCGCGCATTTTCGTGTACAGCTCGTCCATCGTCGCACCGACGGGTTGAACGTCACGGTGCGACGAGAACCAGATCGTGGCCTCGTTATCCATCAAGTAGTACTTGAGTCCGTTGCCTGTTGAGTTTCCCCAACGCCCGATCAGGTGCTGGACCCAGCCACGCTGAAAAGAGACGTTGTTGGGCACGTTTGCGTCATTCTTATCATTTCCGGTCACATCCTGCCCATTGGTCCGCACGCCGTTGCCGGCATCCGGAAACCACTGCGAATCGTTTCCGGTCTGGGCACCGTATTTGCTGATCGAAAAGCTCGCCAGCTTTTCGCGGTTGGGCCCGACCTTGGCGACCCAATCGGTCAGCGGTATGGTCAGCATCGGCTGCGAGCCGCCGTTCTTGCTGTCCTGGACAAAGGTGTCGGCGATCTCGCCCGGCACCGCCGATGCGTACGGTATGCTCTCAAAATACCAATCGCTTGCCCGATTGTCAGCGTTCTGCTGCCAGTTGTAGCGCGATGTCGGGTTGCCGCCCATGCGGTTGAGCAGTGCGCCGAGATCGAGCAGTTGGGCGGGCGTGGCGTACGCCGTCCCATAGATCAGCGGGTTGATCGCGTGGCGGTTGGCCGCGGCGTCGACCTGGATCGTCACCGCCGTGCTGACGTCCGAAACGCGCTGGCCGCTGAGCGCCGCGGGCGGTGCCATCGATATGACGAATGCTCCTATCAGGAGCAGCGATTTGATCCGGCTGAAATGGTCCATAGTCCGCCGTGTTAACTAACAATCTGCGAGATCCGAACGGATGATAACCCTAAATACAATTATCCCTTTTCGTAGCGTTGCAGTGCAATAAGTTTTTGCCCTGTGGTTGATCGCTAAATTTTGCCTGTTTTGCGCAGAGTCTTGTCGACGTCCTTCGCGGCCATTAAATGACTTAGGAAGCAGCGGCGATCAGCCGGACGGTGTCGCGGGCGATCATCAGTTCCTCGTTGGTCGGGATGACACTGATATCAAAACGCGAGCCTTCGCGGCTGATCGTGCTTTCGCGGCCATTGACTGTTTCGTTATTTCGCTCCTCGTCCAGTTCGACGCCGAGCCAGCCCATATCCGCACAGATCGCGGAGCGGATCCGTGCCGAATTTTCACCGATACCACCTGAAAACACGATCGAATCGGCACCGTTCATCGCGGCGAGATAGGAGCCGATGTATTTGCGGACGCGATAGCAGAAAATATCGATCGCCAGACGTGCCCGGCGGTCTCCCGACTCGTCCGACTCAGCGATCAGCTCACGCATGTCATTGGTCAGGCCCGAGATGCCGAGCAAGCCCGACTGTTTGTTCAATATCGAATCGACCTCCTGCACGCTGAGACCTTCTTTTTGGCATATAAATTCGATGATCGCCGGATCGATGTCGCCGGACCGCGAACCCATGACCAAACCCTCAAGCGGAGTAAAACCCATCGACGTATCGATCGGGTCGCCGCCCTTGATCGCGGCTATCGAGCAGCCGTTGCCGAGATGGATCGTTATGATATTGACGGCCTCGCGCGGAATGTCTCGCGTTATCCGGTAGCGATAGGCGATATAGCGGTGCGATGTACCGTGAAATCCGTACCGTCGTATCTTATGCCGGCGGTAAAACTGGTACGGGATGGCGTAGAGGTATGCACGCTCAGGCAGTTTGTGGTGAAACGCCGTATCGAAAACGACCGCCTGCGGCATCGCTTTGCCAAAGATCGAACGGGCCGCCTTGATGCCCTGGATATTTGCCGGATTGTGCAGCGGAGCGAGTTCGATACAGTCGTCGATACCGCGCAGGACCGTATCGGTGATCAATACCGACTCGGAAAAATGCTCGCCGCCGTGGACGACACGGTGCCCGACCGCGTGGATGTCGGAATGGTCATGCACACCCTCTATCGCCGATTTTTCGGACGCGATCCATTGCAGCGCCGCGTCCAGTGCCGCCCGGGTGTCCTTGATCGGCCCGGCCGAGCGATAGACCTCGTCGCCGGTGCCGACAAAGCTCATCACGGCTGCGCCGCCGATCCGTTCGATATGGCCCTTAGCCAAGACGCGTTCGGTGTCCTGGCTGATCTGGTCGAGACTGGTCGATATAAGCTGAAATTTGAGTGAAGAGCTGCCACAGTTGAGCACGAGTATGTTCATCGACACTATTTTACTCCAATTTACGGCTCCCCGTTGCATATGAGCCGTTTCATCCTGTATGATTTGGACGGACTCGATTTTGTTCCTATGAGCGCACTTCGATCGAACGACGACAATAATTGACCGGCGAGTACGTTAAACTAAATAGCGTGCCGCCTTTCATCTTGTCACAGATCGAAAGGCGTTTTTTATTTTGGGGAGAAAGGGAAAATGTGAAAAAGTGAAAAGGTGAAAAAGTTTAGGCCCGAAGTTTCGACATGACTTTTTCACTTTTGACCCTTTTCACTTTTGCACCGGATTTATTCATGTTAGATGTACTTGGAAATTTAGAAAGGACACACTCGTGCGGTGAGCTTCGCGGTGGCGATGTTGGCGGCCAGGTTGTGTTGATGGGTTGGGTCGCTAAGAAGCGTGATTTCGGCGTGTTTACGTTTATCGATCTGCGGGACCGCGACGGTGTAACACAGATCGTCGTCAGCGAAGAGGACTCGCCGGAGGCTCATGCCAAGGCCAAGAATCTCCGCGGCGAATTTGTCGTTGCGGTCAAGGGCACGGTCGTCTCTCGCAGCGAGGGGACGCACAACGCTAAGCTCTCAACCGGCGACGTCGAGATCAAAGCGACCGAGATCCTGATCCTCAACGACGCTAAGGTGCCGCCATTTCAGCTTGAGGTTGCGGGCTCGGAAAACCTTGCCGCTGAGGACACGCGGCTAAAGTACCGCTATCTCGACCTCCGCCGCCCGCAACTGCAGCACAACATCCGTATGCGTGCCAAGGCGGTCGCGAAGATACGCGAGTATTTTGACGCACGCGGCTTTATCGAGATCGAGACGCCCATCCTGCTCAAATCGACGCCCGAGGGCGCACGCGATTTTATCGTGCCGTCACGTATCCATACGGGCAAATTCTTTGCCCTGCCGCAGAGCCCACAGATCCTCAAGCAGTTGACGATGATCTCGGGTTTCGACAAGTATTACCAGATCGCCCGCTGCTTTCGCGATGAGGATCTCAGGGCCGACCGCCAGCCGGAGTTTACACAGCTCGATATGGAGATGTCGTTTGCTAACCCCGAGATGGCGTACCGCGAGATCGAGGGGATGTTCGGGCACGTATTTGAGCTCATCGGTGTCGATCTGCCGGCCCAATGGCCGCGGATGACCTACGCCGAAGCCATGCGACGATACGGCTCGGATAAACCCGACCTGCGGTTTGAAATGGAACTCGTCGACCTCAGCGAAAACCTGCGGGATACGGACTTTGCTCCGTTTGCGACAACGCTCGCCGCAAAGGGTGAGGTCAAGTGCATCGTCGTAAAAGGCAAGGCCGACTATTCCCGCAAACAGCTCGACGAGCTGCAGGATTTCGCCAAACGCTACGGCGCCGGAGCCCTCGCCTGGATAAAACTGGGCTCCGCGGACTCCCCTCCTGCCGGAGGAGGTGCGGCAGCCGCCCCGGCTGACGGGGTGGTGGGAGACGACTGGGTTCTTACGTCTTCTCTCTTGAAGGTATTAGGCGAGGAAAAGCTAGGTGAACTCGCGGAAACAGCCGATGCATGTATCGGCGACCTGGTCCTCATTGTCGCCGGCCGCAAATCGGTCGTCGCCGCCGCTCTCGGTGCCCTGCGTGTCGAGGTGGCAAAACGTGAGAACCTGATCGACCGGAGGGTTCACAAACCTTTGATCGTGACGGAGTTTCCGATGTTCGAACACGACGAGGCGACGGACGCATATTTCGCGGCCCATCATCCGTTCACGTCGCCGATGGACGAGGATCTCGAAATGTTTAAGACCGCGGTCAACGACCCGAGCCAGCATCATCTTTTGGGCCGGGTCCGTGCCAAGGCGTACGACGCCGTCATCGACGGCTACGAATGTGCCGGCGGCTCGATCCGTATCCACCAAAAAGCGATACAGGATCTCAACTTTAAGGCTCTCGGTATGACGGTCGAAAAGGCCCGGACGCGTTTCGGCTTTTTTCTCGACGCCCTCGAATACGGTACGCCGCCGCATGGCGGATTTGCCGCGGGCATCGAACGCACATGCATGATCCTCTGCGGTACCGAAAACATCCGCGATGTCATGGCGTTCCCGAAAACCGCCTCCGCTCAGGACCTGATGATGGACTCGCCCGGCGAAGTCGACGATGCCCAACTCCACGAACTCGGCATCGAAGTATCAGAACCGCCGGCGTAGCCTGTCGGCGGCAGTGTCAGTATCGCCGGCGGCGGCCATCGCTGTGGCCGCGGTCAGTGCCCTTACCACCGTTCTCAATAAGTTGGAGGCACTCATACGTGAATAGTATGAGTGCCTCCAATTTTGTCGGGCAATAAATCAGGCTTTCCGGTTTTGGACAGCCTGTTTAGCATCATATCGTTAGCCGTCGCCTTTTTTACCTTTTCGTTTTGTTCCCTCCGGCCGGTCGTTAGGAGCATCGGGCTTGATCGTGGGTGGCTGGACGGGCGGACGCCGTTGGATCTGCGGAGCATCATTAGTGATCTCCGGTTTGGTCGGTTTGGTTTCGCCGGTGCCCGGCTTTTCACCGCCGATGGCGTCGGGCGCCGTGAGCGACGGATCGGCCGGCAAGGTGGTGCCGGGCGTAAAGACGATACCCGTTTTGCGTCCGCTGGCGTCGGCCTCTGCAAGTTTTTCGAGCTCCTCACGCTTGTTACGCTCTGCGAGCGATTTCATCTCGCTCGGCATCGGCGGCGGGCCCTGGAACGTCTCGTGCGGCTTGTTTTTCATAAACGGGACCATGAACGCGTTGAAGTACGGTACCGCTCCGTGTCCGCCGGTCATGTTGTTGCCGAGATTCTCCTTTCGCTCCGGATTTCCCATCCAGATCCCGGTGACGTAGGTCGGGGTATAGCCGAGAAACCACACGTCCGTGTGGTCGTTAACGGTACCGGTCTTTCCAGCTAACAGGTGTCCGCCGGCGCTTGCGCTTGCGGCCGTTCCGCCACCGGCGGTGACGCCGCGCATCATCTGTACCATCGTCAGGGCGACGTATTCGCTAGTTACTTTAGAACTTGCGCCGTCATATTCCTCAAGCACGCTGCCGTCGCGGCTGAAGACCTTGCGGATCAAATGGGGCGTCATTCGGACGCCTTTATTTGGAAATGTCGAGTAGGCAGACGTCATCTCTAGCAAGGACGCCTCGCTGGCCCCAAGTGCAGACGGCAAACTCGGTGCCATCGGGTTGGTGATGCCGAAACGCCGAACCATCTGCCCGCCGGCCTGGATGCCGACCTGCTCAAGCAAATGGACCGCCGCGATGTTGTACGACTTGGCCAACGCGATCTTCATCGGGACGTTCGGATGGCTGAGGCTGCCGTCATAGTTATGCGGCGTCCACCCGCCACGTTTGATCGGAGCACCACTGACTACCGAATCCGGCGTCATGCCGGCCTCGACGGCGGCCGTATAAATGTACGGTTTGTAGGACGAGCCCGTCTGTCTCAGTCCCTGAGTAGCGTTGTTGAACCGGTTAGTGTGGTAATCATATCCGCCGACCATCGCGACGATCTCGCCGGTGTGCGAATTGATGCAGACCAGTGCCGCCTGCACCTCCGGCACCTGCTGCAGATCGACCTCGAGGATCTGGTGTTCATTGTCAACCTTTTTGACCAGAAACTCGGCCAGATATCCGGGCTTCAGTTCATCCTTTGGACGTTTGTTGCTGCGGCCCATATTACCCTGACGAACGATAGCCTTAAATCGTCCAAATCGGACACCGACCTCGTCGGCGGAGGGATTTGTTTTTACAACCAGACCCTTGATATACTCGCCGACCTGGTAATCATCACCATACCAGTCGGCGTGCTTATAGGTGGTCAACGTCTTTTCCACCTCCTTGGCATCCGTTATCGGCTGGTCATTTTCATCGGTCAGGATATCCTCATACTCGGAGCGCCAGGGCCGGCTGCGGTCGTATTCGCGGAGACGCTGACGGACAGCCTGCGTCGCGATCTTTTGAGCCTCGACATTGATGGTCGTGTAGACCTTGAGGCCGCCTTGGGCGACGCGGGTCGTATATTTTTCCTCGAGATATTTGCGGACATCCTCGACCGGATAGTCCCACGCCGTCGATTTCGGCTGTGATTGGTAATACGCGGTGTCGGCGAGCTTGATCTCCTTAGCCTTAGCCGCATCGACGGCGGATTTAGGATAGCGGTCCGGGAAATATTTCGCCATCTGATCGAGAACGATGTTACGGCGCTCAAGCGCCTTTACACGGTTTCGGGTCGGCGAATACTCCGGCGACTTAGGGATCGCGGCAAGCAACGCCGCCTCTTCAAGCGTCAGATCCTTAAGCGACTTGCCAAAATATGTCCGCGAACCGGCCTCAAAGCCATATGAACCGGCCCCGAGGAACACGTAGTTCATATACATTTCGAGGATCTGATCCTTGGTATACAGCCGTTCGATCTGCAACGCGACGGCCCACTCGTTGACCTTTCGGGTATAAGTCTGATCCTTGTAAAGAAAGAGGTTTTTGGCAAGCTGCTGGGTGATCGTCGAACCGCCCTCGACCTTGCCGGTCGTGATGTTCTTGAAAATTACGCCCGCGATGCGGTACGGATCGATACCGATATGATCGCGAAAACGATAGTCCTCGATCGCGAGCAACGCGTCGGTGACCTTGTCGGGTACGTCCTGGATCTTGATCGGAATGCGTTTCTCGATCGCAAACTCCGCCAAAACGGTTTCGCCGTCATCCGCGTAGATCGTCGTCACCTGCGGCGGTCGGTATGTCGCCAGAGCCGAGACCTCGACCGAGTAGCGAGAATTGTTGAGATAGTACGACGCCATCACACCCGTCAACGCACCGGCAGAAAGTGCCAACACGAGAGCCGCCGCGAACAGTCCGGTCGTCGCCAAAAAGCTACGTTTCGGTTTCGGCTCGGTCGAGCCGGTTTCTTTTATACCCAATTTCCTCAATTCCTTTGCCATAACCAAACCTCTCCTAATTGACGAACCTACGCATCTTTATGCTTACGACAAACCCGATCGCCACAAACGTTGACAAAATTGCAGATAGTCCCGCACTCATCATCGGGAGCGGAACGCCTATCACGGGCAATACGCCGAGCGCCATCCCGACGTTCATAAATATCTGAAATATCATCCCGCAAACGATAGACATTATAACAAGCATTCCCGCTCGGTCCGAAGCCTCGGTCGCTCCGGCCACCATTCGCGACAGCATCAGCGCGTACACGAGCAGTAGTGAAATGCAGCCGATAAACCCTGTATTTTCAGCAGTTACGGCAAAAATAAAATCGGTATGCGGCTCGGGCAAAAATTTCAAAACGCTCTGCGACGTCTCGCTCTCGCCCTGATTGCCGGCAAGGCCACCTTTTCCGACGGTAATTATAGACTGGATCGTGTGGTAACCATACCCTTGCGGATCGACGCTGTCCGGATCGATGATCGCCATTATTCGCTCTTCCTGATATCGTTTGATCTTGCCGTACTTGACCCCGACGATCCACAGCGCCGGAACAATTATGGCGATGGCGGCCGTACCGAGGATGACGTACCGGATCTTGATCCCCGACAGAAAGAAGACCGCGGCGAGAATCGGAAAATATGTGATCGCCTGACCGGCGTCCGGTTCAAGCAAGATCAAGAGCACGGGCCCGGCAAAGATCGCACCACCGACCAACATCTCTTTGAAGGTTAGGACGTGTGCCTTTTTTGAACCAAAATATTTGGCGAGCATCAACACCATCGGGATCTTGACGAATTCCGATGGCTGAAATTGGCCGACGAGCGGTAATACAACCCAGGCCTTTTGTCCGTGGCTCGCGTGGCCTAGCGGCGTCAACACCAACAGGAGCAGCACCAGCCCGATCCCGTAAAACACCGGAGCCGCATCAATGATCCGGCGATAATCGGTGAAACTGATGATCAGGAAAGCTACGATGGCGATGCCAATGCCGATGATCTGCTTGGACCAGTAGTTTTCCGTCGGCACAGCGTTATGTATCTGCCATACGCCAAAGCTCGCGATCGCGATCGCCAGCATCGCCGTCAGCCAGTCAAAATCCCTTAGATCTCGTTTTTCGAGTATTGCTACCATCGAGCGTTAGCGGGCTGCCACCTCCTGGCCGATGTTTGCTGGGTTGCGATTGGCTATATACGTTTCGTACATCGCCTTGGCGGCAGGGGCGGCATTGGCCGCGCCGAAGCCCGAATTTTCGATCAAAGCGATCACCGAGATCTCGGGTTTGTATGCCGGGGCGAAACTAACGAACCACGCGTGATCCTTGTTTGCTCCCTTGTCCTTACCGACCTCAGAGACCTGCGCGGTTCCGGTCTTTCCGGCAATCTCCCAGTTTGCCATTTTGATAGAACCGCCGGTTCCGCCGGCGTTTACGACGCCCCACATTCCCTTAAGCATCACGTCATACTGATCGTCGGTCATCGGGATTATCTTCGGTTCCGGATGATCAAAGCCGAACCCGGGGCGGGCGGGACGGTAGGTTGGATCGCCCTCTTTACCGACTGCACCGATCGCTTTGAATTCGTGCAAAAAGTGCGGAACGTACTCTTTGCCGTGGACACCGACACTCGAGACGGCACGCAGCATCGAGATGGGCGTGACAACCACCGTGTCCTGCCCGATCGAGGCATACACCGTCCTGATATCAGCCCATTTGCCCTGATGCTTAAGAATATACGGCATCCACGATTTTGGCGTTTGCGGAACCTTTTCATTCGGCAGGTCGATACCGGAGCGTTTGTCGAAGCCAAAGGTTTCGATCATCTTGATCAATCCCTCGACACCCATCTTCATCCCTAGACGATAATAATATCCGTCGCACGATTTAGTGATCGCGTAGCTCAGGGCCGGCGTACCGTGGTTGCCCATACAGCGTGTAAATTTATTGCCCACCATCAGGCCGCCGCCGCACGCAATGCTCGAGCTCGTCGGCGTGATCACGCCCTGTAGCAGAGCCCCGACGGATTCCGGTATCTTCCACGTCGAACCGGGCGGGTATCGCCCCTGGATCGCCCGATTAAAAAGCGGCCGTTTTTCGTCCTTCCAATAGGCAGCGATCTGTTTGCGGCCCTCGGGCGTCGAGCTGCCGCGGACAAAAACATTCGGGTCGAATGACGGGGCCGATGCCAACGCCAGGATCTCGCCATTGTTAGGGTCCATCGCGATCACCGTGCCGCGCTTTGTCGATGATTTGGCCAATTGGTCTTCGGCCGTAAGCTGCAGGTCGTAGTCGATCGTCGTCACGAGATCCTGGCCGGACTGCGGCTCGACTCTCTGAACCTCGGCTTGGACGCGACCGCGGCTATCGACGATCACTTTTCGATAGCCCGGTTTGCCGCGCAGAAATTCGTCGTAGTATTGTTCGAGCCCGCCTTTGCCGATAATGTCGCCGGGGCGAAAATCCTTTTCCTTATATTCGGGTTCCTCGAGCTGTTTCGGGCTGATCTCGCCAACGTACCCGAGCACGTGTGCCAACGAGGTTCCAAGCGGATAATACCGCTGCGGCTGCAATTCGACGCGAAGCTCAGGAAACTCGAGCAGGTGCGATTCGACCCACGTAATGTCCTGGACACCGACGTTTTCCTTGAGCACCATCGTCTCAAAATCGTTTTGCTTCTTTATCAGATTGAGCCGCTCGACGACGTATTGGCGATCGAGGTTCAACCCGCGTGAGTAGTCGTCGACCCGCTCATTGACATTGACCGTTTTCAGCGGCTCGTTAGAGAGAACGACGTTGTAGGTCGGTCTGGAATCGACCAGCAGTTTGCCTTTGCGGTCAAATATCGCACCGCGTGGTGCCGCGATAGGAATCAGCCGGACCCTTTGATTTTCGGCCCGTTTAAGATAGTCGTCGCCTCGGACGATCTGAAGGTAATATAATCTGACACCCAGTAGGATCAGCAGAACGAACACGATGATGTTTATCGTCGCGATGCGAGCCCTGAGATTCTGGACGTGGCCGTTTAACTTCATATCGATGTTTAATGAACCGTGCCGCTATTTGCTCAAACGGATCGGGTTACGCCGGCGAGTCTGCCGCCGCGAACCGAACATATCCTTTCTTTTCGGGCGAACTTTATCCTGCGCAAACGCCTCGAGCAGCATATAGATCAGGGTGCCCGCGATCGTCGTCCCGATCAGCGTGTACGAACCCGTGACAACGACATCGCCGGCCGGTGTCATCCCGAACAGCCGATGAAGCCAATAAAACACTGCCAAATACAACAAACATGCACCCGCTATGACGGGAATCCTAAGCAATAGGTTGTCCAGATAGACCCGCCGGGCGATCTCCGCAACGATGAACGCGACAAGTGTGATCGTAAACCCGCTCGAGCCCATCAGATCACCGCTCAAGGCGTCGATGCTGAGGCCGGCGATCGTGCCGAATATTATAGCCCTGATGGAATTGCGGTGAAGCGCGGCGTAAACCACGATGATCAGCGGAAAATGAACAAATGCGAGCGGTTCCGCCACATTGCGCAGCGTCCACTGCAGCAATATCGCGATTATCAGGGCTATTGTTACCTTTACCTGCTCCATACGAGATTATTTCTTCTTACGCGTTTCGTCCTGCTTTACGGCATTGGGCAATTTTTGCTCGTACGGGGGCCGTGGGGGCGGTTCGTAGAGCAGGACGCCGACCTCCTGCATCGAATTGAGTTTCGCCGCCGGCCGGATCAATATCTGATGCGGCGTGGTAGCCGAACCGGTCACGACGCTGACGATCTCGCCGATCTTCAATCCCGGCGGAAAGATCCCGTCCTGGCCCGTCGTAAAAACAGGTTGCCCGACCTGTACCTCGATCGAACCGGGAACGTACCGCATCTCGAGCAGATCCTTGTTGCTGGTGCCGTTGATCACGCCGAGTGCATTTGATGTCCCGATCTCGCCGACGATGCCGCCGACGCCCGATTTATTGTATGTGATGAGGTCCACCTGCGACGTCAGCGGACTGACCGCTGTGACGCGTCCAACTAGTCCGCCGTCGGTCACAACCGGCATATTCAGGATCACGCCGTCGAGACTTCCGCGGTTGATGATCGACGAATCGAACCAAAACGAGGGATCGCGTCCGATGATGCGAGCAGTGAGCACCTTGTACTTGCTCTGCTCCTTGATCTGCAAGATCGCCCGGAGACGCTCATTTTCGGCTGAAAGATCGGTCTTCTGTTTGATCTCGACTTCGAGTTCCTGAACACGCTGTTTCAGAACATCGTTATCCGTCTGTGCCGAACGCAGCGATGAGATCGACCGAAAATAGTTTGAAACGTATGCCGTTAGATTTGTGACAGGCGACTGAACAAAATCGGCGATCGTCTGCGTCCAGACACGAACGATCCGCTGTCCCGAGTTAATGTCCCGGGCGCTGAACGCCATCAGAACAAAATTGAACAACAGGAGAATCACCATCAGCCAAGGGGCTAATCGCCAAACGTCTTTTTGACTACGCTCAACCATTTTCCGGTAGGCAGTAAGCAGTAAGGGAGTTTGCGGTCGGCATCTTTAGCCAACTGCAAAGTGCCGTCTGCCGACAGATCTAGCTCCCCGTCATCAGGGAGTTGTCCCATCTTACGCGTTTGAGAAGTTCAAAATCGGATAGCATCTTGCCGGTACCGAGCACCACCGACGACAGCGGATCATCCGCCAGAACGACCGGCAGGCCGGTTTCGATCATCAGACGCTTATCGAGATTTTTGAGCAGAGCACCGCCGCCCGTTAGTACGATGCCGCGTTCGACGATGTCGGCCGACAGTTCGGGCGGCGTCCTCTCGAGGGCAACGCGAACGGCGTTGATGATGGTCGAGACCGAGTCCGAGAGTGCCTCGCGGATCTCTTCGTCCGTCATAGTGATCGTCTTCGGGATGCCCTCGATCAGGTTGCGTCCGCGGACGTCCATCGAAAGCGGTTCGTCGAGCGGAAACGCACTGCCGAGTGCGATCTTGATCGCCTCAGATGTACGTTCGCCGATGAGCAGGTTGTATTTTCGCTTGATGTACTGGGTGATCGCCTCGTCCATCTCGTTGCCCGCGACGCGAACGGCACGCGAGTAAACGATACCTGAGAGCGAGATCACAGCGATGTCGGTCGTGCCGCCGCCGATATCGACGACCATGTTGCCGTGAGGTTCGGTAATGGGCAATCCGGCACCTATTGCCGCTGCCATCGCCTCTTCGACCAGATAAACCTCAGATGCCTTAGCACGATAAGCCGAATCTTCGACCGCCCGGCGTTCGACCTGCGTGATCTCAGACGGAATACCGATGACGACACGCGGACGAACCCACGATTTGCCGTTGTGAGCCTTACGGATAAAATGCTGGAGCATCTTTTCCGTCACTTCAAAATTGGCGATAACGCCGTCTTTCATCGGCCGGATCGCTACGATATTGCCGGGCGTGCGGCCAAGCATCTCCTTGGCGTCGCGGCCGACGGCCTCGACCTGGTTAGTGATCTTGTTGATGGCCACGATCGACGGCTCAGACACCACGATTCCCCGCCCCTTAGCATAGACGAGCGTGTTCGCCGTGCCGAGGTCGATTGCGAGGTCACTCGAAAATAAACTGAATAAAGACTTGAATGCCATGTAAAATTATAAAACTCGAACTATTAAGAAAATGATCTAGAGATCGTGTCGAACGGTGTGAAAACGCGTTCGGAACGGAGACGCTCCGAACCGAAATAGTGGCCGCCGTCGCCCCAAATGTCTAACCACTAAGCATACACTCATTCAAACTCATATTTCTACTGTAAAAATGGATATTTACGGATATTTTTCAAAAACAGCCGGCGAGGCTCCGGCCGATGTGATCTCGGCGATCTCCGGACAACAAAAAAGGCGGCCCGAAGACCGCCTAAAAGTAAGTGACAATCGATTTACAACCTACTGTCCGACGATAAAATCAATTCCTGAAACGTTGTCGTTGATCGACATGACCTTGGGCGTAAACGTATAGCGTTTGGATAAAGCGGCGATCGTATACGTGGCGCCGGACGCTATATTGTCAAAGGTGTAGTAACCCATCGGACCCGTAAATGCCGTTCGCGAAACATTGTTCGAATCGGTTATGGAGATCTGGGCACGATAGACACCCTGCCCGTTCGGTAACGTCACACGGCCTGACACCGACACCGGACCGGTGGCATTAGGTGCCTGGATCTGAACGTTCAGTGGAGCTCCTGTCTTGAAAAAACCGATGGTGGCACTGACCGTCGTCGGCGGACGATTAGAGTCGAAACGGAAGTTATAAAGGGTTCCCCAACGGATAGCGTTCGCGTTAGGATTCTGTGCGAGGGTCTGTGTACTCCAGGTCATAGATCCACTTGCCTGGGTTGAAGTCCAGGGTGTGCTGCTAAAGCCTGCATCGCCGACAGTTCCGTCAAATGTCCACGCGGGCTGCTGCGCCGGGGCGTGAAAGCCAACATTGCTTATCGTAACTCCGGCTCCGAGCGGTAAGCCGAACGACTGGATCGCCCGATCCATATTCTGGTTGTAAACAGCGTATTCGTAATGCCATACGCCGGGTGACGGATTGGTCACCTTGTAGGCGACTAAGCCGACACCGTCGAGGCCGGGCGCCGGAATTACATCCACGAATGTAGCTCCCGGCCACGCGGTCACTGCCGCCTTTGACCTCACCGTTGCCGTTACCGGCGAGAATGAAAACGGGCTCGTGGTTCCCGAAACCGAGTATTTGCGATACGAGACGTTGTTGTTCATATTACACTGCCCCGGATTTGCCTGGCACCAGACGTATTCGTGCGGCGTGACGTATTGCGACTCGGCGTAATAGGTGGCACCGGCATTCAGCGTCGTATTGAGGTCATTGATCTCCGTCACGATCCTGTGCGAAACGCCCGTGTGGGTGTGGCCCGAGTGATTATTCGGCGGCGTTGCCGAATCTCCACGCGGATATGCACCGGTATACGGGTTGATCCAGGCTCGCGACCCGAGACTGGGCCCGGCATTGAGGCTGGCCGAATACGGGTCCGAACATCCCGATCCGAGATTAGCACCGCCGACGCCGTTACAGCCAAATCCGCAAATGTTGTTGGTCAGTGCCGTGAATGCATGTTTGACGGACGATTGGCCGACTTGTTCAAAGCGTTCATCGTTTGTCGCTCCGCCGCTCATACGATAGAGGTTTTGCGGTATCACCGGGTGGTCATTGCCCGGCGATGCGACCCAATGCAGATCGATCGTGCCTGCGTTGCACGAGTCAGTACCCACGGCCAGGCCGACCTGTGTACCGGCACTGGAGCCAAACTGGGCCAGTCCCGACAGGTCCCCGACGATAACGTCGGGCCCGGGGACAGTTCCCGCGTCGGGCGAATGCATGGCCGGCAGAACATCTGCCTTGACCTCTCCATCGACAACTTGCGTGATCTCGATCGGGCGCATATTTGCCTTTATCGATATCTGCCCGATGACGGATCCGGCATCGGACGGATGGCCGAGCTCAACCGCAAATTCGCTGGACAGCAGCAACCGTCCGGTTTGAACCGTGAGAATATGATCGGTCGGGTCGTATTCAAAGGTATGCCCCTCGACATTGAAAAACGTGAAGCCGGACTTTCCGTCCCGAACGGCCATTTCATAAGGTCCGCCCCACGGCAGGTTTTCAACCACAAGCTGCTGGTACGAAGCACTCAGTTTGGAAGGAAGGATCGCCGGGCCCTGCGGGATCAGGTTCATCGAACTCGGCAGCGGGCCGCGAAACTCGCCGTCGAGAACAAGCACCGTAAAAAACGCATCTCGCTCAGCGTCGAATTGCAACGAGGTCAACCTTTGTTTTTTAGATCCGGACACATAGAGACGATTTGCGTCGATATCCATCGACACACCGCCACTCGCGACTATCATTTTTTCAAGGGTGCCGGATTCGCCCACTTTTGGACTCTCGGCCGACCCGTTAGGCGATTGTTCTGAACCGCTGTTAAAAAAACCAAACAACGGAAGTAATGCAATAAGTAGAATTTTCACCATAATTTTTATTTCCAGCGGATCGAGTCCAACAATTGTCGAGGTTTATCTTATCGAACTCGTTTTGGGTTTAGCATTCCTTTTTACACTCTTTTAGGTACTTTAATCAAGTCGGGTATAGTATTCATACCGGGATTTATTTCGGGCGAGCATTCTATTTGAGGCCGATATTTGCATATGACGGAAGGTTGCGAGGGCGAAACTAGCAAAACGAAACGGTCCACTCCGCTTCCGGTCCTTAAGAATTCCACGGCGCAGAATGGTGTCATCCGGGCGTCGAGGACCAGTCGCTGGCGCGCGGCTGCGCTCATCTCCGTCAACGTGCTGATGGTCGCTCACGTCATACAGTGGCTCATCACCGGCCAGACGCTTTCACCGATCGAGCCGTCGGAAACGATGTATACGCTCCAGCGTGGAACGGTCAACGCCGGGTTCATTTTCTTTTCGCTAGCGATCTTATCGACGATGATATTCGGCCGGTATGTCTGCGGATGGGGCTGTCACCTGATCGCCGTACAGGATTTTTGCGCATGGCTGCTGAAGAAAATGGGCCTGACACCGAGGCCGTTCCGGTCGCGGTTGCTCGTCTTTGTGCCGCTGATCGCCGCACTTTATATGTTCGTGTGGCCGACGGCCAGTCGGCTTTTTGCCGGACAACCCGGCGAGGCTGTTATTCCTCAGTTTACCAACCACTTAATCACGAGCAATTATTGGGACACATTTCCCTCGATCGCTGTGATCTTTCCCTTTATTTTCGTTTGCGGTTTCATGACCGTCTACTTTTTGGGGTCAAAAGGTTTCTGCACATACGCCTGCCCGTATGGCGGCTTTTTCAGCCTTGCCGATAAGGTCTCGCCCGGGAAGATACGCGTCACCGACGCATGCAATCAATGCGGGCACTGTACCGCAACCTGTACATCGAACGTGTTGGTCCACGCCGAGGTCGCAAAATACGGGATGGTCGTCGACAGCGGTTGTATGAAGTGCATGGACTGTGTCAGCGTCTGTCCTAATGACGCACTCTATTTCGGATTTGGCAAGCCATCGATCGCCGCCTCGGGGAAGGTACCCAAAAACTATTCGCTCACATGGCCCGAAGAAATGTTGGCGGCCCTCGTGTTTGCCGTGACTTTCGTCGCGGTCTGGGACGTCTACCAACTGGTGCCGATGCTGATGGCTCTCGGCGTTGCGTGCGTGACGACGTTTCTAGTGATGCGGTCGGTCAGGCTGTTTCGGGCCGGTGACCTGTCGTTCTACCGATTTAATTTGAAGTCGTCCGGCTCGATCAAAACGGCAGGCTGGGTGTTTTTGGGCGTCGCACTGATCTGGACCGGGCTCAATGCCCATAGCGGTTGGGTACGCTATCACGAGCGTGCCGGTGCTCTCGCGTTTCAGAGTCTCGTGATCCCGGACGAACTGGCCTTGGCACGAACAACACCCGAACAATGGCTCAGTCAGGCCGAACGCAAAAACGTAGTTGACGGAAAGGACCACTTTCACGCCGCCATCGATCGCGGCCTGTTTACCAATATCGAAGCCCTGCCGAAATTAGCCTGGCTCGACTATCTCTCGGGAAACGCGGAAGGTGCGGTCCGAATGCTCGGGACCGCTGCCGGTCGCCAAAGCGGCCAAGGCAAAGCCATGAGCCTGTATTACCGCGGAGCGATACTGAACCGTCTGGGGCGTTTCGACCAAGCTCTCACTGATCTCGATCTGGCAATAACCGAACGGCCCGACCTCGTTCTCGCCC
The DNA here is from genome assembly GCA_043788335.1 of Chloracidobacterium sp. Lineage (GTDB taxonomy): Bacteria > Acidobacteriota > Blastocatellia > Pyrinomonadales > Pyrinomonadaceae > OLB17. The sequence goes on along the minus strand of JAYVUD010000281.1, from coordinate 598 downwards.
GTGAAGAACGCGGCGAATCGCTCTGGATGCTTGGCCGCAAGCCCGAAGCCATCGAAGCCTGGACCGGTGCCGTAGCCGAAAATCCGGGCCTCGTTATCGCAAACAGCATGCTCGCCGGTGCCGCCGCGGCCGACGGCCGAATGGACGCCGCCACCGCCCTCGAAGCCCAAGCCAGCCAATACACGCCGGCGGACCCATATTTTGAATGGATGCTCGGCCTTCGGTTGAGAAATGTCGGAATGAACCAACAGGCCGAACGGCACTTCGGTCGAGCGGTCCAGATGGACAATAAGTTTATAATGCGGAAGAGATAGCCTCACTTCAGACATCATTGTTCGATGTTCCGAGCATGTAGAATTCCGTGTCAGGGGGGAAAGGCTCGCCAGGCGTTTCGCCGTTTCCGGAGCGGGACCCCTGGCGGACGTGGGATACCGTATGGCGGACGCGAGAAACCGTTTGGCGAACGCGAGATCCCACTTGGCGGACGCGGAAAACCATCTGGCGGACGCGAGATAGCGTTTGGCGGAGGCACGATTCCACTTGGCGGAAGCAAATTTCCACATGGCGGAGGCGGGAATCCGCTTGGCGGTCGCGAATC
>JAYVUD010000280.1:0-11713 GCA_043788335.1 Chloracidobacterium sp. | reverse complement strand
GCCTTTTCTTACAGATGGTCAATATCGAAAACTACATTGGCGGCGAGTTGGTTCAGCCTGCGTCCGGAGAGTATCTCGACAATTTCGATCCGTCGACCGGTGAGGTGTATTCACAGATCGCGGATTCGGACGACCGCGACGTCCATCTGGCGGTCGAGGCGGCCAAAGCTGCGTTTCCGGCGTGGTCGGCAACCTCCGCCGAGGCGAGACATGATATTTTGATGCGGCTCGTCGGGCTGATCGAACGTGATCTCGATGGGCTGGCTCTAGCTGAGTCGATCGACAATGGTAAACCTGTTTCGCTTGCACGTGCGGTTGATATCCCACGGGCCGTGGCGAATTTCAAATTTTACGCGACTGCCGCGATGCACACCGCAAACGAGTCGCACGACAGCGTCGGCCAAAACGCGATCAACTACACGCTACGGCAACCTATCGGCGTCGTCGGGTGCATAAGCCCGTGGAATCTGCCGCTCTATCTTTTCACGTGGAAGATCGCACCCGCCATCGCCGCCGGGTGCACGGTCGTCGCTAAGCCGTCGGAGGTGACGCCGATGACGGCGTATTTGCTTTCAAAACTATGCATCGAGGCAGGATTGCCCGGCGGCGTTTTGAACATCGTTCACGGTCTCGGGACTAAGGTCGGTGCGGCGATAGTTGGACATACCGATGTTAAGGCGATCTCATTCACCGGCGGCACCAAAACCGGTGAGGAGATCGCACGCGTGGCGGCACCGATGTTCAAAAAGATCTCGCTCGAACTCGGCGGCAAGAATCCAAACATCATTTTTGCCGACTGCAACTACGACGAAATGCTGGTAACCACCGTCCGCTCGTCATTCTCAAATCAGGGTGAGATATGCCTGTGCGGTTCGCGGATATTTGTCGAGCGGCCGTTGTACGAGCGTTTCCGGGCGGATTTTGTCGCACGGGTCGCGGATCTGAAGGTCGGCGACCCGCTCGAGGCCGACACCAGTGTCGGTGCGGTCGTCTCACAACAGCATTTTGAAAAGATAATGTCCTACATCGCCCTTGCGATTGACGAGGGCGGGACGATCCTGGCCGGCGGCGATCAGTTTGTCATGAGCGGCCGTTGTTCGGGCGGATGGTTCATCGAGCCGACCGTGATCGAAGGCTTGCCATACGATTGCCGGACGAATACGGAGGAGATCTTCGGCCCGGTCGTCACAATAATGCCGTTCGACACCGAGACGGAAGTTTTGGGTTATGCAAACTCGGTCCGCTATGGCCTATCTGCGACGCTGTGGACGGAGAACCTCTCGCGGGCACACCGAATGGCGGCGAATCTGGAATCCGGCATCGTCTGGGTCAACTGCTGGCTGCTGCGCGATCTCCGCACTCCGTTTGGCGGCGTCAAGGACAGCGGATCCGGGCGCGAAGGCGGATTTGAGGCGTTGAGGTTTTTTACGGAAGAGAAGAATGTGTGTGTGAAAATTGGCTAAACTCAGCGTTGGCTGCCGAGGGGCCCGTGCCTTCCTGCTCGCGGGTTCGGAATAAGTCAGAATAAGGTGGTGATCGCATTTAGCCGTTGCCGCGTCAAAAATAAGACCTAATCAGAAAATTATGAGATATATTATCGCCATTGTCTTTTCCCTCCTGTTGACCATTTCCGGTATTGCTCAACAAAAGCCGCCAACCGAGTCGGCGATGTCGCGTTTTCTGCGTTACGTCAAGATCGACACCCAGTCGGCCGAGGACCAACCGGCACCGCCTAGTACGAAAAAACAGCTTGATCTGGCCAAGCTTTTGGCAAAGGAGCTAAAGGAACTCGGCGTTCAGGAAGTGAGGATCAGTGAGTTTGGCATCGTTTACGGTAGGGTTCCGGGGAATCTGGCTGACAATACAAAGGTGCCGACAGTTGGGTTTATGGCTCACATGGACACGTCTCCGGCGGTTTCGGGGGCTAATGTGAACGCCATCATTCACAAAAACTATCAGGGCGGCGACATCGTTTTGCCAAATGACAAATCGCAGGTGATAACCGTCGCACAAAATCCCGATCTCAAAAATCTGATCGGCGACGACATCATCACCGCGGACGGAACGACGCTGCTCGGGTCGGACGACAAGGCGGGCTGTGCCGAACTGATGACGATGATCGACACGTTCAAACAAAACCCGAACCTCAAGCACGGCAATATCGCCATAGCATTTACGCCGGACGAAGAGGTCGGCGGCGGCATCGATAAATTTGATATCGAGAAATGGGGAGCTAAGTTTGCCTACACCGTCGACGGTGAACAGCTTGGCGATATCTCGAACGAAACGTGGTCGGCACGAACCGCGACGGTCACATTTCGCGGTAAATCGACGCACCCGGGCACGGCGAAAGGAGTGATGGTCAACTCGGCGTATGCTGCCGGCGATTTTCTCGGCCGATTTCCGCAGAATATGCTGCCCGAGACGACCGAAGGCCGGGTCGGATTCGTTCATCCGTACATTGGTACGCTCGATATTGAGACGTCGACGATCAAGATCCTGATCCGCGATTTTGACCTCAGCGGCGTCGCCGCAAAGGAGGAAACATTAAAGTCGATGGTCGCGGCAACCCAAGCCAAATTTCCGGCGGTCAAGGTCGAATACGAGAGCAAACTCGGCTATCTCAATATGAAAGAGGTGCTGAAAAATTACCCGCAGATGACCGACTATGCCATCGAGGCGGCAAAACGCGCGGGCATTCCGTCCCAGATTCGGCCGATCCGCGGCGGTACCGACGGGTCGAACCTAACCGCACGCGGTCTGCCGACGCCGAACCTGTTTACCGGCGGACATAATTTTCACGGCAAGCTGGAGTTTAACTCGCGGCGGGGACTGGAAAAATCGACCGAGACGCTGGTCAATCTGGTACTGATCTGGGCGGAACATTCCAAATAGCTCAATAGTGCGAATGTGTCCGCAGTGCTAACCGCTGATGACGCAGATAACGCAGATATAAATCAATTTGTTTCAAAATATCTGCGTGATCCGCGTCATCTGCGGTCAATTTGTTTCTGTCACCAAACCGCCCGCTTTCACTTGGTGGTTCCGACTTATTTTTCTTCGTACAGTTGCGGAAATCGCTTTTTCAGATCCTCGACCTTTGGCTTGTCGTTGATGACGATGTACGGTTGGTCGGGGTTACGGGCGAGATAGTTTTGGTGATATTCCTCGGCATCGTAAAACGTTTTGAGCGGTGTTACCTCGGTGACGATCGGTTTGGGCAGAGCTTTTGCCTTGTTGATCGCGTCGATGTAGGCGAGAGCGGTTTTCTTTTGACCTTCGTCGGAATAAAAGATCGCCGAGCGGTACTGAGTGCCGCGGTCGGGGCCCTGACGGTTTAGCTCGGTCGGGTCGTGAGCGACCGAAAAGAAAACGGTCAAAAGCTGTGTATAGGATATCTTTGCGGGGTCGAACGTTACTTTGACAGACTCTGCGTGGCCGGTGTCGCCGTTGCTGACGAGTTCATATTCCGCCGTCCGCGCGTCGCCGCCCGAATAGCCTGACTTTACATCCGTAACACCCTTGACATGCTTGAAGACCGCATCAACACCCCAGAAGCATCCGCCCGCAAACACGGCGGTCTGCATGCCCTTTGACACCGATGCCTTTTCCGGCGTCGGTGCCGGTGCCAGGTCGCTCACGTCGGCAGGTGTGCCGGAACTGCTGACCACGCCGCAGCCGATGGCCAAGCTGAGGACGACTGCAAAAATTGATTTTATTAATATCGACATAAATATTGCTCCGTAAGACGTATTGACGAGGTGTTTTCGATTGCAACTTCAAACCGAACGCCACCTTCCGACCTCGCCGTCTCAAAATAACATTTAGCGGCGAACCGGATTTATTCCCACCACTATCTATTTCTCCATTTTGACGTTTTCAGATTCATTTTAGCCGCTAGCCCTCTATGCTGGATCGGCTTATTTCGGCTACTATTGAACAAAATCAAAATGTTGATAGACTCATCAATATTATCATCAATATCTTGACGGTTAATATACCTAAAATATGTCCGACGTAATCATCAATTCGACAAAAGCCCCAGAGCCGGTCGGCCTGTACCCGCACGCCCGGCGAGTCGGCGATCTGCTGTTTCTCTCCGGCGTCGGTCCACGGGAACGCGGTACCAAAGAAATACCGGGTGTCAAGCTGAACGATTCGGGCGAGATAGTCTCCTATAACATCGAGACGCAGTGCCGGTCCGTGTTTCAGAATGTCCGGTACATCCTCGAGGATGCCAGTTCGTCATGGGAAAGAATCGTCGACGTGACGGTGTTTCTGACGAATATGAAGGACGATTTTGCGACCTACAACCGCGTTTACGCCGAGTATTTTGCCGAAAATCAGCCGTGCCGCACCACGGTCGAGGTGAACAAACTGCCGACCCCGATCGCCATCGAACTAAAGGTGATCGCGACCATCGATTGATATGAGATACGTCGCCCTGCTCCGCGGCATCAATGTCGGCGGCAAGAATATGATCAAGATGGAGACGCTGCGGGCAACGTTCGCAGGGCTCGGTTTTGAAGACGTCAAAAGCTATATAAACAGCGGCAATCTCGCATTTAACACCGCGAAGACCGACGACGGCAAATTGGCGGCGAAGATACACGACGCTATCAGCAGAGATTTCGGGTTCGATATTTCGGTAATGGTTCGCCCGATGGCCGAGATCGCGAATATCGTTGCAAACAACCCGTTTGAAGGGCAATTTGAAAGCCACAAGGACCTTCACGTATTTTTTCTTGGTGCCGAATTGACCGTTGAGCAGGAAGCCCTGCTGTTCACACAAGCTAACGAAAACGAACGATTCGCCGTGTTGGGCCGCCATATACTATGTCTGCTAAGTATCAGCATATTGGACAGTAGCGTTGGCAAAGGCTTTATAGATAAGAAACTCAAGGTCGCGGCGACCGCTCGAAATTGGCGGACGGTGAAAACACTCGCGGCGATGTAGGAATTGCCCACGAATCACACTAAAGGCACGAAAAACGAAAAGAACGGGACAGCGAACCAAAGCGATTCTGGTATATTCATCTTATTTGTTGGTTTTCGTGTGATTCGTGGACAAAACTTCTTATGATTCGCAGACCTTTTAACTTCAAACAATGGATCGACGAGCACCGGCATTTGCTCAAGCCGCCGGTCGGGAATCAGTGTGTTTACGACGACGGTGATTTTATCGTGATGGTGGTCGGCGGGCCTAATTCGCGTAAGGATTATCATTGGGACGAGGGCGAGGAGCTTTTTTATCAGCTCGAGGGCGATATTAAGGTGCAGATCCAGGAAGACGGCCGGGCGGTCGAGGTCGTTATCCGCGAGGGCGAGATGTTTCTGCTGCCGGCCCGTGTTCCGCACAACCCGATCCGCGGTGCCGGTACCATCGGCCTCGTCATCGAACGCAAACGCCAGACCGGCGAGCTCGACGGCCTGCTCTGGTTCTGCGAAAATTGCAACGAGAAACTCTATGAGGAGTATTTTCAGCTCGACGATATCACTACGCAATTTCAGGGCGTGTTCAGGAAATTTTACGGTTCCGAAGCCTTGCGAACGTGCAGGAATTGTGGAACCGTGATGGAGCGGCCGCCGGTTGTGAGTTGATGTCCCTTAAACCATGAAGATCTTAAACTCGTTGCTAATCCTGATTGGCTTATTGGTCTTTTCGTCGATCAATTTCTTCGGACAGTGCGAATGTGACACCTTCTCGTTCGAAACATTCCAAACTACTGACTATGTCTTTATCGGCAACGTGGCCGTGCGAACCGTCGACAATGGTGAAGTTAGGTATCAAGTGACGGTTACCGAGAACTTCCGTGGCATGAGCGGTCGAAAAGTCGTTGATATTTTCGATGCATCGAGCTGTAATCGTTTGCGCGAGCCGGGAAAGGCATATCTGTTTCTCGTTACAAAAGACCCCAAAACCAAAAAGCCGTATATCCTCGGGTGTTCCTTCAGTTATGCGAATGCCAACAGTCAAAAACAGTACATTGAATTTTTCCGAGAGATGGCAAAGGTCACGGACAAGAGCGGGTTCATCCTCGGCAAGGTGACCCATCGTATCGACCGCGAGGGTAATTCAACAAAGCCGCCCGGGGTTGACCGTGTATTTGTTGAAGCTTTTAATGGTGACCATTTCGAAGCGACCATCGACGATGACGGATATTATAAATTTGCGATGCTTAAGCCAGGCCAATATCGGGTCTTTCTGAAATTGCCCGACGGTCTGATCGCATACGGGGACATTCATGGATTCGACGGTGAACGGTCTTTCAGGAATATTGAGGTAGTTCGCGGACACGGAGTAGTCGAGGACTTTTCGGTTTCCGTCAATGGAGTGATTGGCGGTGTCGTCAGAGATGAGAATAGGATACCGGTCAAATCGCTCGAGATTCGCTTGATCGGAACTGACGACACGGGCACGGAGAGGAACGTGTCTCGTGGCGAAACGGATTCTGTCGGAGGTTTCTCATTTCGAGGAATACCGCCGGGCAAGTACCTGATCAAAGTTGGACCGAGTGACTGGTATATTGACCCCACGGTCAAAACCGCAGCGTTTCCGATCACCTATTTTCCTGGGGTTCTGACCAAGTCAAAAGCGGAGACGATCACGCTTGGTAACGCCGAGGTCTTGCGCGGTTGCGATTTCACAGTCACAGGCTTAAAGAAGCGACTATTGGCCGGAAGAGTGGTATTTGCTGACGGCAAACCGGCACCTAATGCTGTGATCAGCGTTCGCATCAGCCGCGAAAACGATGGCCTGAAAATGCGATCCGGCGGTTATGTCTTGACCGACACCAATGGAGACGGAACGTTCTCGCTCGAGGTTTATGACGAAACAGCGTATTTGATCGAGGCCGAAATCTGGAAAAAGACAGGCTCCGTGACCGTCGATGTGCTTTTTAGTTCGGAATGTCAATTGCTGCCGGTAAGAGGTAATGTGGGGCCGTTGGCGATCACTTTGAGGTCGGGAAAAGGTAATTGCGACGATAGTAAATTTGGATTCTAATTATATGGGGCACAGCTTTGAGCCTTAGTGTATCCACCTATGTCAGACCTACTAACTGAACTTGCTCAACTCACGATGTCTCTCGAGGAAAAGGAGATCGAGTACGCCGTTTGCGGCGGCCTTGCGCTTACGATACTGGGATTTCCCCGAGCGACATTTGATATCGACATACTTATTAGAAATGAGTCGCTGCCAGAGTCATTTGAGATCGCAAAGTCGTTCGGTTTCGATATTCACGGATTAGACATGTCTTTCAAAGAGCGAGCAGTCGAGATACGTCGTGTTTCTAAGATCGATGACGACGGCGAAGTGCTATCACTTGATTTCCTTCTCGTTACACCCTTCGTGGAAGATGTTTGGGACGATAGAATAACCGTTGAATGGCAGGGACGTCCTCTGTCGATCGTATCCCGCGGCGGGCTCATCAAAATGAAGGAACTGGCTGGACGGCACAAAGATCTGATCGATATCGACAGGATGAAGAATGAAGAAGATTGACATGTCATCGGACGCTATTACCAGACGTTTGAGACAAACCGAACAACTGCGGAAACTGAGCCTTTCGCTTATGACGGCAAAGCCGATTTCAAAGACCGAGGCGATCGAATTGCGCGAGCGGTTGCGAGCCGAGAATTTGGCCTCAAACTCTAACTCGGACAAGACATCAGCCTAACACTTCACCTGATAAGCCCGACACACCCGCGGACCATAGATACTCTCAAATCAATAAGCGAAAATCTCTCGCCGGCGACATTACCCCAGCTGGGTTTCTTGGCAGAGTCTTAAATGTTAGCGCATAAGCGAAAACTATCCTGATTTGTTTGCGTATTAAGCCAAATACCGGTTGCCTCCCAATCTGCGTTCCGGTTGAGTCATAATTCGGTTGTTGAGGACTTTTGAACATAATGAGTATATTCCGCTCTTTGCTGAACTTCGGCGTAGTTTCGCTGCTCTCCGTGTCTGCTATCTCGGTTGCCACTGCTCAGGAAAAACCTAAGGACGCCTCCAAGAAAAAGCCCAAGGGCGAGGTTGCGGCCGCGACACCCGCGCCGACGCCCGCACCGACCGTGACGTTTCAGGCGGCGATCGCGGGGCTTAAATTTCGCGAGATCGGGCCCGCAACGATGGGCGGGCGAATTGACGACGTTGAGGTCGCGCCCAATGACAGCCGTATCATATACGTCGCGACGGCGGGCGGCGGCATCCTTAAGTCGGTCAACGACGGCACGTCGTGGACGACAATATTTGACAAAGAAACGGTGCCGAGCGTTGGCGACATCGCCATTTCGCCGTCAAATCCATCGATCATCTGGGCCGGCACCGGCGAAGCCAATAATCGCCAGAGTTCGTCGTGGGGCAACGGTATCTACCGTTCGCTCGATGCCGGCAAGACCTGGAAATTGATGGGCCTCGGCGGCACGCAGCACATCGCCCGCGTCGTCGTCCATCCGACCAATCCCGACATCGTCTTTGTCGCGGCGATGGGCAGCCTGTGGGGCCCAAGTGCGGAGCGCGGCGTCTACCGAACGACGGACGGCGGCAAGACCTGGCAGCAGGTGCTTAAGGTCAACGACGACACCGGTGCGACCGAGATCGCAATGGACCCCGAGAGTCCGAACATCCTCTACGCCGCGATGTATCAACGCCGACGTACCGTATTTGGCTTTAACGGCAGCGGCGAGGGCAGTGCCCTTTACAAATCGAATGACGGCGGCGACACCTGGTCCAAGATCACCAAGGGAATGCCGTACGACACCGAAAACGCCCCGACGCCGCGGCCCGAGAACCTGCTCGAAACGGGCCGCTGTGCGATCGCGATCTACGCCAAGGATACCAACATCGTCTACGCGACGGTCGAGCATGCAAACGGCGGCATTTACCGCTCTAACGACAAGGGCGAGACCTGGACCCGCGTCGCCGAGATCGCCGCTAACCCGCGGCCGATGTATTTCAGCCAGATCCGCATCGACCCCAATAATGATCAGCGGCTCTGGATGGCCGGCGTCGCGATGCAGTATTCCGACGACGGCGGCAAGACCTGGACGACCAATTTCGCCCGGTCACCGCACGCCGACACGCATGGCATCTGGATCGACCCGAGCGACTCAAATCACCTGATCATCGGTAATGACGGCGGCGTCAATATCACATACGACCGCGGCAAGACCTGGGATTATGCCAACACCGTGCCGATCGGCCAATTTTACGAGGTCGGTGCCGACAACAGCATGCCGTACAAGGTGTGCGGCGGGCTGCAGGACAATAACGCGTGGTGCGGCCCGAGTATGTCGTTCAATCCGCGCGGCATCACCAATGATGACTGGTACACGATCGGCGGCGGCGATGGGTTTTTCGCCGTTCCCGACCCCAATGACCCCGACACCGTCTATGCCGAGTCGCAGGACGGCAACCTGCTCCGCCGAAACATCAAGACCGGCGAGAGCAAGGGCATCCGGCCCCGCGAGGACGACGGCGAAAAGCTCTATCGCTTTCAGTGGAATTCGCCGATCGTCATCTCCGCCTACGACAAAAACACGATCTATTACGGCGGCAATTTCCTGTTCAGGTCGACAAACCGCGGTGACAGCTGGTCCAAGGTCGGCGGTGAACTGACGACCGATATCGACCGCAACACGCTCGCCATCATGGGCAAGGTGCCGGACAAAAACACACGCTCGCGGCACGACGGCGTGCAGCAGTTTCCGGCGATCACGTCGGTTTCCGAGTCGCCGGTCAATCGCAACGTGCTGTGGGCCGGCACCGATGACGGCAATCTGCAGGTCACACGCGACGGCCAGACATGGAAAAACGTCATTGACAAGATACCCGGCGTGCCGAAAGGTACCTATGTCAGCCGCGTCGCCGCCTCGCGCGAAAACGAGGGGACGGCGTACGTCACGTTCGACGGCCACCGCAACGGCGACTTTCGGGTCTACGTGTTTATGACCTCCGATTTTGGCGAAACATGGAGATCGATCGTCTCAAATCTGCCGCAAAACACCGGCGTTGTGCGTGCATTTCGCGAGCATCCGCGTAACCCGAAACTGTTGTTCGTCGGTACCGAATTTGGCCTGTTCGCCTCGAACGACCGTGGGGCAAACTGGTCGCAGATCAAATCTAATTTGCCGACGGTTCCGGTCGACGATATCCAGATCCATCCGCGTGACAACGACCTGATACTTGCCACGCACGGCCGTTCGCTCTGGATCATGGACGACATCACGCCCATCGAGCAGACCAACGAGACCGTTCTAAACAGCAAGCTGTTTCTCTACGACACGCGCCAGGCGGTCATCTGGCGGACGTGGAGCAACAAACCGGTGACGGGCGACAAGGCGTTTTTAGGCCAAAATCCGCCGAACGGAGCGGTGATCAACTTTTACCTAAAAGAACCGCTCGCTGACAAGGAAACGGTCGCGATCACGATACTGGACGCCAAGGGCGAGACCGTTCGCACGGTTAACTGCACGCGTTCAGCTCCGGTTCCGACGGCAACACCGGCTCCCGGTGCCGGCGGTGGCGGCGGCGGAGGCGGCCGATTTGGCGGCGGGGCTCAGCCGTGCGTTGCGGTAAAGGGCGTCAACCGCTACGTCTGGGACCTGCGTTCGCGGCCGATCGGCCCGCAAGCCGGGGAACCGGGCGGCCCGACAGCGGAAACACCGGGCGGCGGCGGATTCGGCGGATTTGGCCAAACCGGGCTGCGCGTCGATCCGGGCACCTACACCGTCAAGGCGAAACTGGGCGACGCCGAGGCTTCGAAATCGCTGAAAGTGATCGACGATCCGCGAATAGTATTTTCCGACGAAGACCGCGGCAAAAAGCGTGCGGCTCTAACCAAGATGCAGCCGCTGGTGCTGCAGGCGACGATGGCACAGACATCGATCGCCGGCCTCAGAACAAATCTGAACACCGCAATCGAAACATGGAAAAAGGCGGGTGCTCCGCAGGTGCCTGACAATGTCAAAAAAGCGGCCGACGAACTGCTGAAAAAGATCGACGCGGCATACGTCAATTGGGGAACGCCGCCGTCGCAGGCAAACACCATCAGTATGGCCGGACCGCCGCTCGTCGAACTGCCGACGCCGCTCAGCCAGCGTATTCAGCAGTTGATGTTCGCGATAGAGGGCTCATCGACCGCCCCGACCGATTTTGAGATGGGTCAATACGATATCCTGTCCAAAAAGATACCGCCCGCAGCCGATGAGGTCCGCAAATTGGTCAACGAGGATCTCGCGACTCTCAATCAGATGATGCGTGATGCCAAGATGCCGTACATCCAACCGCCAACTGCCGGCGGAGGAGGCGGGCGCCGCGGTGGCGGCGATGATAACGACGACGAGGACCGACTCGATCCGTGACCCGGCCCGCGTGTCAGTAGCCCGCACGTAAGTAAGGGCTCTTGTTCGGTGCAAGTCAGCATCGGGGAACATTAGAGCAAGGCTCGACCGTAAATAACGCAGATATCGCGGATCTTAGGACATATCCTAAAAATAGATCCGCGAGATCTGCGTTAATTGCGCGATATGCCGCCAATCTCGTAGACCGAGATCGAAGCGATCTTGTCCCACGTTTCATTAAAGTGGGACAAAAGGTGGGACAGGTTAACCCGTTGTGTTGATTGCCAGTTAGGCGTTTTGTCCCACTGTCCCACGGTTTTCTCAGATCCATCCCCGCGGGACAAGCCGCGGGACAGGGAAACTATTGAAA